>CAOJKK010000001.1 GCA_948437895.1 uncultured Clostridium sp.
TACCACCACAAACTGCTCCAGTACCAAATTTATTTCTAAAGTTCATCCATAATTTATATAGTTTATAGTCTGGTGTACCTCTTGTTATTCCATAATCAAATAATCCTTTTCCATCTACAGAAAATAATTCATTAAAATATTCTATATTTTCTTCTGCATAATAAACATCATTTGAATAATTTGGCCAAACATATGCCATGTAAGGGTGTGGTGTTAAGTAACTCCATGCTCTTGCTGGCTCTTTATCTATACGTGATTGTGTATATTCATTTAGCCATAAGATTTCTTCATCATCAATTGCTGTACCTAAAACCCATCTCATTTCTTCTATGTTATAGCTTTCAAACCATGGTGTAATATCTATAGTTTGAGTTGCATTATTTTTTCCCTGTTCAGTAACTTTAAATTTACCTTGATTATACATTTCTTTGTATAGTCTATAACGTTCTACAGCATCTGACTGATTCTCTTTACTACTTGGTTGCATCCATAATCCTACTGTTGTAGAATGAGTAAGCGATAATGTTATTGCCATTCTTTTATAAAGGTTACCTTTTGTATCTTTACCTTCATTAATTGGCTCTTTATTATCAAAATCACTTTTATATGCCTGAAGTAATCTTGTTAATTCTTTTAAGGAGTTATAGTAGCCTCCACTAGGGGCTCCTCCTAACATATATAACCTAAGATTTTCTACATTGCTTGTTAACCACAAGTATGTTTCTTTATTAGATTCACTTTCTCCTAAGAATCTTTTTAATGCATAATTACCAACATTTGCAACAAATTTTCTCTGAAGAATAGCTAATTCATATTCTTTATTTGTTAAATCAGCATTTGCAAATTCAGTTTTTATTTTTCTATCAAGTTCTTCTATACTTGGAACTAAGTCTTCACCAACTTCTTTATATGTTGATTTAATTAACTTAGCATCTGCATAAACAGAATGATCATTACCATTGCTTCCATTACTATCAGCATATAGTTTTAAATATTTTGCATTTTTAATATCAACTTTAATAAATTCAGCATCCGTACCTGCCTTCATAATTTGTGGTTCCTCAGCTGTTTTTAATTCCCAATTTACTCCATCTAAAGATGTATATATATAGAATTTAACACCATTGCTAGAACTAGCAGCAGTTTTGTTTAAACCTACATATCCAATAAAATAATCATATTCTGAATAATCTGTTAAATCATATACTAATGTTGAAGTTGCATGTGCCCATATTCCTTTTTCAAAAGCATAATATGCTCCTTCTACTTTTACAGAAATTAGATTTCCATCACCTGCTTTGTCCATACTAATTTGTCCCCAGCCAGCACTTGATTGGTTTGCTACATAAGGTATGTCAGACAAATAGCAAAATTCTTTTTCAGATGATTGAACTGAAATATCCTTTGTTTCATCAGCCATAACAGCATTTATTTTAGGATCTTGTACTAAAGAAAATATTAATAATAGTACAAAACAAATACTTAGTTTTAGCAAATATTTAGCTTTACTGTTATTAGCTACTATATTTTCTTCCATAAAAACCTCCATTTTTTTACAAATATATGTTTATTATACCACGTTTTTCAGGTTATGTAAATTATTTTTTTGTATTTTTCCTATATCTATTGGCTTTTCGAACCTAAATTTTATAGTTATGCTTCCGTTTTCATGTACATATATACAATCTATTAATTCCATCATTATATCCCTTGATAATTCACTTATACTTTCTCTCTTTCTGAATTCTTCTATCCATACATTATTTAACTCATTTTCACTTTCATATTTTTGCATCTCTCCTTCAAGTTTTTCTATACTCTGTCTTATAGTTTCTATATCTATCTCATATTTATTTTTATATTCTAAATATTCTTCTCTTGTTAAATCTTTATTTTTCCAGTCCTCATACAGTGTTCTTTTAAAATTTGATATTCTAGATATTTCATTTTGTTTTGACATTATTATTTTTCTCATGTCTTCATTTCTTTTATCTTTTAAACTACTATCTTTTATCTCTTTTAAAATTTCTTCTATATCAATTAATAATTTAATATGTAAATTAATAATTTTCAGAAGTGCTTTTTCTAAACTCTCTACTTTTATACTGTGTTTTGTACATAAATTATTTGATTTTTTTCTATATGTACTGCAAATATAGTATTCATATTTGTTACCATTTTTGTTGGTGCTACTTTTTTTATTCATTGCTCGCATGCAATCTGCACATTTTAAAAAACCTGCCCAAACTGATAGTTCTTTTGTCGTTTGAGATGCTTTTATATCTCTCTTGCTTAGTTCTTGAGCTTTTGCAAAAGTCTCTTTATCAATTATTGGTTCATGTGTATTTTCTACTCTTATCCATTCTTCTTTAGGAACCATTTCTACTTTGTGTACTTTATAACTTTTAATCCTTCTTTTCCCCTGAACAGTATTGCCTATATACACTTCATTACTTAAAATATTTTTTATTGTAGAAGGTGTCCAAGTATATGTATTATCCTGAATTCCATAGTTGTTATAATTTTGTTCTAACTCAAGTCTTTTATGTCCTGTAGGATTTAAAATTCCTAATTCATTTAACTTATGGCAAATTGCAATTTTACCCAATCCTTTATTTACATTCCAGTCAAATATCTTTCTTACAATATCTACAACACTATCATCAATTATTAACTTATGCTTATCTTTTGGATCTTTTATATATCCATATGATGGAAAAGCTCCTATAAATTCTCCTTTTCTCTTTTTTCCATTTAAAGATGTCCTAATCTTAATTGATGTGTCTCTTGCATACTCATCATTAATTAGATTTTTGAACGGTACTAAAATGGTATTTGTACTAGCTGGATTTTTAAAGCTATCTACTTGATCATTGACTGCAATAAACCTTATATTAAATAATGGAAAGACTTGCTCTATATAGTTTCCTACTTCTATATAGTTTCTTCCTAACCTTGATAAATCTTTTACTATCACACAATTGATGTTCCCATTTCTCATATCTTCTAATAATCTTTGGAATGATGGCCTATTAAAGTCTGTTCCTGTAAACCCATCATCTATATAGGTATCATAATGTAATAAATCATCATGTGCATTTACATATTCATTTAATAAGTTTTTTTGACTTGTTACACTATTACTCTCTTGCTTGTCTACTCCATTATCACTATCTTCCTGTGAAAGTCTTATATATAATGCAACTGACCATATCTTTCTATTTGTTATATTTGGATTAGGAGAATATTTTGATTTTCTTCCTGCCATTAAATCTTCTCCTCCTTATTTCAGTCTTAATATTTATTACTTTTTAGCTTTAATATATTTATGATACATTCTTTAAAGCTTTTTTTGTTGTCTGCATATTCTAAATTAATAATCATATCATCGATTTTTAAACTACACATATTTTCTGTATCTGTAATATAGTCTATTTTCTTTTCTTTATTAGCCAATCTTCATTCCCCTTTTGAAAATCTTTATACTATCAATTCCTATTAGAAACTCTTCTCTTTCTAGATATATGCAATGAAACTATAAAAAAGTATAATTATTTGAAAATTGTCCAAAAAAAATAGCTATCAATTAGCTTTTAAAATCAGTAATGTGTTGTTAAAATTACTCACTCACCTCCTTGGTGTCCTCCCTCTCCTGTTGGATTATATAATAGAATTAATATTACCACTTCTGGATCATTTATGTCAGCAACTCCTACAAATGAAGTAACATACTTGTTTGTATTTACACCATCTTCTGATGTTCCTGTTTTGCCTCCAACTGAATAGCCTTTAACTCTAGCATTCTTTCCTGTTCCTTCTGATACTACAGATTCCATCATGCTAAGTACTTTTTTTGAAGTTTCCTCTGATATAACTTGTTCTCCTTGTATCGGTTCTATATCTGTTCTTTCACCAGTCTGACTATCTATGGTTGCCTTAACAAGTCTTGGTGTAAATTTTCTGCCGTTATTGGCAATTGTTGAAACAACCATGACCATCTGTATTGGTGTTACCTCAAATCTTTGGCCAAATGATATTGTAGCAAGTTCAACTGGGCCTACTTTATCTTCTTTTAAAAATATACTACCTGCTTCACCTGGAAGGTCAATGCCTGTTTTTGCTAGTAATCCAAATTTCTCTAAATAATCATAATATTTTTCTACTCCCATTTTTTGTCCGTAATCCAATAAATACAGGATTGCATGAATTCATTAATGCCTGCCTTAGACTTTGGGCTCCATGTGGTCTATAGTATCTCCAGCATTTAATTCTTGTTCCTGCAATGTTTATTGATCCTCCACAATTGAATTCTCCTGAATTATCAGTATCTGTTATTCCCTCTTCTAAGGCTGCAGATGATGTAAGTAGCTTAAATGTAGAACCTGGTTCGTATGTATCCGATATTGCTTTATTTCTCCACATTTGTTGCAAAGCCTCAGATTTATCTCCTGATGATAATGTATCCCATACATATTCCAAATCTTCATTATTAATTTTGTAAGGATTATTCAAATCATAATTAGGATATCCAGCCATTGCCAAGATATCTCCAGTCTTTGGATTAGCAATTAATATATTTCCACCATCTGTACATACATTATCAATACATGCTTGTTTTAAATACTTTTCTGCTATAGATTGTATAGTCATATCTATAGAAAGAACAACATCATTTCCATCAATTGCTTCAATATAGTCTTCTCCTTCATTGCCTAAGTCTGTTCCTCTTGCATCTGTTAGTTTTAATATTTTACCTGTACTTCCCTTTAAAATATCATCATATCTACTTTCAATTCCTTCTAATCCTTGGTTATCACTCCCTGTAAAACCTATTACATTTGAAGCAAGAGCTCCATACGGATAATATCTTTTAGTGTCTTCATCTATATTTATCCCATTAATTATATTATTCTCATTCATCCAAGCTCTCAATTTATCTGTTTGCTCTTTATCTACTTTTTTAACAATTGTTTCAATTGAACTGTTTTTACTTACTCTTTTTAGTACTGTTTCATAATCTAAATCAAATATATCGGCCATAACTCTAGCAACTTTTTCTTTATCTTCTTTCTTTATATTCCTTGGAGTCACAGAAACAGTCTCTACACTTGCACTTACAGCAAGTATGTTTTTTCCTGTTGAATCATATATTGTCCCTCTTTTAGGATTTATTTTTCTATTTAATGTTTGCTGACTATATGCCATTGCTTGTAATTCTGATCCTTGAATAAATTGTATTGCTCCTACTCTTATAATTAATAACATACATATTGTAAATCCAATAAACAATATACTTCTTAATCTTCTCTTTCTACTAATACCTGTAGATTTCATGTAAGCACCTCAAAACATAATATAATAAAATAAGATTAGTATTTATTATTAATTAATACTAATCTTATTTAAATATATTCGAAATTGTATTTATTATACCTTTTATTCCACCTTCGTTTTCCTCAATTATTACTTCTTCTGCTGCTGGTTCTATATAGTCATTTTTAGGTAGAGTAATGTATATTGTTTGTTTTGAATTTAATTTTTGCATTCCTAATTTTTCTTTTGCTTCTTGTTCTAAATTACTTAAATTCAATCCATTTTCTATTGAGATCTCTAATTGTGCATTCTGTTTTTCAACTTCTGCAACTTCTTGCTTTAAGTCTTGTACTTTAGCAAAATTCTCATCTATCTGTGAATTTCTATAGCATATTCCGAAGATTATTGCAAATCCTATTAGTAAATATTTTATCGCCTTGTTCTGTTGTTTTTTTAATTGTTTTGCTCTATTATTGTTACTAGTCTTCTTTACTTTTCTCGCTGTAGTTTTCTTTGTTTTATATGGTTCTTTTATAGGCGTATATTCTGGTTCAAGTTTTCTTGGACTTGTTTCATACTGATATTTATTAAAATTCCTTGGCATTATATACACCTACCTTTCTTCTTATATTTTTTCGAATACTCTTAATTTTGCACTTCTGCTTCTAGAATTTATTTTTATTTCTTCATCACTTGGTAATATTGGTTTTTTTGTAATTACTCTTCCCAATGTTTTTTTGCCACACACACAGTATGGAAGTCCTGGTGGACATGTACATTTTCCAACTGCTTCTATATATGCTTGTTTTACTGCTCTATCTTCTAATGAATGAAATGTTATTATACATAGCCTTCCTCTACTTTTTAATGCCTCTATTGAATTTAACACTGTATTATATAAAGGCTTAATTTCATTATTAACTTCTATTCTAATTGCTTGAAAAGTTCTTTTTGCTGGATGCCCTTGCTTTTCATTATGTGCTTTTGGTATGCTTTTTTCTATAATTTCTACTAATTTTGAAGTTTTTGTTATTTTTTCTTTTTCTCTATATTCACAAATATTCTTTGCAATTCTTCTAGAAAATTTTTCTTCACCATATTCATATATGATCCTTGCTAAGTCTTCTTCTTTATAATTATTTACTATATATTCAGCAGTCAAACCTTGAGTTTTGTCCATTCTCATATCTAATGGTCCATCTTGCATATATGTAAATCCTCTTGTCTTTTCATCTATCTGATATGATGAAACTCCTAAATCTAGTAATATTCCATCTACTTTTTCTATGTTTAATCTTTCTATTACTTCTTTTATATTGTCATGATTATCATGTATATATTTTATATTATCAAATTCTTTTAATCTTTCTTTAGCTACTTCTAAAGCCTCTTCATCTCTGTCTATTCCTATTAGCAATCCTTTTTTGGATAATTTTTTTGCTATATGATAGCTATGTCCAGCACCTCCGCATTGTTCCATCTATATAAATGCCATCTGATTTTATATTTAAAGAATCTATGCATTCTTCAAGCATTACTGGAATATGATTAAATTCTTTTTTCACAATTATTACCTCATCTATATTCTACATATAGTTTAAACAGTTGGTATAAATATTCGTACCAACTGTCATTCCTGTTTTGTTTTATTATTATCTTTTGTGCTTACTTAGGCAGGTTAAACCTGCCTACTTTTTCTTTTGTGTTCTTTGTAGCCCCTCTTAAAAACTACTAATTCATCTGTTTCTTAATACTTTATCTTTTGTGTATATATATTTTACTTTCGTAAATTATATTTCTTTTCATTTGTGAAATTTCCACTTTTGTAATTTTATTCTTTTTCTTATGTGTTAATTTTCTTTTGTAAGAATTAACTTATTTATCTTTTGTATTTTAAACTTATCTTTTGTGTACCACTTTACATCTTTCGTATTTTATATAAACTTTTGCAAGTTATATACCTAAGTTTTCCATTCTTGCTGCAATCTCATCAGCTGCTAGATTTTCTTCTTCACTATATTTAAGCCATTTATCTTTGCTCCAGATTTCTATTTTATCTAAAACTCCAATAATTACTACTTCTTTTTCAAGCCCTGCAAATTCTCTTAAATTACTTGTTATTAAGAATCTTCCTTGTTTGTCAATTTCACATTCTGTTGCTCTTGCTAAGAAAAATCTTTTTAGAGCTCTTGCATCTTTGTTTGTAAGTGGAAATGTTCTTAATTTTTCTTCGAAGTTTTTCCATTCGTTTTGTGAATACACGAATAAGCATCCATCTAGACCTTGTGTTATAACAAATTTTTCGCCTATATCTTCTTTTAATTTTGCTGGCATTATAAGTCTGCCTTTTGTATCTATATTGTGTTCATATTCGCCTATTAACAAATGCTCCACCTCTTTTCCATATAGAGGATTTTTATACCACTTTCCTCCACTTCGTTCCACTTTAGTCATATTTTATATGATAAATTACTAAAATGCAATAGTTTTTACAAAGTTTTTTAGATTTTAGGCAAAAAAATTAGACCTATACATTTCTATATAGGTCTTTTACTTTTTATCTTTCTTCTTCATCATCTTTACTTCTGTAATCTGATTTATCTGCATATTCTTGTCCAAACTTCTTAGCTTCTGCTGCTCTGTTTGCCTTTCTCATTTCATCAAGTTTAGCCTTTGCTGATTCTTGCCTTGCAGCTTTCTCTTCTGATGCTATTCCGTCCATTCCTTTTTCTGCAATTTCTTTTATATATTCTTTGAATGATTTTTCTTCTTTAACTTCTTCTGGCTTTTCCTCTTTGATTTCTTCTATTTCTTCTATTTCTTCTTTGTTAGGACTTTCTTCCTTTTTAGTAAATCTATCTTTTATGTTTTTAAAGAATTTTCCTATTTTTGCAAGTCTTGGATGCTTATCAGCAAATGTAAGTGCAGGTTTATTGTATTTATTCTCTTCTACATTTACTAATTCATTCAAATCGATCATTTTGTCTCTATCTAATTCAAAATTATTTACCTTTTCTTCTCTTAATTTCTTAGCTTCTTCTATATCTTTTGCCATTTTATCATCTTTAGCTGTGAACTTTTTGTCTTGCCAGTTGTCTAATTTCATGTCTATTTGCTCCCAGCCTAATCCATCCAATAGATTTTTAGCAACTAAGTTACATTTACTCATTTTGTTTTGTGTTTCGAAAATTCTCTTATTCATTTCTTGCTTTGGCACTGCAGATAGTTCTCTTTTTTCTCCTAAGCCTTTAAACAATGTATCTTCTGCTTTATCTCTTTCTTCTTGCGCTTTTGGCATTTTTTCTGATATTTCTAATTTTTCAGACTCTAGTTTTTTCCTGTCATCTTCTTTTAAATCTTTATTCTTTAATTCCTTATTAATTTCTTCATATCTACTTTGATACTTAGTTATCTTTTCTTCTAGATCTTCTTTTTTATCAGTTGCCTGCTCCAGATTCTTTCTTATTTCCATTTCATCTTTTAGCTGTTTTAATTCATCTTTAAGTTTGTTTCTATACTCAACAATATTTTCAATTTGTGGCATTCTATCTTTTATTTTAGTTAATTTTTTATATTCTTTTTTATCTTCCTTTGTTGATATACCTTTTGCAGCTAATACACTAATTGCATTATCAATACCACCATTTTTATACCTATTATATTTATCTTCCCATTTACTCATACATATTCCTCCTTACAAGAAATGTTATGTATATTTTAGCATATTTTTACACTTCTTGCAACTTTTCTGTAAATGGTTATGTAATTTTAATATATTTGTAATATTTTGGTAATATTTGTCAGACTTCTTTCTGCCTGCCTTTTATATCTCTCATGTTTGTCTCTTATCTTCTGTTCCAATGGAGGTAAAATTCCAAAGTTTGCATTCATTGGTTGAAATCTCTTATTTGGTGTTGATATATATTTAGATAATGCACCTATTACGGTTTCTTCTGAAAACTCTACTACATCTTTATTATTATATACTTTAACAGCATTTATTCCAGCAGACAATCCAGATGCAATTGATTCAACATAGCCCTCTACTCCTGTAATTTGTCCTGCAAAAAATATATTAGTTTTATTCTTCAAATTAAATGTACTGTTTAATAGTACTGGTGAATTAATATATGTATTTCTATGCATTACACCGTATTTCACAAACTCAGCATTCTCTAATCCTGGTATCATTGAAAACACTCTTTTTTGTTCTCCGAATTTTAAATTTGTTTGAAATCCCACTAAATTATATAGTGTTCCCGCTTCATTGTCTTGCCTTAATTGAACAATAGCATATGGTCTTCTTGCTGTTCTTGGATCATCAAATCCTACTGGTTTTAACGGTCCAAATCTTATAGTATCTTCTCCTCTTTTAGCCATTACTTCAATTGGCATACACCCTTCAAATATCTCCCTTTTCTCAAATTCATGTAAATTAACAATTTCTGCATTTATTAGAGCATTATAAAATTCTTTATATTCCTCTTCTGTAAAAGGAAGATTGATATAACTTGTATCATCTTGGTTTTCCAATCTCTTCTTCCATTCATCTATAGTTTCTTCTTTTTTCTTCTCTTGTGAATATCTATCTCCATAAAATGCTATGTCCATATTAATGCTATTTTTTTCTACAATTGGAGCCGCTGCATCATAGAAATATAATTTATCTTCACCTGTAAGTTTAAGTATCTGTTTTTCCATTTTTTCTGATGTTAATGGCCCTGTAGCAATTACTGTAATACAATCATCTTCTATATCTTCATAAAATTCTTCTCTTATAATTTCAATATTATCAATTTTCTCTATTTCACTTGTTACTAACTTTGAAAATTCTTCTCTATCAACTGCAAGAGCTTGTCCCGCTGGCACCGCTGTTTTATCAGCACATTTTATTAATAAAGAGTCTAATATCCTTAATTCTTCTTTTAATAAGCCACACGCATTTGTAATAGAGTTTGATTTAAAAGAATTGCTACAAACAACCTCTGCTAAATTAGTGTTTGAATGCGCAGGTGAAAATACATTTGGTTTCATTTCGTATAGTTTTACTTTTATTCCTCTTTTTGCAATTTGATAAGCAACTTCGCACCCTGCAAGTCCTCCTCCAATTACCCTTATATAATCTTTCATGCCTAACCCCTTTTTAAAACTTTTCGCTCGGAGCAATTTCTCCATTTTATTTATTTTATCATTTTACTTATCTTATTTCAATCAGATTTAAACTTTTCGCTCGGAGCAATTTCTCCATTCTTAATTTTAAATTCATTTATTATTTTTGAAATTTTCGATTTACTTATTCCTAATAATTCACTTACTCTAGCTTGTCTATATTTTTTGTTTAAAATTATCTCTATACACAATTTCTCTAACATTTGTTTATCAGTTTTTATTATGTCCATCTTTATATTATTGTTCTGTAAAAATTCATCTATTGCAATCTTTAAATTTACATTCTCTCTGTCTATATCCATAATCTCAATTTCTTTGTCTGAAATATTTAAGAACTTTTCTATATACCCTTCTACACTCCCAAACATTTTACTTATAACAATATCATTAACAATTCCAGTCTTGTTCAAGTAATCATTGTAAGTTGAATACCTATAATCCTCTTCCTTTTCTACCATACTTGCTTTTACTGGATTCATATGTATATATCTTAAGCACCTTAATAAATAAACTTCATTATTTATATATTGCCAATTAAACCTCCCTCTAAATACATATCCCACTCTACCAATATATTTATTATAATATATTGCGAATTTTGAATTTATATTTTGCATGAACATAGACAAATCATTAATATTTTCAGTATAAATTAAAAGATGTGCATGATTTCCCATAACGCAATATGCAATTAACAAAATCTCATACTTCTCCTTATACCTTTTTATTAGATTAATATATTTTTCCTTATAATAATGCTTATCGAAAATATATTCCTTGTTTAGCCCTTGTACCATAATATGGAAAAATCCTCTGTTATACCAACTTTTAGAAATGCTAGTCAATTATTGTCTCCTTTTACATATTAAATTTAATTTTTGGAAATTTAATTAAGAAAATTTATAGAAATAAATATTTATTATTTTATATAATTTTTATATAATTTTCAACTAAAACTTTACGTCTTTTTTCTGCAATATTTGACATACTAAAACCCGGCGTGAGGAGAAACCGCTCCAAGCGAAAAATTTCTTTTAGGATATGGAGAAATCGCTCCGAGCGGAAAATTTCTTTTTCTTTTAATTTTGATAAAAATAGTCCATTATTCCTGTATATATTCCCCATGCTAATTTGTTTTGGTAATCATCTGTTAATAATAATTGTTCTTCTTCTGGGTTTGATAAAAATCCGCATTCTACAATTGTTGTAGGTATTTCTACATGTTTTACGATATATATATTATCTATTTTCATTGGTACTCTTGTGTTTTCTTTCTGTATTGATTCATTTAGGCTGTTTTGTATTGATGTTGCAAGTTTTTGCCCTTCTGGGCTCTCTTGTTTATAGAAAGTCTGCCATCCCCAATATTGCTGCTGTGGTATTTTGTTTAAGTGTATTGATACAAATATATCTCCACTAGATTCATTTCCTATTTTTACTCTATTATGAATATCTGATATTTTTTTCTGTTTTAATGTTTTGCTATCTATATCATATATTGCATTTTCATCAGATCTTGTAAGTATTACTGTTGCTCCTGATTGTTCTAATAAATTTTGTACTTTCAATGCTATTTTTAAATTACTTTCTGCCTCTGTCGTTCCGTGAACTGCTTTCTGCTCCTTCATCTGGTACTCCGTGTCCGAGCATCTAATATTATAACTTTACTATCTACTGGAAGTGCAACAGTTTGCACAGTTTTTATATCGATATCATCCTTCTGCTTAGAATTATTTACATTGTATCCTGTTATCATATATGTGAATATGAACATTGTAATAATTCCTACTGAAAATAATATTTTCTTTTTATCTAATATAATCATAAAAACACCTCATAATAGATTTATATGAGATGTTTTTTATTTTATTCTTATACTTTTAAATTAAATATTGTCTCTTCTGTCAATAGCATATGAACTTCCCATAGTTGTTTTAGCTAAATGTTTTACTTGTGCTCCAACTTCTCCTATTTCTAATATATTCGAAAATCTCTTTTTGTCTGCTACTACAACTCCTATTGATATTGATGTAAGCGGAAATTCCTCTATAACTCCTCTTCTATTGCAAACTTCTATATATCCTCTTTCTATATCAATATCATTAAAATATTTTAAAACTTCTTTATCAAATTCAGCTATTATATTTTGGCAAACTTCATCATGGTCAACATTTTCATCAACTATTGCAACAAAATCGTCTCCACCTATATGTCCTACAAAGACATCAGACTCTTCTAATGTGTGTATGTTTTTGGTAATTATTCTTGCAGTTAATTTTATAATTTCGTCACCTTTTATAAATCCATATACATCATTAAATGCTTTAAAATTATCCAAATCTAAATATAAAACTTGGAAAGTTTCTTTTCTTAAAAGTCTCTTTTTCAGTTCAGTTTGTATTTGTACATTTCCCGGCAAAGCAGTAAGTGGGCTAACTGTTCTATTTACAGACATTAGTCTTGTTATATTCTTTATAGTATAATACATATATTCATTGCTTGCATCTGCTGAAATTATATATTCAATATTATTTTTCATGATTGATAGCTTATATTCTTCTGTATTGTCTGATGATACAACTAAAACAGGTGTAATACTGTTATCTTCGTTTTCTCTTATTTTTTTACATATCTCGATTACATTTGTATTTAGCGACTGTTCATTAACTATAATTAAATCTGGTATGTTTTTAAGAGCTATTTCAAGATTTACTGGGTTTATATTTTTAAACCTAAAAGTCTTCTCTTGTTCAAATTTTTCTCTTAACATCATTACTAATTCATTTTCACAATCAATAATATATATTTCTTGAAACATCTATTTCTCCCATCATTTGTATTTTAAATAACTTATTATTCTGCAGTATAAACGCATCTTCCCCTATACTCTTCTTCAGTTCCTTCTGTACTAACAGCATGAATTATTACTATATTTTCTCCTTCTTTTAATTCAAATTGATATGATATCTCTTGTTTTTCTGCATCATACCCTGAGAAGTTTTCGTCATATACATATTCTTGTCCATTTACTGTAAATTCTATCTTTTCAAATCCCATATCATGTGTCATTTTCATATATAGTCTATTTCCTTCTTTTGTAACTTCAATTACTGGTTTATTTACTCCATTAAATATTTTCTCAATTCTATCTTCTTTATCTAAACTATTAACTGCTGTAACTACAAGTGTATTTCTTCCTCTTTTTACATCAATTGTAGTTTCTATCATAGTTTGATCTTCATTTTCCGAATTAATTGTTATAGGTTCTTCATCATTCCATTGATAAGAAATATATTTTAATTTGTTATTTTCGTCAACAGCTGTTATTTTTACTTTTCCATTTCCAATAGTTTCATCTATTTCTATCTTAGGTTTTTCTTTATCTTCTTCACGAGAAAACTCTTTACTAGTTTCAATTTCGTCACCATTTTGGTCTATTACTACTATTTTTAACCTACTTTCTCCTTCTGGTATTTGTAATGCTTCTTCATGGTTTGTCCTTCCATTCATTTCTATTTCTTGAGGTTCTTCATCATTCCATGTATATACTATTTTATTAATTCCAGCATCTGCTTTAGCTATTATCTTAACTTCACTTTCTGTTTCTTCTAATGATACCCCTGGTTTTTCAATAGTTTTTCCTTCTTCTTTATTAGCTAATTTATATACATATACTCCTATAATTAATACTGCAAAGACTAATATTGCAATACTAAAAAATATAATAATTCTTTTCATATCTCCAGAATTATTTCCACTGTATTTATTATTCTTTTTATTGTTATTTAAATTATTTGTTAATAATATTTGATTCATATCTTTCTCCCTTTTTTCCTAAATAAAATTATACACAATATTTTTATATTTGTAAATAAATTTAGCAAAATTCCTAATAATGGAAAAAGATTAGGAGAATTAAGAGTCTCCTAATCTTTTATATTTATTTTATTAATATCTTAATACATATTTTTTTATTAAGTATATTCCTCCAGCAAGTAACGTTACGACTGTTGTTATTAGCAATGTATAAGACATTCCTTTACCTGTTTTTAAAGATAATATTACTAATGCAAAATCGTCATCATCTTCTTGCTCTTTTTCATATGGGTCTTTTTTATTATTTGGTGTTGAGTCTATATCTGGTGAATTGTATTCATTATAGTCTTCTGTTATTTCTGCAATATTTGTTTTTAGTCCTAAGTTGTTTTTATCATTTTTCCATCTGAATACTATTTCTACTTCTGCACTTTGTCCTGGTTGTAATAATACTGTTTCTAATGCTCTTGTTGTTACTTTATCATTTCCTTCTTTTACCCAACCATATTTTTTATTATCTTCTGCTTTAAATTCTAATCCTTTTGGAATAAAATCTGTTATTTCTGTTGCATATCCTGCAATTTCACCTTCATTTGTTATTCTTATCTTATATACAAATTTTACTGTTGTTTTATCCAATTTCTTTCTGTCTAATTCTACTTTTGCAACAGGTTCATTTGCCTTATTATCTCTAATTCCAGTTGTTTCTGTTTTACCTGTATTTGGTTTAAATCCTGTTTCTGTTGTAGTTGTTTTTCCATCAACTGTTACTACTGTTTGTGTTACCCATTTTAATAAACTTAAGTCAAAATATTTTACATAGATATATTCTCTATCTTGATCATCTTCTCCTTCATTCCACTCATGTGGATCTGAATCTTCATCATCATCACTATCCTCTGATATTTGTGCACTGTTTATAATCACTCTATCTGATGTGTTAGGTTCAATTACTCTAAATGCTACTTTTATATCTCTATAATCTGGATTAAATGGGTCTTCAGTGCTTATTGCTTTGTTAAAATCAAATGGGTCTATTAAATTGTCTCTATTTTTAGCTTTCTCGTTTGCTTCTGACAAATATTCTGTTTTAATTGATTGTGCTTCATCCAATTTGTCTGTTAATTTTCCATCTTTGTCAAACATTTTCCATTCATATTGTTTATTAACATCATGATCTGGTAAATAAATTAATCCTTCTGGAATATCATCTGTTATCTCTTCCGCATAACCAGCAAGTGTTCCTTCATTATATATTCTTAATGTGTATATTACTATATCGTTATTTGCAACTTTCACTGGTGCTTCTTCTTTAGGATGTGTGTATTTAATATTACCAGTTTCTTCATCAATACTTAAGTTTGGAATTCTTGATGTTACATTTTGTGTTTTTCCATTTGTTTCAACACCTGTTATGAATTTACGAAGTGCTAAATCAAAATATCTTAACACTACTGGTTCATAATCATCATCATCTTCTTGCCATGTTGTGTATGGATCTTTTTTATTATTTGGTGTTGAATCTCTATCTACTATATCATTTCCATTTTTGTCTTTATCTGCTGATATTTCTGCAACATTTGTAATTACATCTTTATATGTATTTTCTGCAACTACTAAGCATGAAACTTGAATATCTTTATAATATAATCCGCCTTCGCCTTTATCAGCTTTTTGCCATCCTTCTTCAGCTTCTGTTTTATTTTTATCAAATGCTTTTAATAATTCATCATCTAGTTCAGATGTTTTAATTGCTATTTTTCCTGTTAGTAATTGAACGTCTTTTAAACTTGTTGTATCTGAGAAGTCCTCTAATTTAAAGTTTTTTACATCTTCCTCTGTTTTATAGAATCCATCTTCTCCAACTAATTTCATTACTTGGTCACTATTCAAGTCTTCTGGTAATTTCCATCCAACATTAAAGTTTGTATTATAGTCTTTTATTAAAGCTAAACCTTCTGGAATGTAATCTGTGATTTCAGATGCAAATCCATCTAAATCTCCTTCATTATATACTCTTAATGTATATGTGATTATATCTCCTTTTTTAACAACTAATGGTTCTTTTGAGTGTTCATATGTTGCTGTATATTCTTTATTTCCATTCCTATCAAATGTTCCATTAATTAATGTTGTTGTATCTATCTTTGGAGTTCTGTCATCAAATTCTACTTCTGCTCCATTACGTTTTATTGATGTTATGAATTTTCTTAGTGATAAGTCAAATGCTTTTCCACGTAATACTAAATCTTCATAATCATCATCATCTTCTTTGTATGTGCTATTATCTGCTGGAGGGTTATAGTCATTTCTTCCTGGATCTCCTGGTACAGAGTCTCTATCATCATCAGTATCTTCAGTTATTGCTGCAATATTTCTTAAATCTTGATCTTCTGAACTTGGTTGTGCAATAACTTTACATTCTACTTGCACATCTGCATAATATAATCCACTATCTCCTGTTTCTGCTTTTTGCCATCCTGTCTCTTCCTCATCTAATGCTGTTTTTGTAGAATCATATGCTTTTATATTAGTATCTTTTAAATATGTTGTTTTAATTATTTTTCCATCTTCAGATGTCCAACCATATTTAGTGTTTGTTGGGCTTTCAGCTTTTGGTACAAGCTCTAATCCTTCTGGTAAATAATCTGTTACTTCTGTAGCTGTACCATCTAAATCTCCTTCATTATATATTCTTATTGTATATATTACTTTATCTCCAGTTTCTACTAATAAGGCGTTCTTTGGATGTGTATATGTAGCTGTTGTTATTTTTTTATGTGTTCTGCTATCCTCTGTATTTAATTTACTTACATCTATACTTGGTGTTCTATCTTCTATCTCTACATTTTTATTATCGCGTTCTATTGATGTTATAAATTTTCTTAATGATAAGTCAAAATCTTTTGAATCCTCTGGTTTTATTTCATCAACTTCTATAATTCTTTCTCTATCTATCTCAACTATTGGTTGACTACTGTTCCCTGCACTTAAAAATGTTGCTGTTGTTTTATAATATTCTGTAGTAACTTTTAAAGTCATTTCTGACATATCATATTGATCTTTTTCTTCTATTATTGGAATTATTGTTGATCCTTTTTCAAATGCTTTATAAAATCTTATATAGTAGTTAATACCTTTAGTTAGTTCTGTTGCTTCATCACCATTTGTATCAACAAATCTATAAACATTATGTCCTTGGCCTTCTGCAATCTCATAAAAATCTTTAATCTCTTTTCCAGTTGCATCATATAATTTGATATCTGAAGCTTTTACTGTTTTTCTTTCTCCAGCATTACCTTTTATTTGAACTGGTCCTATTTCATAGTAATTATATAGTCCTAAATCATCATGACTTGTTTTTGTCATAGATTGTTTTTCAAATTCATTTTTTTCTATTCTTTTATTTATTATTCCTGTTGAACTATCTGTTTCATATTTATTAGAATTTTCAATTGCTCCTTTTATAAAATATTGATAAATTCTGTCTAAATTGTTTGCTCTTTCATCTCCAATATTATTATTCCCATCAATACTTAGAAATTGAGCTGGATTCATTGTAGCTTGTGATACTGTTGGATTTATATCTGCTTTTTGTTCATCGTAGTTTGCAAAATACCACATTGCTAACTGTTGTATTGCCTCTATATCATCTTTTGTAATAGAATCTTGTTGAGTTTTAGGCACTCCTGCTTTATTTAATAATTCCTCTTTGTATTCACTTTCACTATATATAACTTTTCCATTATTATCTTCTTTATCTCTAGGTAAATATGCCTCATCTAATATCCATAATACTGCATTATATATTTTGACTGTTCCTCTTATTGTTTCATCATTGATTATTACTGTAATCTCTTCTTCTCTATTAAAATCTAAATTTGGTCCATTTTCTCCTGTTTTATACTTATTCATTTCTGCTATTATTTTATCTGCATCTTTATGGAATTCACCAATTTCCTTATATGTCTCAGGATCTGTTGCTACATCTTCTCCATGTGTTCCAAAACCTACTCCTCCTCTTAAACAATAAAGAACTTTAGAATATATTAAGTTATTAGAAGAATCTTTATCTAGAGTGTCAAATATTTTTACAATAGTATATTTAAGATTATCTTTTACCGTATACATATACTCTGCTGGAGTAAATGGTCTTTGTATTTGTGCTCCTAATTCTCTCTCTACTTCTACTGCATATGTATTACTTAAAAATACTCCTCCTAAAACTAATATTAATGCAATTAGTAAAATTTTAATTTTTTTCATATTTACCATCCTTTATAGCTTATTTTTTTGCTTGTATATATTATATTGTTTTTTTTAATTAAATCAATACCTTATTTTAATGCAATTCAATCATATACAAGAATGCTGTCTAAGTGGCTACGGAAATAGTTTTTTCAAGACTCAATGGTCAAAGTATTAATATATGACATTTTTATGACATTTTATTATTGAACTTAACTTTTCTTGTCGAAAATTCTAAAACATTGTATCTCCGTAGTTTTATACCGATTAATTACAAATTATATTTATAACATATATACCTATATAAGTTGTAACCGTACATATTAATTATACAGCATTTTCTTTGTATTTTCAACTAATTATGTAAAATTTATTTGTATCAATATATAAATAAATTTACCTCTTTTTTCTATTGACTTTTTTTTCAAATTTTGTTATCATAGTAATGCTTTAATTTTTGCGGGAATAGCTCAGTTGATAGAGCGATGCCTTGCCAAGGCATAGGTCGCGGGTTTGAGCCCCGTTTCCCGCTCCAAAAAGTTAAACAAAATAGTCATTTTTTTATATTACTTACATATAATGTACTATGGCGTTGTAGCCAAGTGGTAAGGCACGAGTCTGCAAAACTCTGATTCGGCGGTTCGAATCCGCCCAACGCCTCCAAAAAAAGATTGAATCATTATGTTTCAATCTTTTTTTATTGTTTAAACTATTGCATATAGTAGATTTGCAAAACTTATATAAATATAGTATAATTTTAATATCAGGATTTTATTCTCTCTGATTTATTTAATTCGGAGGGAAGCCTCCGAAAAATTTTAGGAGGTATAATGATGGAAAACTCAACAACACTCAAAACTTATTGTAAAGTCTGTGAAACACATTATGATGTTTCTAAAAATCGCATTTTTAGTGGTGGAGAATTTAGCAAATATGCTACTCAATGTCCAATATGTGGTTTTAAGAGAGCTCTTCCATTTGAGGAAGTTGAAAAAGTTTTCGGTAAATTGGATGTGTAATCCAATTACAAAAAAGTGATACTTAAGTATCACTTTTTTGTTTGCCTTTATTCTTATTTCAATATCTAATATTTTCTAAGCATTCAAAAATATAGTCTCCAATTCCTTTTCTCTCTATATTCTCATTTGTTAATATTTCTATATCCATTAATTCATTTTCTCCAATACTTAATATTAAGTTGCCTAATTTTGAATTGATACTCACTGGTGCTTCGAAATTAATTTGAATATTTTCCATTGCTATATTTATATCATTTATATTATCTTTTTTAATAGGATATATTTTATATTTGCAATCTCCTAATTTTACTTTGATATTATTCTTTTTTCCTTTATATACATTTATTCTTTTTTCATTAATCTTTCGCCATTCATTAAATTTCTCATTTATTAATTGTTCTAAATCAATTCTTTCATAATTAGCATATGTATATTCAATTAGGCTTATTGAATCTTTTGTTCTAATCTTTTTAGTATCTGCTCCTAATACTACTGTTATTATATTAAACCCATTTCTGTTTACTGATGTTACTAAACATCTTCCTGCTCCATTAGTAAATCCTGTTTTTACTCCATTTACACCATTTAAATATCCCAATAGCTCATTTGTATTTGTTATTGTTTTACTATTCCCATTAATAGCAACTGTATATGTTTTTGTCTTTACTACTTCTGATATCTTTTCAATATTTAAAGCATAATCTGCAATTAATGCAAGCTCATATGCAGTTGTATAGTGTTCAGGCATATCTAACCCATGTGGAGTTACAAAATGGCTATCTTTTAATCCTAGTTCTTCTGCTTTTTGATTCATGAGATTAGCAAATCCTTCTACACTTCCTCCAATACTTACGGCTATCTGTATTGCAGCATCATTTCCAGAACACAACATTAATCCATAAAGCAAATCATTTATAGTTATTTTATCTCCTGTTTTTAATCCTAATCTCGATCCACCTATTGCCCCTGCTTGTTTGCAGACTTCAATTTGCGTATTTAATGTAAAATCATTATTTACACCTAAATTTTCTATTAATACTATTGCTGTCATAATTTTTGTGGTAGATGCCATTGGTACTCTTTTATTTTCATCCTTAGAATAAAGAATAGCTTTTGAATCTCTATCAAGCACAAGTGCATATCTAGAACTTAATTTTGGTTCCTTTATTGGATCTGTTGAAACATTTGATATTTCTTCCTTTAACCAAATATAGTCTGTATCCTCTTCTATTTCATATGCAAATGTATTTGTATGAATGGATAATATCATAGTTAGGATTATTATAACCAAAATAACCGATACAATTTTTTTAGTTTTCTTCATAATAAAATCACCTTGTTAAATTCTATTAAAAAGATGTTTTCTTATGACATATACATTTAAATAACATTAAAAATGCATAATTATTTATTTTAAATTTAAAAATTGAATTTATAACTTTAGATATGAAATATTTCTAGAATGATGAATTATATGTAAGATATAAATATTTTTTGAATCAAACTTATATAGAATTTTATACGATTTATAAATAATTTGCCTTATATTCTCATCTTTATCTATTACTTTTCCCATTTCTGGGAAAAGCAATAATTTTTTTATCCTTTTATTTATTTCATTAACTGTTTTATTTGCATAAAATTTAGAGTCTTGTTCAATATACCACTTAATTTGTAGCAAGTCTTTCTTTGCATCTACTTTTGTTATTACTTTCAAATTCTGTTCCTTTTAATAATTCATCGACTACTTCATCCCATGGTATAGTATTATCTATTCCCATTTCTAGTTCTCTATCTAGAACAACTGCTGATACAAATGCTATGTCTAAACCTGTAGCTTCTGGATTTTGTCTTAATTCTTCTTCCATTTTCAATAACTCTTCATAGCTTTTTTCATATACTTCTTTTTTATCAACTAAGTTAAACTTTTCTTCATCCATGATATCACCTTCTTTTTATTATGCATTTTTAATTGTTTGTATTTTATTCCATTTTTTTACATTTGTCAATATGTTTGTACAAATTTTTGTTCTATTTTCCCATAAACATTTGTACATATACTTTACCATATTTAGGACTTTTTACTACACCTACTCCTGTATAATTAAAACTACTATTTAAAATATTAGCTCTGTGTCCTTCAGAATTCATCCATGCATTTACTGCACCACTATTACTAGAATTTCCTGCTATGTTTTCTCCTGCTGTTTTATAGCTTATTCCAAATTTCTTTATCATATCAAAAGGAGAACCATATATTGGTGAATTGTGTGAAAAATAATTATTGTCCACCATATCCTTAGCCTTAATTCTTGCAACATTTTGCAATTCATCATCTATCTTTAATGCAGACAATCCATTTGCTACTCTTTTTGCATTTATTAAATCAAATACTTCTTGCTCATCAGCAGTTAACTGGCTGGTTGTTGTATTTGTGCTACCTCCTGATGAGTTTTGATTATTAGAACTATTTGGATATACTAATTTAATATATTTGCTACTTGCAGCACCTATATAATTACTATCTGTTTGTACTACATACCAATCACCTATTTTTGCAAACACTCTTATATATTCATTCTTATTTACTAATGTAATACTTTTGAAATTAGTTCCTGGTCCTTGCCTCACATTTAGGCTAGTTGCTGTTACAATTCCTGTAGGCGTTCCAACAGTTTGATAATGTAGCATAGCAGTGCTTGTATTACTACATAACATTAATCCTAAAAATAATGTAATTGCTAATATTATTTTTGCTTTAATATCTTTTAATTTTCTCATAAATATATCAACCCCTAAAGTTAGTTTTAACTAATTTTATAAGTTTATACATATATAAAGCCTTTTATATTTTATATATCAAAAAACTCCCTATTACAATAGGCTTTCTATGCTCTTCCAGATTTTATCTCCACTTGCTCCTGGTATTGCTGATTTATATCTCTTCTCAAAGTCTTCTCTTGTCTTTGGATTATTCCATCCACTTCTTCCTATCATGCCAGCTAATTTTATCGCATAGGCTCCTTCTTGTGGTGATAATCCTTCTTTCATCGCTGATTTTATTTTACTTGTATCTGTTATTCCATTATCTCTATATGTTTGCACTGCATTTCTTATTGCTGTCGTTCTTTCTCTTCCTTTTTTCCCACTTTCTAATTCACGATCATTTAGCATTCCTCTAAATTCATCACTTTCATAAAATGCCTTATCCATTTTTAAATTGTTATATTCGTCTTGTCCTATCGCTCCTTCTTTAAATGTCTCTCTTAAGTTCTTCTCTCCTGATAACAACTTATCTCCTGCATAGTTTGCTCCCATATATCCTGCTCCCGCTCCTGCTGCTCCATATTGCATTGCTTTTCCTAAATCTCCTGTTGCTATTCCTGCTGCTAATCCTGCACTTCCTAATGTTGCTGCTCCTAATGCCCCTAGTGCTCCTCTTCTTGCCATCCTTCCTACTGATTTTGCTGTGTTCTTATTTATATATTTTCTTCTTACTGCACTTACTCCATTTCTTATGCTTCTTCCTCCTCCACTCAAGGCATTTCCCATTGTTGCTCCATGAGTGTTCGCTGTTCTTGCTGATCCAAATCCTCCTCCTGAACTTCCCCCTGAAGCTCCTGATGAACTTCCTCCTGCTGTTGTTGAATTTGATCCTCCTGTTCCTATTGTATTTGCATTTGAACTTGCCATTCTTGTAGCTTTAGTTCCTTCTCCTCCTGTTGCTTTTCCTGCTGCTTGTTTTCCACTTCTATGTCCCATTTTGTTTATTGCATTCATTATTAATGCTCCTCCTGCTGCTGCTCCTATCTGGCCTGCTGAACTTGCTTTCTCAAATCCAAACATCTTTCTAAAGAACTTCTCTGCTGGAAGTAAGAATCCTATTGCTACTACTGCATATAGTGGATTTTGACTTACTAAACTAGTTGCTGATGCTACAAACATATAATATAGTAATAAATGCATTGGTTGTAATAGAGCATTAAATGTATATTCTCTTACCCACATTGAAAATGCTTGAGCCTGCCCATCCTTAATTTTATCTAGTGGATATGTTAATGCTATTAATGGTGCTATCATTGTAAAGAATGCCATATATAACAACCTCTTTAAATATTGTATAGTAAATACTACTGTATATATCACTAATACTATATACATCATGGTTTTTATAAAAACTTCTGTTATAGAAAAATCTATTTTGGATGGATCATGATTCCCTAAATCTTCTCTTAAATCACTCATCAAATTATCTCTACCATCTTCAGATACAATATTTACGCTTAATGCATTAGTAATATTTTCTGTAATCTTTAGTGTAAAAATCATTATATATTGTAAAAGGAATAAAATGCATACTGCTGCCATCCAATCTCCTATCATCTTCTTGTATTTTGCTTTTTCTTGCCCAGTACTACTTATTAATATTCTTATTCCTATATATACAAGTACTGATAATAGTCCTACTAATGCTATCGCTCTTAATGCTTTATACCATGTTGCTACTGTATTCTTCAGTGTTCTAGCAGAAGATGGTATATGTCTTCCCTCCGTTACTTTATATTCTGCCTCTAATAAAGATAAAGAATATGTGAATTTTGTAGTTTGGTATGAGTTAGGTGTATTATAACTGCATTCACTTAGTACTCCATATGTATTTACAACATATACCTGTGATTGAATTTCTTGTTGAACACAATAATAAGTTTTCTCATTATATTTCCACTTTTCACATATTTTTGTTCCTTCAGTTCCAATCTTCTTTACCCATGCTGATAGCTCTTCATATACATCTAATTGATCTTTTTCAATTTTACTTGAACTATATCCATACTTTTCAACCAGCTTTTTCTTTTCTATTAAAATATCATCATTTGGAATAGTATAACTACTTCCTCCTATTTTATCTATTTCTTTTATTTCTATACTTTCTTGCTTCGAAATGTAATCATCTTTTGGGTTAAAGAAATTCACATCAAAGGCAGGTACTCTGTTAGAAAAAATAACACCTGGAGAAAATTCTATGATATATGTTTTTTTATCAGGTGCTTCTACCATTATATCCCCATCTCCCATAAACATATACTGAAGTCCCTTTAAACATAAATCTCCTACTCCAGATATCAGTTGAAAAATAGGTTTAAACAATGCACCTCCATATCCTTCTGAAATATTAGGATTTATTAAATTAAAAATTAATATAACTAAAATTACTGTTTTTTTATTAATTCCATTTTTTACAAAAAACTTCATTAATTTTATCTCCTTAAAATATGGTATATCATTTAAAATATAAATATATTTTAAGTGATATACCATAAATTTGCTATTTATATTATGTAAGTTACTAATTTAATAAAATTCTATATTATTAGTTTTAATATATAAAATACTTATTTAATTAAAATAGACCATAATTTGCTTATTATGGTCTATTAATCTAAATTTGTCATTCCCACTATTTTAGTGTTCTCTTCTTCTTGGATTTTGGTCTGGCGTATTTCCTCCTGGCTGTCTATCACCTTTTTCTACTCTCTCTACTGCTTGTTCGTATGTGATTTTGTCATCAGTTTCCATTAGTGCTAATACTTTTTCTGCTTTATTCTCGTAGAAACCTGGCATTGCTTTTGCTCTATCTATAATTCCATCTCTTTTCAGTAAATCTTCAATTATATCCTCTTTTCTAAGTTCCCTATTCTGTCTTGCTGTTCCTTCTATTTCTTCAGTTTGCACTCCCTTGCCTTTTTTAGATGGAATACCTCTTTCCTCTAGATCTACTCCTTTTTCCAACTCATCACCTTTTTTTGCTAAATCATATGAAGAATTATTTCTAGAGTCCATAAATTCTCTTCCCTCAACTGATTTTTCGCGAACATTCTTTGTATCTGCTTCTGGAACTCCAATTCCCCAATATGCTTTTCCATCTCCCTCTTCTTGTCTACAATATAGCATTTGAGTTTTTCCTGAACTATCTCTTACAACAGCATATGATT
Organism: uncultured Clostridium sp.; assembly: GCA_948437895.1. GTDB lineage: Bacteria > Bacillota > Clostridia > TANB77 > CAG-508 > CAG-452. The sequence continues at coordinate 25,559 of CAOJKK010000001.1, forward strand.
GTTTACTGTCAATATCATACATTGCAATTGGTCTAACTTCAGTTATTTGCTCTCCATCCACTCTTTTTATTGTTACATCTGGATTTTTCCCTTCTTGTTGCCTATTATTAATTACCTCTTCTTCTCCATCTTTATTGATACCAATTGTATCCCAAGAGTATTCATCTTTACCTGGTAATATATAAATATCATCATATTCTCTAGCCCATTTAGCTAATCCCTGGAAACGATCATTATCAGTTATTCTTTTGTCCATAGAAACATGTATTACTTGGCTTGATTTTACACCATATTTTTTTGCTATCTCTTCTTTAGATTCATCCTCTGTTTTCTCTTCTTGCTTCTCTTCCTCTTGATCCTTTTCTTCCATATCATTAGACAAATCTTTTTCATCCTTCTGCTTTTCTTCTCTTTCTTTTTGAAGTTCTTTATCTAATTGCTTAAGATTTTCTATTAAATCTTTTCCATCCTTTTGGCTTACCATACCACTACATTCTCTTATTCTATTAGACAGTGCTTCTTCCCATCCTTGTTCAAATTGTAATTCATTATTTTCATCTAAAGTAAGAACATGTACTCCAAGAATATGCATTTTATATAAATTATCCTTATCATCCTTTTTTATATCAATCTCAAATGCAGTTTCTCCTATTTGTAAAACAGGATTTACAAAAGCATTTTCTCCTTTTTGATCAGCCTCTTTTTTTGTCTCAAATGCATTTTTTATTACTTCATTTAAAGCTAAATCTTTTCCTTCCATTGCATCACTTTCGTCCATATCGTCCCTCCTTATCTATCAAATGACATTACAAAATCTGTTTCTTCTCCAAGTTGCATTATGAATGTTTTATTTTTTTGTTCCCCTGTAGCCTTGTTCGTAAGTACTACTGAATAACTATAGACGTCTCCTTGAATACTAAATTCTTTATATCCTACAGTGTTATTATCAAAAAAGTTTTGTTTAGCATAATTTTCAAACTCTGCTTGTGTTTTAAAGTAATTATTCTTAAATGAATCTGCTAAGCATCCATATGCATATTTATAGTCTTTTGCATTTATTGATTGTATAAATTTCTCTATATTTAATGCTACTTTTTGTTGGTCTGTTGCTCCTTCATATTTCTCAATAAATTCTGGTAAATCTATTGTGTATGTGTCTAATAAAATTTTATAACTACTAGGCGTTTCTGAATTAAATATATAGTATTTACCATTATCATCCATCACAACATATCGTGTATAATCTAATTGCTCTGTTACTTGATAACTAGCAGGATTTATGCTATTAATTATATTTCTATTATTACTAATATATTTTTTATACTCATCTAAGCTCCCAAATCTTTTATTTTTATAATCTTCATCTAAAAAATTATTGTATAGTAATTCAGGATATGCTAATGAAAGCCTTTTATAATCATTTATATATCCCTGAATTAAATCTTCACTTGTTATTCTAACCCCAGAATATACATTATTATTTTCCTCAAGTATTTCATTTGGAACATTAGCTATATAGTTATTTAATTCTTCTTTATTTGATAATTGTTCAATAGAAAATGTATTATTATGTTCATCTATATTCACAACCATATAACTCTCCATTACTGGTCTATATTCTTGTGTTATAATTACTCCATATACACCAAATGTCTTTACATTTTCTATATTACCAAAGCTCATTAACTCTATGGGTACAAAGAAGCAGTCCTCTTCTATTTTATACACATAATTTCTTATATTGTTTATATTAATAGACTTTTTATCAATGTATTCTTTGCTTAAAACTCCATACATATTTTTATTAATATCTTCTTCTCTCATTAAATTAACATAGTTTCCTGAAGCATCATATCCATAGAATGACGAATTGTTTATATTTATTTCACTTAAATATGAATTAATGCAAGTTCTAATTTCAATGTACTCCTCAGCATTAACTAACTTCTCAGCCTTTTTATTGCTGGTTTCTTTTTCCATTATTTCTATTGCTTCTTTAGTATCTGTTATTCCAGGTCCGCTCTTTCTTTTTAACATTATGAAAATTCCAGCAATTAATATTACTACTGTTACTATTAAAATGATTAATATATTTTTAATCTTTTTCATAAAAACTCCCTTTTACTTTTCTGATATTATTGTAAAATATTGTATTGTTCCCTTGCATCTCTCAAACTCATCTAAATCTTTCCAACCAGTTGCTCCATGACCAGAATCTGATATAAATATTTGTTCTTTACCATTTTCCTCTTTGTAACCTATTATTCCTATCCAATGGACATTTGCAGTATATTGTTGACCACTTTTTCCATACGTTGCTCCTTTGAATCTTATTGCTATATAATTTCCTTTTAGTAAGTTTTCCCTTATATTCTTTGTAGAATATGCATTCTTTCCTGATACCTTTGCAGTTAATCCATATTGATTAAAATATTCATTGGTATTACTATCAACACTTAAAATGTCTGACCAATTTAATGTTCTTCTTAATGCATCATTTGCATTTCCTCCATTATATCCTGTAGCAATACATGCAGCAACACATTTATTACAATATCCACTCCATTCGCTTCCCATTGAGCTAGCTAATCCTGTTCTAGTCTGATTAAATATTGTAAAAGTTCTTCCTGTAATTGTAGAAGTATATGTTCCAATTATATCTCCCTTACCTGTATTAAATTGACCTCCAGCTCTTTCTTTTCCATGGAATTGATTATAGTAATCTTTTGCAGCTTTAACTCTTCTATCTGTATGTGCAACAGTCATATCTGGTCTTTCAAACACTGCCATAAATGCCTTTGTAGCTTCTTCTATATCTTTTGCATCTTTCCATGATGAATATGTATATCCATAATGAGTTCCTGCCATTTGGAATTTAGCATACCCATTTGCTCCTCCACCTTTTGTTATCTCTCCTATTAAAAACTCAATCTGGGTATCTTCATCTTTCCAATCTTTTCCCTTACTTTTTGCATATTCTATTAATTGTTTTTTTCTTCCAAATGACCACTGACAAAGTCCATAACCTTCTCCATTGCTCTCTATAGCATCTGCTCTAAATCCAGATTCACCATATATGTTTCCCATAATAGCTGCAACAGCTTCTTCACTATATCCTTCTGCTCTTAATGTAAACCATACTTTCTCTTCAAGACTATCTCCATAGATAAAGCTACCAAAATTACTCATATTTGTCTCAAATAATCCCTCTATACTTAATTCTGTCACTCCTCTGTTTTTTCCATCATACATATAAAGTAGATATTTTACTGTATCAACAAATTCTAAAGTACTGTCTCTCTCTTCCATCATCTCATATAGCCAATTATCTATACTATTAATTTGATCTCTTACATTTCTATTATTATTATATGCAACCAAAAACTTCTCATATTTTACAGTTTCATCTCCATATCCCTTTCCTGGGGTTCCACTTTCTGTTGCATATATATGAGTTTTTGTAATTGGATTTGGATCTGATTTATATTTAATTGTATTTTCAGTTATATTATTTTCTAAGTCTATTCTTTCAAATCTCTTTATATCTAATTTAGTCACATTACATTCTGAAATTTGATCTTTAGTGTATGCAGTCTCATATTTGCCATTGTTTAAATTATATGTAAATCTAATACTTGGTATTTCATTTTCAATTGTCGTTACATTTATTTGAGACGGTAATTTACTATGCTCACATTCATATGTAGTATTTCCGTAATGATGTAGATGCAATTTTATCTTTAGGTGTAATAGTTATTTCATCATTTCCTGGTATTTCTTCCCATTTTTCTTCGCCTGTAATTGGATCTACAACATATAGATTTTTTGTTCCAAATTTCAATTTTACTTCTGGTATTGTTATTAAATCTTTATAGTATTTTTCTAGATCATTTTTAAATTTTTTTACGTTCTTATCTTTTACAGTCTCATTACTATCTGTTATAGTTTCGCTACCAGGTACTTCTGAATAATCATCAGGCATATCTCTTACTGTATCTTTATATTCTGGCTCTTGTTCACCACTTAATATTGCATAATCTTTTGTATAATGTGCTAACCATGTATCTGCTTCTGTAACTTCAAAAGAATATGAGTGACTTGTATACTTTCTATCTATTGTAACTTTTTTGTCATTAACTTCATAATTTGTACATGGTTGTCCTTTATCATCTTGTTTATCTCCCAATAAATAATTTTCATTAGATTCTATTTCTACTACTGATGCAATTTTATAATCTATTCTTTTTTCATCTTTGCTATATACTGTATAAGTTCTTTCTTCAATAGTATGCGTATATGTCTCTTCTTCTTGGATATTTATTACAATTTTGCCTCCCATAACATAATCTACTAGTTCCATACAAAAATCCGGTTCTTGAGTTACTACTAATAATTGTACTAGAAATTCAAAAGGCATTGTATATTTTCTTATATATTCACCATATGCAATTTCTTCTGTTGTAATAATATATACTTCACCTGTTGTCTTTTCTTTCTCTGACTCTGGAAGATTCTCTGGGTATTCTCCTTTTACTTCTATTTCTTCCATATCCCATTTCGCAATAACAAGATTTCCTTTATCATTTAATGTAAAATAATTTCTAACTTTTTCATCATTAGCAACTACTAATTTGTTAAAATCTGCTGATTGCATATATTCAAGAGTAGTAGAAGTATTACCATTGGTATTAGTTCTCTGAACTAATATTACGCCTGATACCTCATTATTATTTTTTTGTGAAAAGTCACTTAATTGCATAGGTGTATATATTCCATTTTTAAATTTTTCTCCATTTCTCCTCAAATCTAGGAACTGCGTTGCTGCTTCCGCTCTAATAAATGCTGGAAAACAATGTAGTTGTTCTGCAGTATAATAATCTAAGTTTGCTCCATTATCCATTAGTGAACCAAGAACTGCAAGTTCAAAATCGCTAAATTCAGATGCTGATCTTGATGTTTCTGCTTCTAATCTCTTTTTTATATTTTCTAAATTTTTAGGATCATTATTATATGCAATCTCATATCCATCTTTTTTACTATTAGGTTGAACTACAATTTTATTAATAGTGTTTCCATTATCATCTGTAGTTGTGGTGGAAGTATTTCCTGTATAAGAAATTTCCATCGCTTGTTGTTTAGAATCATTGACACCATTTTCTTGCCATTTATCTACAACATACACTGCTCCACCAATAAAAATGGTTAATACAATTACTACTGCCAGAATAGCCAAAAGTGTTACTACTACATGGGGATTTGCTGCCAAGAATTGTATTATCTTCTGTTTTGCCTTCTTTTTCCCCTCTTCTTTTAGTTTCTCTTTTCCTTTATTCATCTGTTGCTTTGTAAAACTTTGGCTTTGATTTCTCTCTTCTTGTTGTTCGTCCATACTTCTCACCTCCCTAACTCCAATGTAATTTTTATTATATCTCTACTTCTAAAGTTTCTTTTTGGCCGTTTATATTTATATCTTGAAATACTATTTTTAATATATCTATTTTGGGTTTATATCCTCTATTAAATTTTATTTTTAATGTCCTACTACTACCTACTGGTATCTCCAACTCATTGTTAGCTATTTCATTTAAAAAAGCTATACTTTTTAATTCATTTTCATCTTGTAAATATATTGACTTTGCATCTTCTTTTGTATTAAATATTAATTTACTTCCTGATTTATTTTCTACTCTAACTTCATATATTTCATAATCAATATACATTTTCTTAGAAACTATTGAAACGTTAATACCTAATTCATTTTTCGTTACATTAATTTCTTCTTTTCCTATGAATCTATTTATATTCAACTTATATTTTCCATCTTCTTTTATAATTGTGTAATATTCTTCTATTGGCATAATATCCTTTTTGCCTGTCGCCAATAAATCTGGCATTATCTCAACTCTGTATGTATTTCTTGTATTTGTATTTATCCATAGCATACTATCGTAGCTTCTTTTTTCTGTAAAAATCAAATTATAATACTTCTCCTTAAATACATTAACTGTTGTATATAATTCATTTTTACACTCCTCAGAAAGCATGTTATATGCTTCTTCAATATTCCCATTATTGCAATAATCAAAGAAATTCTTTATTAAATTTACAGATTTCTCTGACGTAGTTTCATTTATATCTTCCTTTGTAATAATTGAATATTTATTTGTATTATAAGTAGTAGTGCTACTATTAGCACTACTACTTTCATCTTTAGCTTTATTCTTATAGTATTTATCTAAAATTTGTATCAATGAAATTACAGCTATAATAATTAGTATAGCAAATATTATTATTCTTTTATTTTGGTTATACCATCTTACTATCTTGTTCATAAATACTATTTTCCTTTCCTATTACAATAGGCTTTCTATGCTCTTCCAGATTTTATCTCCACTTGCTCCTGGTATTGCTGATTTATATCTCTTCTCAAAGTCTTCTCTTGTCTTTGGATTATTCCATCCACTTCTTCCTATCATGCCAGCTAATTTTATCGCATAGGCTCCTTCTTGTGGTGATAATCCTTCTTTCATCGCTGATTTTATTTTACTTGTATCTGTTATTCCATTATCTCTATATGTTTGCACTGCATTTCTTATTGCTGTCGTTCTTTCTCTTCCTTTTTTCCCACTTTCTAATTCACGATCATTTAGCATTCCTCTAAATTCATCACTTTCATAAAATGCCTTATCCATTTTTAAATTGTTATATTCGTCTTGTCCTATCGCTCCTTCTTTAAATGTCTCTCTTAAGTTCTTCTCTCCTGATAACAACTTATCTCCTGCATAGTTTGCTCCCATATATCCTGCTCCCGCTCCTGCTGCTCCATATTGCATTGCTTTTCCTAAATCTCCTGTTGCTATTCCTGCTGCTAATCCTGCACTTCCTAATGTTGCTGCTCCTAATGCCCCTAGTGCTCCTCTTCTTGCCATCCTTCCTACTGATTTTGCTGTGTTCTTATTTATATATTTTCTTCTTACTGCACTTACTCCATTTCTTATGCTTCTTCCTCCTCCACTCAAGGCATTTCCCATTGTTGCTCCATGAGTGTTCGCTGTTCTTGCTGATCCAAATCCTCCTCCTGAACTTCCCCCTGAAGCTCCTGATGAACTTCCTCCTGCTGTTGTTGAATTTGATCCTCCTGTTCCTATTGTATTTGCATTTGAACTTGCCATTCTTGTAGCTTTAGTTCCTTCTCCTCCTGTTGCTTTTCCTGCTGCTTGTTTTCCACTTCTATGTCCCATTTTGTTTATTGCATTCATTATTAATGCTCCTCCTGCTGCTGCTCCTATCTGGCCTGCTGAACTTGCTTTCTCAAATCCAAACATCTTTCTAAAGAACTTCTCTGCTGGAAGTAAGAATCCTATTGCTACTACTGCATATAGTGGATTTTGACTTACTAAACTAGTTGCTGATGCTACAAACATATAATATAGTAATAAATGCATTGGTTGTAATAGAGCATTAAATGTATATTCTCTTACCCACATTGAAAATGCTTGAGCCTGCCCATCCTTAATTTTATCTAGTGGATATGTTAATGCTATTAATGGTGCTATCATTGTAAAGAATGCCATATATAACAACCTCTTTAAATATTGTATAGTAAACATTACTGTATATATAACTAAGACCATATACATAAGCATTTCTGGAAATATCTCACTAAAATCAGTACTATCTCCAACATTATTTCTTAAGTTAGACATTAACACATCTTCTCCATTTGGCCCAATTATGTTTATTGATAAAACATCTGTAATCTTTTGAGTTATTTCTGTTATAAATAGCATTATGTATTGTAAAACAAATAAAATACATATTGCTGCTACCCAATCTGCTATCATTTTTTTGTATTTCGCTTTTTCTTGTCCTGTACTACTTACTAATATTCTTATTCCTATATATACAAGCACTGATAATAGCCCTACTAATGCTATTGCTCTTAATGCTTTATACCATGTTGCCACTGTATCTTGTAATAGGTAAGCTGAAGAAGCTTTCGTAACTGTTTTGTTAAACGTTGTATTTAATCTATATAAGTTCCATTTATTACCTGTACTTGATGTTATAGCATCTATTAACTTTATACCAGAAACGAACCCTCCTATAAGATTTACATTTGCATAATGCACTTGCAAAAAGTCTTTTACTTCAAGTTTTGCATTTGTATTTATTGCTGTGTACTTTTGTCCATTATATTCCCAAGTATATATTATATGAGCTTTAGCTGTAGTTAGTTCATACCAGTTATTATCTGTTATCTTTGTATAGCAATATACTTCATCTTTATTAAAATTAGGATCACTAAATCCAGGCAAAGAGTCTTTACTATACTCACCCAACTCATCCCATGAAAAGTTCTCATCTGCTATTGTCTCTTTATCACTTTCTTTTGCATTGATAAAATTAACTTTTAATCCTGCAACCTTCCCTGAAAATATTATTCCAGGTGAATATCTTATGAAAAATGAGTCACTTTCTATTTCTGATATTCCACCATATTTTATATCTCCTACTCCAGTAAAATATTTTTGTAGCCCCTTTATTACCAAATCAGAAACTGCACATAATAATTGTGATATTGGCTTAAATAATGCTCCTCCAACATCTGCTTGTGAAGCTACTGGTGTTATAAAGTTAAATGACATTACTAACAGTATTGCTATTATTATCTTTTTAGTTGTTTCTTTACTTGTAAAAAATTTCATAACTTTTTACCATATCCTTTCATTTAGCTATCCTTCGTTTCTTTTGACTAACTTATTTAAGTTTGTTTCAACAAATTCAAATTCCTTTTTCGTTGGTGTTATCTGAAGTATTGCTGTATCAGATCCTACTTTTAGTAATCCTTCACCAATTAAACAAGTTACTAGGAAGCTTGCTTCACCTTCGCTTAGTTTAAATACTTCTTTTAAATAATTTATTTCTGATTTATCTTGTGCCAAGAATAGTTTTGTATCTGATGATGTTAAAACAGCTTGTGCCTCTGGATTCTCATAAAAGTCTTGGAATCTTTGTGAAATAATTGCAAGTGATACGTTTCTCTTTCTAGCACGTCTTGCCATTTTATTTAAGAATTCTACTGCCTCTGGGTAAGGTAACAACATCCATGCCTCATCAACTAGAACCCTTTTCTTTGTTGCTTTCTCTCTATCTTCACTATTTTTCTTAACATATTTTTCCCAAATCCAAGAAAGCAAAACTTGTTGTGCAAGTGGTCTTGCAAATCTTTCTTCTAGTTGAGAAATATCTAAGTTTATAAATGGTGCTCCATCTAACAACTCAAATGTTGATTGTCCATCAAAATATGCCATTTGTCCATTACATTCTCTTACATATTGTTTCATAACTTTTATTAAATAGCTGTAATGGAATTGATAGTTTTGATCTGTATTCTCTTTTGCTTTTTTTGCAAGTGTTCTATACCATGATCCTATTGTTGGCATTTCTTTCTTTGCTTTATATAGCGCATCTTTTCTATAGTTACTATCAGATGCTTCATATAAACTATCTGGATCGCTAGTAATTCCAATTCTACTATACTCTTCTGCAACTGTTTCTGCAATAATCTGTTTTGTAAGCTCATTTACCTCTTGACTTCTTGTACTACCTCTAGCCATTGTAAGTAAAGCTTGCGTTACGTCCTCTACTTTATTCTCTACATTTAGAACAGATCTTTCTCTTCCTGTTATCTCATCTTTTACTCTTTCTGGCTCTATATCAAATATATTTATTATTGTTTTTGATGTTGGTCCTAAAACAACATTTATTCCACCCAATGCTTCTGCTACGACAGAATACTCACCTTCAGCATCCAGCGCCAAACTCTCAATTCCCATAAGAACTGATGATCTCGAAATAAGTGTTTTCATTGTAACAGATTTACCAGCACCAGATTTAGCAAATATAACCATATTATAGTTTGTAAGTGATGGATGGAAATTATCAAACAATATTGGCACTCCAGTTTGCTTGTTAAATCCAAGAGGTATTCCTGTTAAATGTCCAACTTCTGATGTTGTAAATGGAAACACTGTTGCCATTGAGTTACGATCAAATGTATGACTCTTATTTATAGTATTTTTCATCAAAGGTAAATTTGATTTGAAAGCTTCTTCTTGAATAGCCCATGCTGATTTTATTCCTACTAAGTTCTTTGACATTTCTGTTGCAAGCAGTTTTGAGTATGCATCTAATGTTTGCATATTATATGCAAATAATGTTGCTACAATTGTTGCTTCATATAGCTTATTAAATCCTGCTGCAATCTGGTCTCTTAATTCTTCTGCTTCTAATCTTTTTTGTGTTATTATACTTTCTCTATTGATATTTCCTCTATCTGCTGCAACAATTCTTTCTGTTTCTAATTGATTAATTGTTTTATTCAATTCAGTTTGTGATCTTGCTTCTGCTATTGGGTTAATATACACTGATGTATTTATATCTCCAAATAAGTACATATCTCTAAACAGCTCTGGAAATGTACACATACGAGGAAGACTTGATACAAAAAAGCTTCTTGCATATCTTGTTGTGTCTGATATTATTTCTAAGTGATCTATGTTAGATGCATCTATTCCAGATGGAGCTATTAATTCTTTTATTGTTTTCTTTTTTAGTATTTCTAGCTCTGGTTCTTTTTCTTGTTCAAATCTAAGCATTCTCTCTTGTTCTTCTAGTTCTTGTTGTCTTCTTTTCTTTTTTGACATCAGACTCTACCTCCTCTTCTTTTGTGTTTTCTTTTTTAATTCTTTTTACAGCCTCTTTTGCTACATCTTTTCCAACATAATCTTTATTTTCCTTAACTATCAATTCAGCTAGTTCTTGAACTAGTTGATCGAAATTTTGCTCTTTCTTCTCAACTATTTTTTGTCTTTCTGATTTAACTTCATCTACTTTTTGTCTTGCTAACTCTAGAGCTTTTTCCTCTACCGTTTTATTTATTGCTTCCATTTTCTTGTCAAGTACATCTGGTGCCGTAGAGTAAAGTTCTCCATATCCAGCCCTAAGAGCCTTATCAATTCCATATGTTTCTGATTCATCTCTGTTATATGCAACATATAGCAATTGTGCTAAATCGTTTGAATCCATTACTCTGCATTTCATACTACATGCAAATAGAGTTCTTGTTATTGATTGTGCTCTTGTATATAATTCAGAAAATATCATATTCTTTTTCTCTTCTTCATCTAGAAAATTACTTCCTAGTTCTGAAGCATAATATGGAATTATTATGTAATAATGTTTTCTAAGTACATTTTTATTTAAGCTCATGTTTTCAATATTTGCAACTATATCTTGTCCATAATCTAATAAGTTTTGTTGTCTTGCAATTTCAAGTCTAACTTCTTCTAGATCTCTTCTGTCATATCCACCAGCTTGTAACATCTTATTATATTGATTTTTTCTTCTCTCTAATTCATCTTTTATATCATTTATTTTTTTATTATAATTTTCTATACTGCTTCCAATATTAATTGTTCTTGTTTGAGTATAAATTTGTATTGGATGCCTCAAAGTATTTAAGAATTGAATAAATCCTTGTTCAACAGAAACCTTTTCCATTTCTGACATTAAATCATAATTTATTCCCTCACATTCAATACCCATTAAGTATCTTGTCCCATTGTTTTGAACAATCATATTATCTTCTATTTTATCAAACTCCATAAAGTCAAATACAGAAAGTTTAGTATATCCACCTTGTGTAGAAGTAGTACTTGCTTGACTACTTTTACTTTCACCATTGCTTTCTTTTGTTGATTTTTCATTTTTACTCTTAACAGACATTTGCCAATATATAAATGCTAATACTAGGATTGCGAAAAATAAAATTACTACGGCAATTGTTAATATTTGCATTAAATCCATTATTTTTTCCCCTCCTTAGCATATAAATAAATTCTTTTTTTCTTTTGTTTAAATTTTATCAATCTTAAAATAGCTTCATCTATGTCTGCACCACTTGCTTTTCTTGTTATTTCAAAAGCTGTACTTTCTGGAACTTTAAACGTTCCAATTGCAAATCCTAATCCAGCAAGTAGTAATGTAATTCCTATTCCTACATATGTCCATCCTATTAAGGAAAACAAGTAATAGAATACTAATCCAATTCCTCCACCTACAGCTGTATATATTAATGCTTTAATAGAGAACACTGATAATATTCTGCCTTCACCTTTTACATTTCTTGGTATACTATGTGTAGCCAAATTACATTCCTCCTTTGTGTATGTTTTCATGCGCAATTCATCTAATTATACTTATATTAATTATAGCAAATTTATAGGGCTTTTGGAACATATTATGCAAAAAAATATATTTTTTTAACATATCTGTAATGTTTTTGTCATATATAACAAAAAAGCAAGGATAATTCCTTGCTTTTTCTGCTATATGCTATAAATCTTATTTAATAGTAGATGCCCATGAGTAAATCATGTCTGCTAAGTTTGTTGCTGCAAATATTAATATTGCACCAATGAAATATGGGAATAATGTTTTTTTGTATTCTGCTCTTTCTTCTGCACTTCCCATCATGTATTTTATACCTAATACTATTAACATTGCTACTGCAACTATTGTTCCTACTACTCTTATAATACCTAATATTCTAGATCCTACGTTTTGTACTGATCCTGTGTCAGCTGTATTTATAGTAACACTATTAGGTCTGTACTCTGTAGCAAATACAGATGTTGATACTAATACTATAGCAAGCACCATTAGCACTATAGAAACTACTTTTATACTCTTTTTCATGTTTTTCCCTCCTTATATTATTTTATTATATCATAATTCCTTGATTTCTTCAAGAAAACTTTAAAAACTAATTATAACTTACTTGCCCAAGTGTAAATTATCTGGGCTATATTTGCCGCTGCAAATATTAATACTGCACCAATGAAATATGGGAATAATGTTTTTTTGTATTCTGCTCTTTCTTCTGCGCTTCCCATCATGTACTTGATCCCTAATACTATTAGCATTCCTACTGCAACTATTGTTCCTACTACTCTTATTAGTCCTACTATTTTTCCTCCTACGCTTTTCACATTATCTATTCCATCTCCAGAATCTTTTATGTATCCGCTTTCTTTAAATTGCTTAGGTGTATAATCTCCAAAACTTATTGTTGGTACTACTAGTAATGCTATAAATACAACTATTAAAGCTGTTGTCATTATCTTTTTCAATTTCATAGCTCCTACTCCTTTCTATATTTCTTTTGCCCAATTATATATAACTTGTGTAATATTTGAAAATCCAAATATTAATATAGAACCTATAATATATGGAAGCATTGATTTTTTGTATTCTGCCTTCTGATCTGCACTTCCCATCATATACTTAATACCTAATATTATTAGCATTCCTACTGCCAGCATTGTTCCAATCACTTGTATTATGCCTACTATTCTTCCGCCTTTTTCTTTTACTGTATTTGCTCCATTCCCATTTGTAGTTATTGATTTATCAAATGTATCAATTAATCCACTTGCCAACACAGTATTTGATATTACAAATAATATTAATATTACATTTATTAAAATAATTAATATCTTTTTACGTTCCATATTTTCTCCTTATTATATTGACTTTGGTGGGGTAGGTGTTGTTTGTTCGGTTGGAGGAGTTAACGTTTGACCTCCTATTGAAGACTCTGCATCGTTCCCAATATTTACTGCAATTTTCCATATTGTAAAAGCGCCAAAAACTACAATGCAACCTACGATAAATGGTAAAATAGCTTCTTTTACTTTTGCTTTTTCATCTGCACTTGCTGCCATAAATTGTATACCAAGTACCATTGCCACTATTATAGCTACCATTATTGCTATCCCAAGTAATGTATTATATACAAAGTTTGATCCTTTTTGTAATTCAGTTACATTTATTGTAGTTTCTATAGAATTTCCTTTGCCTAGAAAATCTTTCCCAGATGAAAATACATCTCCTAATGCATGTGATACTGGCAAACAAAATGTATTTGATAATATAACTATAAATATAATACATATTAATGACTTCATAAATATACTTTTGCTCATCTGTATCACCCCTTATCTATTTTAACTAAACATATTATAAGCTAACTTAACTATATTTGATGCTCCGAATAATAATACTGCTCCTATAAAGTATGGTATCATTCTCTCCCTATATTCTGCTTTCTCATCTGCACTTGCCATTACATACTTGATTCCGATAATTATCATTGCACCTGCTGATACTATTGTACCTACTATTTGTATAACTCCTGCTATACTTCCTCCAAATCTATACATATCTTTTACATCTGTAGAATTTGGACCAGATGATTCATAGTCATTTGGATTAATTTGCGAAGAAGTTCCTTTAGAAAAAGCTCCTTTAGAAGAACTGCCTCCAGATATTGCTCCACTTGCTGCTCCCTCAATAGCACTCTTTGCTGCTGACGCATTAACTGTAAGAGGAAATATTATCATAATTATCATTAATAATGTTATTACTATATACTTAGTTTTTTTCATAATACCCCTCCATCTTTAATAATATAATTAAATTATAACATGTTTTGCCCTTCATTTCAACTGTTTGTCTAATTTGTTTTTTTCATTCTAACATATTCCTTTGTTTTTTGTAAAGTTTTGATTAAAAAATAATATTTTTGTAATATTTTAGACATATTACAGTAAAAAACAAGTGAGAACGTATTCTCTACATTCTCACTTGTTACTAGTTTTCTTCCAAATATCTACACTTTTACTTTTCGTTAGTTTTTTACTATAGTACTTAGTTATTAATTTATCTAATTCTATACTTAATCTATATGTTTTATCATAATTTTTTTCTTTTGTTATACTTTCGTCTAATTTTCGTCTTAATTCTAGGATTTCTTCATCTAACATAGATTATCACTCCTTTTTATTCGATTTTTTCTTTTGTGTATTAATAAAATACCATATTTTTACAATTAGGTCAATAAAAAAACAGCATAAATGCTGTTTTTAAGGTAATTTTCGTGTGTCAATTTTCTATTTTTTATAACATCTGTTTGTTTTTTACTGTTTTTTGCATTTGTATTTATCAAAAAATTTAAAAAAACGACAAATTATTATGTAAATTTTATTCCTATTCCTTCATTTTACTGGCTTTGCAAACTTTTCGATTCTTAATTATTGTAATTGTTACTGTTGTAACTAGTATAATTAATGATAGTAATTGTGATATTCTTATATTTCCTATCATTAAACTATCAGTTCTCATTCCTTCTATTATCATTCTTGCAAATGAATATACCATTAAATATATTAGTGTTAATTGTCCTTTATATCTTCGTCTGTTTGATATTATACTTAATAATATAAATATCGAAAAGGTAACTAGTGATTCATATAAAAATGTAGGATGTACTTCAATATATTTTCCAGCTTCAACAATTCCCATTCTCCAAGGAAGATTAGTAGCTTTTCCATATGCTTCTACATTTATAAAGTTTCCCCATCTGCCTATAGCTTGTCCAAGAGCTAAACAAGGAATAATATAATCAAATAAGTCTAATAAGTCTATTTCTCTTCTTTTGCAGAATATATAGCAAGTTATTCCTCCTCCTATTATTCCTCCATATATAGCAAGTCCTCCTGCTTTTAAATTAAATATTTCACTAGGATAACTTATATAATAATCTAAATTAAATAGTACGTAATATATTCTTGCAGATATTATTGATATTGGAATAACATATATACTTAAATCTAATATATCAGAAAACTTTAAATTAAACATGCCATCTTTAATTTTAAAGATTATCAATGCTATTATAAAAGCAGACATCATAAGAATAGCATACCAATAGATATCTATATTGCCTATTGAAAATGCTATTCTTGACAATTCTAATTTTAAATTTAATAACGGAAATGTAACTGTATTCATATTAACTCCTACTATCAAAATTCTATTACAATTTTATCGTAATATAATTAAAAAGGCAATTATTTATTGCCTTTTACAATTGATATTACAGTTTTTTCTTTTAAGAACACCTCTTTTAGTATTTCATAAGCATACTCTGTTGTTATTTGTTTATAACTCTCTAAATAATCAAAACTATTTACTCCTTTAAAATAGTCAGTAACAAACATTCTTGCTATATCTGATACATTATTAAATTCCTTTACAGAATTCCCATATAGCATATTTTTTATTCTTTTAAAATCTTCTTCATTTAAGCCTTCTTGCTTTAGTCTATCTATTTCACTCTCTATTTTTTCTAATACCTTATCAGGATCAGGTGACCCTCCTGTTATTCCAACATGTGCATAATTGTTAGTAAATTCATATTCTAAAAACGGTTCAGAAATCAATAGTTTATTCTCATATAGTTCCTTATACAATTTAGAACTCTTTCCAATTATAATATTTAATAGGATTTCTATTGCTATATGTTTTTTCACTACATCTTGATCATCTTCTGGAATTTTATCTTTTATCCCTATAACAAATAATGGCATACTAACTTCCATAGTTTTTTCTGTTCTTTTTTGCGCTATCTCTTCAGGTTCATTTTCATATATTCTTTTTATTTCACCTTGGCTTGGCTTTTCTACTAATCTTTTTTCTATCTCTTTTATTAATTCCTCAGGCTCAAAATCTCCCGAAAAACACATAACCATATTAGATGGATTATAGAAAGTATTATAACATTTATATAAAACTTCTTTATCTATTTTATATATTGAATCTACACTCCCCGCTATATCTATTCTTATCGGATTGTTTTTATACATATTTTTCAATGCATTCATATACACTACCCAATCTGGATAGTCATCATACATCTTAATTTCTTGAGCAATTATTCCTTTTTCTTTTTCTACATTCTCATCTGTAAAATATGGGTTCTGCACATAGTCCATTAATTCATCTAATGCTGGATAGAAATTGTCTGTAGCCTCAAAAAGATATGTTGTATAATTATTAGTAGTATATGCATTAGCGTTCACTCCTAATTCAGTTAAAACATCTAAGCTATTTGTTCCATTTTCTTGTTCAAACATTTTATGTTCTAAGAAATGAGCAATTCCATCTGGAACCTCAGTTGACTCTTCCTCTCCTGGTACAACAAACTTATTATCTATTGATCCATAGTGAGTAGCCCACATTACATATTTTTTTCTAATCCCTTTTTTAGGAATTATCATAACTGTTAATCCATTTTCTAATTTTTCTATATACAATTTTTCTTTAACACTTAAGTTCTCTACGATTTGCATACATATCTCCTTCTCTTCTAGTTTCTTAAAAAATATATTGTGTTAATATTTATTTTACTTCCAACATTTTTGACATCCTGTAGATTAACTTCATTTATTTTTTGTACATATTCTTCAAATGTTGTAAGCATTCCAGATAACTCTTGCCCTATATAATATGTTATTTCAGAGTCTTGTTCATCTTCAATTGATTGTATACCTGAAATCATATATTTCTTGCTGTTTTCTAAATCTTCCTCAGTAAAATCTCCATTTTTCATATCTTCTAATTGTGCTTTTATTATTTCTAATGCTTTATCATAATTTTCTATTTCAATTCCGCATCTAATATATATATTATTTTTTTGCCTTACATAGTTTGATCTAGCTGTATATGCCAAGCTTTCCTTCTCTCTTACATTTTGGAATAATTTAGATGTTGCACTTTCACCTAATATTACATTATATAGTGATATAGGAAATTTTGAATTGTAGTCAGTTAGTTCTACATCTAATCCAATAACTAATTTACCTTGTGCTACATCCATTTTATCTTCTACTTCTTTTTCTTGTACTTTTTCTTTATTTTCTGTTTGCTCATTATTTACTATATAAATTGCTTTTCTATCTTTTAGCTTCTTAATATTCTCATTGTTCTTTACAATATCAATTACATCCTCTTTTTTTAGCTCTCCAGAAACAAATATATCTATTTTACTTGTATTTATTAGTTCATTATAATAATCATATAAATTCTGAGAATTTATATGATCTAAATCCTCTATATACCCAAATTTATATAATCCATATGGTTTATCTTTATACATTTCTTCTATACATCTATTTAATGCATATTGATCTTTATTATCTATTTTAGATTCTATTAATAATTTAATATTATTTTTCTCTGATTCCACATATTCATCTTTAAATATATTGTTTTCTATAAGTGGATTTAATATTATATCAAGTAACAAATTTATACTTTCTCTTGATATATTTTGCTTACTATTTTCTGGAACGAAATTATCATTTAAAGATTCCAAGTAGAATTTTATTACATGGTTATCTCCTATTTTCTCTATACCACAGTCAAAACTTGCTCCATACATTTCTTCTAATTTCTTAGATATTTCTTCTTGAGACTTTAAATTCTCAGTACCTCTTTTTAAAACTGCTGGAATAACTGTATCAAAAGTTACTCTTTCTCTGCTTAATGGAAGTGTTATACATACCGCCATTAAATTTGTTTTAAATTTGTTTGTATCTATACAATGTAATTTTATACCTTGCTTTATTTCTTCAACACTATATGACATAAATGTACTCCTTACTGTTCATATTTAATTCACACATATATTATGTACCAAAATTTGTAATTTAATTCAATAATTCTCTTACAACTTCGTTTATTGCTTTTCCATCTGCTGCAGCGCCAATCTTCTCTTTTGCACCTTTCATTACTTTTCCCATATCTTTAATAGTTATTGCTCCAGTTTCTTCTATTATTTCTTTTACAATTGCTTTTATTTCTTCTCTACTTAGTTGTTTGGGTAAATATTCTGATATTATATCTATTTCTTGATTCACTTGGTCAATTAAATCTTGTCTTCCACTTTTTTCATAATCATCTAGAGAATCTTTTCTTTTTTTAGCTTCTTTTGCTATAATCTCTAATATTTGATTATCTTCAAGTTCTATTTGTTTATCTTTTTCTACTTGAAGTATTGCTGCTCTTACCATTTGAACAACATTCTTTCTTAATATTTGTTTCTCTTTCATAGCTTCTTTTAAGTCTGCCATTAATCTCTCTTTTAACATAAATATACCCCCTTAAAATAAAAAGGTGAAAGTTTGTCCTTAACCTTCCACCTCTAATTACTAATTAAAATTTTCTTTTTCTTGCTGCTTCTGATTTTTTCTTTCTTTTTACACTAGGTTTTTCATAGTGTTCTCTTTTTCTAACCTCTTGTAAAACACCATTTCTTACGCATTGTCTTTTAAATCTTTTTAATGCGTCCTCTATATTACCATTATTAACTTTTATCTCTGACACTTTTATTTCCCTCCCCTCACTACTGCTATCTCTGCCATTTAGCGGGATTTTTAAACTTTTATTATTATATCGTAAAACAAGCTACTTGTCAATCATATTTTTATTAGTTTTAATTTGGAAAATATTGACATTTGTTTTGCCATATTCTATACTGTTAATGCCTACTTGCTTAGTGGCAGGGAGGAGGTTACTTTATGTATAACATTTTGAGACTTTTAGCTTTATACATAGTTTATTTAATATTAAATAAATTTGATAGAAACTAAAAAGGAAAAAGACTAGGATCAGCACTCCTAGTCTTTTTTATACTTTAATGTATAACATTTTTGCTTAAGCTATATTTATTATAGCCTATATTCCATTATATGTCAATATTACTTATCATATTCAAATAAGTCTCCTAAAGGTCTTGCTTCATTTAGTCTCTTAATTGCTTCTGCAAATAAAGGAGCTATTGATACTACTTTTATTTTATCAATTCTTTTTTCTTCTTCAAGTGGAATTGTATTTGTTACTACTAGTTCTTTTATTGGAGATTTTTCTATTCTCTCAATTGCAGGTCCAACTAGAACTGCATGTGTTGCTCCTGCATATATTTCCTTTGCTCCATGTTCTTCTAATATATGTGCTGCTTCTACTAATGTTCCTGCTGTACTTACTTCATCATCAAATATAACTGCTGTTTTACCCTCTATATCTCCTATAATATTTGTTGCTACTGCATTATCGTTATTTGACTCTCTTCTTTTATCAATTAATGCAAGTGGACATTCAAAGAATTTTGAATATTTATATGCTTTTTTTGAACTTCCTGCATCTGTAGCTACTACAACCATATTGTCTAATTGTTTTGATTCAAAGTATTTCTCTAATAAATGTTTTGCTGTTACTCTATCACATATTACATTGAAATATGCTTGAATAGCTGGGTTGTGTAAATCACATGTAAGTACATGGTTTACTCCTGCAGCTTCTAATAAAGTTGCCATTAATTTTGCTGTTACTGGAACTCTTGATTGGTCTTTTTTGTCAGATCTCGAATACATAAAATATGGAAGAACTGCTGTTATTCTTCTTGCTCCAGCTCTTTTAGCTGCTTCAATTGTTATTAGTAATTCCATTATTCTTTCATTTACTGGTGGTTGAGTTGTTTGTACTATATATACGTCTTGTTCTCTTACACTCTCTTTCAATTGTACAAAATCATTATCATTTGCAAATTTGAAAGCATCCTTTTTACCAACTGATATACCTAAATTATCACATATTTCTTTTGTAAATTCTTCTGCCGAATTGCAGGCAAAAATTTTAATGTTATTCATTTTTATCCCCCTACCTAGATTTTTTTGTCGGATTTTAACACATTTATTTTAACATTACATTTACTTCATTTCAATATTAAATTGTAATATTTTCTAATTAAATATTACAGTTTGTAATATATGCGACAAAAACCCCCGTCCCATTTGTCGCAATTTAAAAAGAAGAAGATTTTCATCTTCTTCCTAAAATATTATTCTACAGATTCTCCTGTTTGTTCTTCTTGTTTTTCTGTATTTATTTTTATATCTCTGTATGCTTGCATTCCTGTTCCTGCTGGAATTAGTTTTCCTATAATAACATTTTCTTTTAATCCTATTAATGAATCCACTTTTCCTTTTATTGCAGCTTCTGTAAGTACTCTTGTTGTCTCTTGGAATGATGCTGCTGATAAGAAACTTTCTGTTGCAAGCGATGCTTTTGTTATACCAAGTAGAGCTCTTGTTCCTGTTGCAGGTCTTAATCCTTCTGCTACCATTTTTTCGTTTTCTTCATTAAAGTCATTAACATCTACTAATGCCCCTGCAAACATTGATGTATCTCCATTGTCTTCTACTTTTACTTTTTTAAGCATTTGTCTACTTATTACTTCAATATGTTTGTCATTGATATCAACACCTTGATTTCTATATACTTTTTGTACTTCTGATGTTAAATAGTTAAATACTCCTTCAGGCCCTTTTATAGCTAATATTTCGTTTGGATTAATTGATCCTTCTGTAATTGGATCTCCTGCTTTAATTTCGTCACCATCTTTAACTTTTAGTTTTGATCCAAAACTAATTGCATATGTTTTTGAGTTGTCTTTGCTTGTTACAGTAACTTCTTTTCTCTTCTTAACTTCTGCAATTTTTACTGTTCCGTCTATTTCAGATATTACAGCTAATCCCTTTGGTTTTCTAGCTTCAAATAACTCTTCAACCCTAGGTAAACCTTGTGTGATATCTCCTCCAGCTACACCACCTGTATGGAATGTTCTCATTGTAAGCTGTGTACCAGGCTCACCAATTGATTGTGCAGCAATGATACCAACTGCTTCACCAATATTAACTTCTTTTCTAGTTGCTAAGCCCATACCATAACATTTAGCACATACACCATGTTTTGTTTTACATCCTAATACTGAACGTACTTCTACTTTTTCTATTCCAGCATTAACTATTTTATCAGCTATATCTGGAGTAATTAAAGTATCTGTGTCTACTATTAGTTCATTAGTTTCTGGATTAAGTATGTCATGAAGTGCATATCTACCAACTAATCTTTCATGTAGTTTTTCTATTATTTGTTTTCCATCTTTTATGTCTTCGATTTCTATTCCTTCTGTTGTTCCACAATCAGGTTCCCTTACAATTATATCTTGAGATACATCTACTAATCTTCTTGTTAAGTATCCAGAGTCAGCTGTTCTTAAAGCTGTATCTGCTAAACCTTTTCTAGCACCATGTGAAGAAACGAAATATTCTAGAACATCTAACCCTTCTCTGAAGCATGATTTGATTGGTATCTCAACTGCTTTACCTGATGTATCAGCCATAAGTCCACGCATACCAGCAATTTGACGTAATTGGTTCATGTTACCCCTTGCTCCAGATTGCGCCATCATGTATATTGGGTTTAAGTCATCGAAATTATCTTTCATTGCATCTGTAACTTCATTTGTTGCATTTTCCCATACTTTGATTATTGAAGAATATCTTTCTTCGTCTGTTATTAAACCACGATTATATTGTTTTCTTATTTCTTCTACTTTTTTATCTCCATCTGCTAATATTTTCTTTTTAGCTTCTGGAACTGCAACATCGTGAACTGACACTGTTATTGCACCTTTTGTAGAATATTTAAATCCTAATGTTTTGATATAGTCTAATAATTCTGCTGATCTGTTTAATCCATGTTTATCTATACATTTAGCAATAATTGTTCCTAAGTTCTTCTTCATAACTGGGAAGTCTATTTCTAAGTCAAATTCTTTTTCTGGATCTGTTCTATCTACAAATCCTAAATCTTGAGGAATTTCTTCGTTATATATAAGTCTTCCAACTGTTGCTTCTATTGTTTTTGTTTTCTTTTCTCCATCTATTTCCTTTGTTAATCTTACTTTTACTTTAGCATGTAATCCAACATCTCCATTTTGATAAGCAAGTAATGCTTCATCAATATCTTTGAAATACATACCTTCGCCTTTTTCACCATCTATTTGCATTGTTAGATAGTAGCTTCCAAGTATCATATCTTGTGTTGGTACTGTAACTGGTTTACCATCTTGTGGTTTTAAAAGGTTGTTTACAGATAACATTAAGTATCTAGCTTCTGCTTGTGCTTCTGGAGATAATGGTACGTGAACTGCCATTTGGTCTCCATCGAAGTCAGCATTGAATGCTGTACATACTAATGGGTGAAGTTTTATTGCTCTTCCTTCTACTAAAACTGGTTCAAATGCTTGAATACCTAATCTATGTAGTGTTGGAGCACGGTTTAACATTACTGGATGATCAGCAATTACTTCTTCTAATATATCCCATACTTCTGGTCTTAATTTTTCTACCATTCTTTTTGCATTTTTTATATTATGAGCAAGACCTCTTCCTACTAATTCTCTCATAACAAATGGTTTGAATAGCTCTATTGCCATTTCTTTTGGAAGTCCACATTGGTATATTTTAAGTTCTGGTCCAACTACTATAACTGAACGTCCTGAATAGTCAACCCTTTTTCCAAGTAAGTTTTGACGGAAACGTCCTTGTTTTCCTTTAAGCATATCTGATAATGATTTTAAAGGTCTGTTTCCAGCACCTGTTACAGGTCTTCCACGTCTTCCATTGTCTATTAATGCATCTACAGATTCTTGTAACATTCTTTTTTCGTTTCTTACAATTATCTCTGGTGCACCTAATTCTAATAATCTTTTTAATCTGTTATTTCTGTTTATAACTCTTCTATATAGATCATTTAAGTCAGATGTTGCAAATCTTCCACCATCTAATTGAACCATTGGTCTTATTTCTGGTGGTATTACAGGTATAACATTCATTACCATCCATTCTGGTTTGTTTCCAGATAGTCTAAAACTTTCAACTGTATCTAATCTTTTAACAAGTTTTGATCTTTTTTGTTCACTTGCTTTTTCTAAGTCTTTTTTTAGTTTAACTGATAATTTATCTAAATCTACTTCTTGTAATAAAGTTCTTATTGCTTCTGCTCCCATTTTAGCTGTAAAAGAACCTCTTCCATATTTTTCTTCAGCTTCTCTATATTCTTTTTCTGTTAATACTTGACATTTTGTAAGGTCTGTTGTTCCTTTGTCTAATACTATATAAGATGCAAAGTATATAACTTTCTCTAAGCTTCTTGGAGAAATATCTAATACTAATGCAACTCTACTTGGTATACCTTTGAAATACCAAATATGAGCAACTGGTGCAGCAAGTTCAATATGTCCCATTCTTTCACGTCTTACTTTTGATTTTGTTACTTCAACACCACATCTATCACATATTATTCCTTTATATCTTACTCTTTTATATTTACCACAATGACATTCCCAGTCTTTTGTAGGACCAAATATTTTTTCACAGAATAAACCATCTTTTTCTGGTTTTAAAGTTCTATAATTGATAGTCTCTGGTTTTTTCACTTCACCTTTTGACCATTCTCTTATTTTTTCATCTGATGCTAAACCAACTTTTAATTTATTGAATATTTCTAATTCATCTTTTACTTCTTTGTTTTCCATTAAGGCTCTTTCCCCCTTCAATATTTGAAGAATTCTATTCTTCTTGTAAACCATATATATGGCCTAAATCTAAGTACATGCACTCTTTAAAACAAGACATACACTGCTCGAACAATTCCATTTTGTGGTCTTGTTTTAAATCGTACTAAATATTCAATTATTTATATATTACTCATCTATAATGTCTTCTTCATTCATGATATTGTCTGTTGCAAGTTCATTATCAAAGATTTCATTATCTTCAATTGCTATATCTTCATCTTCAATGATATCTTCATCAAATTCTTCTTCTATGAAATCTCCTGATAATTCTTCTTCATCAACTACGGCATCTTCTTCAGGCATTACTTTATTTAAGTCTTCTATATTTAAGTCTATTCCTTCTTCGATATTTTCTTTTAGTTCTAATTCCTCATCGTCTTCAGAATATAAACGTACATCTAATCCTAAACTTTGTAATTCTTTTACTAATACTTTAAAGCTTTCTGGAACTCCTGGTTCAGGAACATTCTCGCCTTTAACAATTGACTCGTAAGTTTTTACTCTTCCTACAACATCATCAGATTTGATTGTTAAGATTTCTTGAAGTGTGTATGCTGCACCATATGCTTCTAGTGCCCAAACCTCCATCTCTCCAAATCTTTGTCCACCGAATTGAGCTTTACCTCCTAAAGGTTGTTGTGTTACTAATGAGTATGGTCCAGTTGAACGAGCATGTATTTTATCATCAACTAAGTGGTGAAGTTTTAACATGTACATTACACCAACTGTAATTGGTTTATCAAATGGTTCTCCAGTTCTTCCATCATAAAGAATTGTTTTACCATCTTCTGATAATCCTGATTCTTTTAATAGTTCAACTATATCTTCTTCTGTTGCACCATCAAATACAGGTGTTGCAACTTTCATTCCTAGTAATCTTGCAGCTGCACCTAAGTGAACCTCTAAAACTTGACCAAGGTTCATACGTGAAGGTACACCAAGTGGGTTTAGAACAACATCAACTGGTGTTCCATCTGGCATGAATGGCATGTCTTCAACTGGTAATATTCTTGAAATAACACCTTTGTTACCATGACGTCCAGCCATCTTATCTCCAACTGATATTTTTCTCTTTTGAGCTATGTATACTCTAATTACTTCATTTACTCCAGGTCCAAGTTCATCAGAGTTTTCTCTGTTATATACTTTAACATCAACTATTGTTCCTTGTTCTCCATGTGGTACTCTAAGTGATGTATCTCTTACTTCTCTTGCTTTCTCTCCAAATATTGCACGTAGTAATCTTTCTTCTGCTGATAATTCTGTTTCTCCTTTTGGAGTAACTTTTCCTACTAATATATCACCAGGTCTTACTTCTGCACCTATTCTTATGATACCATTTTCGTCTAAGTCTTTTAAGTTTTCTTCACCTATGTTTGGAATGTCTCTTGTTATTTCTTCTGCTCCAAGTTTTGTGTCTCTACATTCACAATCATATTCTTCTATATGTATAGATGTATAAACATCTTCTTTTACTAATCTTTCACTTAATAGTATAGCATCCTCGTAGTTGTATCCTTCCCATGTTGTGAATGCTATAAGTACGTTTTTACCAAGTGCCATTTCTCCATTTTGTGTAGAAGGTCCGTCAGCTATAACATCATTTGCTTTTACTTTTTCTCCTTTTACAACGATTGGATGTTGATTTATACATGTACCACCATTTGTTCTTTTGAACTTACGTAGTCTGTATATATCTTTTTCACCTGATTTTGTTTTTATAACGATTTCGTCTCCAGTAACTCTTTCAACTACACCATCATTTTTTGCAAGTACTGTGATTCCAGAATCTTTCGCTGCTCTATATTCAATACCTGTTCCAACTATTGGAGAATCTGTAATCATAAGTGGAACTGCTTGACGTTGCATGTTTGCACCCATTAATGCACGGTTAGCATCATCATGCTCTAAGAATGGTATCATAGCAGCACCTACAGATACTAATTGTTTAGGTGATACGTCAACGAAGTCTACTTTATCTGCTTCTACTTCTTTGATTTCATCTAAGTATCTTACTCTTATAAGTTTGTTTTTGAACTTACCTTCTTTTGTCATAGGCTCTGTTGCCTGTGCAATAATGTATTCATCTTCTTCATCAGCTGTCATATATATAACTTCATCTGTTATTTTATGTGTTTTTGGATCTACTTTTCTATATGGTGTTTCTACAAATCCATATTCATTGATTACTGCAAATGTTGAAAGTGCAGATATTAATCCAATGTTTGGTCCTTCAGGAGACTCTATTGGACAAAGTCTTCCATAGTGAGTATAGTGAACGTCACGAACTTCGAATCCTGCTCTTTCTCTTGAAAGTCCTCCAGGTCCTAATGCTGAAATTCTTCTTTTATGAGTTAATTCTGATAATGGGTTTGTTTGATCCATAAATTGTGATAATTGTGAACTACCAAAGAATTCTCTTATTGAAGATGTTATTGGTTTTGTGTTTATTAATGTTTGTGGTGTTATAACATCTAAGTCTTGAATTGTCATTCTCTCACGAACAACTCTTTCAAGTCTTGTAAGACCAATTCTAAATTGGTTTTGTAATAATTCACCAACACATCTTATACGTCTGTTTCCTAAGTGGTCAATATCATCAATTCTTCCTAAATCATATTGTAAGTTTAATAAATAGTTTACTGATGATATCATATCTTCTGTAACGATATGTTTTGGTACTAATTCTTCTTCTCTTTCTTCTATTGCTTTCTTTAAGTCTTTTTCGTCTGTATTTTCTAATATATTTTTTAATACTTCATAATTTACTAATTCTTTAATGTTGATTCCTAATTTTGCTGTATCAACATATGCATTTATATCTACTGTTCCATTACCTATTACTCTAACTTTTTTGTCATCTACTTTTACATCTACAATATTTATTCCTAAATCTTGTACTTGTTTTGCTGATTCTTTAGATATAACTGTATCTTTTTCTACTAATATTTCTCCAGTTTCACTATTTAATATATCGCTATATGCAACTTGACCTGCTATTCTTGATGCTAAATTTAATTTTTTATTAAATTTATATCTTCCTACTTTTGCTAAATCATATCTTCTTGGATCGAAGAATAAGTTATTGAATAAGTTTCTTGCTGCATCAACTGTTGGAAGTTCTCCTGGTCTTAATTTTTTGTATATTTCTACAATAGCTTCTTCACTTGTTTTTACTGTGTCTTTTGCTATTGTTGCTAGGATTTTTTCATCTTCTCCAAATACATCTATTATTTGCTCATCTGAAACTAATCCTATTGCTCTTAAAAGAACTGTTACAGGTAGTTTTCTTGTTCTATCTATTCTTACATAGAATATATCATTACTATCTGTTTCATATTCTAGCCATGCTCCTCTTATTGGCATAACTGTAGATTTGTATAATTTCTTTCCTGTTTTGTCATAATCTGATTCATAGTAACATCCTGGTGAACGTACTAATTGACTTACTACAACTCTTTCTGCACCATTTATTACGAATGTACCGCTATCTGTCATTAAAGGGAAATCTCCTAAATAGATTTCTTGTTCTTTAATTTCTCCAGTCTCACGATTAATAAGCCTTACTTTTACATGTAATCTTGTTGAGTAAGTTGCGTCTCTTTCTTTAGCTTCTTCTAAAGAGTATTTAGTTTTTTCTTCCATATAATAATCGAAAAATTCAAGAACTAAATTACCAGAATAATCAATGATTGGTGAAATATCTTTTAATACTTCTCCTAGACCTTCTTTTATAAACCAATCATATGAATCTTTTTGAACTTGGATAAGGTTTGGTATGTCAACGAAATCTCCTATCCTTGCAAATGTTTTCCTTGTTGTCTTTTCATAGTTTAAGTCTTTTAACAAATAAATCAACTCCTTAAATCGCAGTGAGTGGTGGGAAATGATTATCATTTCACTTTACACACTTTCATCTGTATTTTTTTGAGCAGATATATATTTTTATTAAATAAAGTCCCTCTTAAATATTAATGTATTATATTCCTCAAAACTGTACTGCCCTATATCAATTTTGATTCCATATAACCTTATGTAATATTTAATTCCTCTTTATTTAATTTAAAAAATCTTTTTAAGAAACTAAGAGTAATAAGTAATAAACAATACAAAAAAGTGTAGTAATATTTTATAAACATTTATAAAATCCAATGTTCCCTACACTTTTATTCTATTATTAATTTAACTTACTATATTTTCTATTTTAACCACCCTTAGTATATAAGAGCTACATATTTTCACTTGCAAAATATGTGCCATATAATAATATCATACGAAAATGTGGCTTGTCAACATTTTTTCAAATTATTTTTTGCATTCTGTAATCACAAGCTTGAATATTTACAAAATTTACATAAGATGGTATAATTTAATAGTAACAATTTATAAAATTATTTTAAGGAGAGAACATAATGCTAAAAATTCAAAAAACAATAGTAAATAAAAACGGAGATCGGTTAGTTTTTGATAATATAACCAAATACGATTACTTTTACCTTACAGAATCAGATAATCAGTTTGGAGCTTTAAATTTAGATGGTATAGAAATAATCAAACCTATCTATGACAAGATAATTCCATCAAAATATGGTTTCTACATAGTAGAAAAGAATAATTTGCAAGGTCTTATTAGTCCAAGCGGTCTATTAGTTCTTCCTGTAAAGTTTTCATGTATAGATACTTCTTGTAAAGACGAAATGGTAGAGGTTTTAATTAATGGCAAGTTTGGCTTCTTTAATATCTTTACGAATTATCTTATAGAACCTATATATGATTTCACAGAGTATTTCTTTAAAGGTATATGTAAAGTAGGAAGAGATAACAAATTCGGTTTCATAAATAAAAAAGGTATCGAATATATCCCTGTAAAATATGATTTTATCTCAGAGCCTTATTGTCAAGTCTGTAAAACAATGATAAAAAATAAATTGGGAGCCATCTCTTTAGATGGTAAAGAATATTTACCATCAATTTATGACGAAGTGCATGGATTTGATTTTGATTTTGGATTTGCCAAGAAAGAAAATCTCTATATATGCGTAGATAAAACTGGAAAAGAAATTTTCTGTCTTGATAAAACAAAAGGAATCATACGTACAGGGGACGGTTATCAAAAAACCTTTGATGATAATTACGAAAAGCACTTTAAATTTGATTGTGGTCTTATTGTTACAAAACTATATGGCATATATCATTGTATAAGTGATAATGGTTATATTTCCGTTGATTTTTACTAATTTTAGAAATGTTACCAAAAAAGCACCTTAATAGGTGCTTTTTTGTTTCTAAATTATACTCAATTTAGGTAATTATTAATTTAATAATCCTTTAGGACGATTCAGGACAGTCCCCTTTTGTCCTTGCTATACAAAAGAGGGACAGTCCCTAGAATCGTTTATTAATTTTACCTAAAAATTTCCCTATGTCGTCTGAATCAATTGTTCCATAATTCAAATGCATATAGTTATTGTTTTTAAAGTCAATTTGCCATTCTCCAATAAAATAGCAATCCCCTCCATTTACTTTCCTACCCAATTCTAATGTAAGAAGTCTTGGTATTCTTTTAGTTAATACCAATGCTAAACATACAGCTTGTCCATAGTCAGTTAATGGTTTAGGCATAATGAAATTAAATACTTTCATTTCATTATCTAAGATAGAGTATGATATATTAAAATCCTCTGGTTTTATTTCTCTATCTAAATCAATAATATCTATTTCATCAGTATATTCTAATTCTAATTTTACTTCATTCCATAATTTACAAAAATACTGTTTCAGAGTTTCTGGTCCTTCATTTAATAATAAATTAGTTTTCTCCCAATCTTCGAATATTAAGTCCCTTATTTTTTCATGTGCCATAATATAATGAATACTTGATTTGTTTTCCATATTCCCCTCCTGTTTATATACTTTTTAGTTTGTACTTTATAATATCATAGTGCAATTTATTTGGAAGATTTTGTCAGGGTTTTATTATGTATTAATAAACATAATTTTTAATCCATTAAATTAATCCCCATATGTTTTTGCAACTCTTTATTAATTGTTTTTCTTACATAAAGTCCATTTTCGCTACAATATTTCTTTATAGCATTTTCCGTTTCTTCTCCAAACTTACCATTAGGATTACTGTTAAAGAAGCCTAAATCTTTAAGTTTCTTTTGTATTTCCATTACATCAGAGCCATACATTCCAGATTTTAAATCTCTTAATCCTTTTCCAAATGCTCCATATACTCCGATCTACAATTGTTACTTTTGTTCCAATTGGTATTATTTTATAAAGCTGGGCAACTTCATCATTATTCATTCTTATACATCCATGTGAGCTTGCCCATCCCACTGAATTAGGCTCTAGAGTACCATGTATTCCAAACTTACCCCAAGGCACATTTAAGCCCATCCAACTTCCTCCAAATCCTTCTCCCCATTTTGCTTTTGAAACTATAGTCCAAGTTCCTATCGGAGATGGTGTTGACCATTTTCCTCCTGAGCACTTATATGTTTTTACTAGTGTATCATTTTCAAATAAAAATAATTTAGAATCTTCTACATCAACTAATATTTTATATGAACTAACATTATTGGAAGATGCCATTTTAGTTTTATTGGTTATATCGATTATATTTTTTAATATCATAATTATAGAGATAGTTAATATTATTAAAACTACTATCTTTAATATTGTTTTTAATTTATATACTTTTATCATAATACAATTATATTAATTTTATATTAATAAATGCATAAATTAATTTGCAGTTTTTTGTTAATTATTAAGTATTGGAAATATTTATTGAATTTAAAATATTTCTAGAATGATGGATAACGTTCAAGATATAAACGTTAGAATTAACTTTATATAAAATTCTATATGATTTATAGATTATTTCTCTTAGGTTTATATTATTGTATTCTGGTATTTTTCTTCCCATATAGGGAAACATTGATAAGTATTCTGTTTTATTTATTATTTCGTCTGTTGTTTTAATTGCATAATATATAGAATCTCTTGCTATGTACCTTTTAATATCTTCTAGTTCTTCCTCAGCATCCTGTTTGAATATTATACTTTTCAATTCCTAACTCTTTTCTAATTTCATCTATTGTGTATGATTTGCCTATATCTTGTTCTATTTCCACTTCACCACATGCTACGCATATATTTATTATATCTGCTCTACTTGAATTCGGATTGTTTTTTATCTCTTTTCTCATTCTGTATAATTCTTCATATGGTAATTTCTTTAACTCTTCTAGTTTCTTTGTATTTTCTTCTACATATGTCATATTATCACGACCTTTCTTGTTACATTTAATTTATGCATTTATTGTTTTTATTATACATCAAAAGGAAAAAATTGTCAATTGTTTTTTTGACAGTTTTTCTTCTTAACCTATGTCTTTATCTAATTCATCCCATATTACAATCTCATTTTGTTCCAGACTCTTCTTCACATCTATAATTCTTTGATTACTTGAACCTCTAAATCTTAATTTTGGGTCTTTTAATTCTTCTACAAATCTTCCATCTACAATAAAATCTATATTGTTTAGCATTTCTTTAGTAGATTCTCTATTTTCCTTTTTAATCATCTCTCCTAAAATCTGCTTATCAAATGTAAATCCTGTATAGCACCAGATTTTTTTGTCTGGATAAGTTTGTTTAACTTTCTTTATTAATGGAACTAGTCCTTCTTGATTTGTTCTTTCAAAAGGCTCTCCTCCTAATAAACTTAGTCCCGTTATATATTCTGGTTTCAAATCATCTATTATTTCATTTTGTTCATTTTCCGTGAATTCTTGACCATAATTAAAATCCCAAGCTTCTCTATTAAAGCAATTTTTGCAATGATGATTACATCCACTTACAAATAGAGAAACTCTTACACCTGGTCCGTTTGCAACATCACATTTTTTTATTTTTGCATATTTCATCTATATATCCCTTCTGTTACAAGTGCAATACTCTAGATTTTATTTCTTTAGTTTTTCCTTCATTCCAGAAATTCTCTCCTAAATATCCACATGTACGTCTTGTTACATTCATTTTATTCTTATCTTTATTTCCACAGTTTGGGCATTCCCATTCTAAATCGTCATTTACAATTATTTCGCCATCAAATCCACAAACATGACAATAATCAGATTTTGTATTGAATTCTGCATATTGAATATTATCATAGATAAATTTAACAACATCTTCTAATGCTTTTAAGTTATTTCTCATATTCGGAATTTCTATATATGAAATAGCTCCACCTGATGATAATTGTTGGAATTCACTTTCAAATGCTAATTTTTCAAATGCATCTATATCTTCTCTTACATCTACATGATATGAATTTGTATAATATCCTTTATCTGTGATGTCTTTTATTTCTCCAAATCTTTCTTTATCTATTCTTGCAAAACGATAGCATAAACTTTCTGCTGGTGTTCCATATAGTCCAAATCCTATTCCTGTTTCTTTTTTCCATTTATCTGTTGCATCTCTTAAATGTTTCATTACTTTAATTGCAAAATCATGACCTTCAGGAGTTGTATGTGATACACCTTTTACTAGCTTTGTTAATTCATAAATTCCAATATATCCTAATGAAATTGTTGAATATCCATCTTTTAACAGTTTATCTATTTTCTCTCCTGAATTCATACGTGCTATTGCACCATATCTCCAGTGTATTGGACTAGTGTTACTCAAAGTTCCAAGTAGTGCATAGTGTCTGCACATTAATGCTTCTTTGCAAAGTTCCAATCTCTCATTAAATAATTCCCAGAACTTCTCTTCATCTCCATCTGCAATAATACCAATTTGAGGTAGGTTAATACTAACAACACCTTGATTAAATCTTCCTTCAAATTTGTAATTACCATTCTCATCTTTCCAAGGAGATAGGAAACTTCTACATCCCATTGGACTAAATACATTACCTTCATAATTTTCACACATTTTCTTTGCTGAGATATAGTCTGGATATAGTCTTTTTGAAGAGCATTTTACTGCAAGTTTTGTTAAGTAATCATATTCTCCACCTTTTAAACAGTTATGCTCATCTAATACATATATTAACTTAGGAAATGCTGGTGTTACATATACACCTTTTTCATTTTTTATTCCTTCATATCTTTGTTTAAGTATTTCCTCTATAAGCATTGCATTTTCTTTTATATATGGGTCATCTTTCTTCAAATTCAAGAATAATGTAACAAAAGGTGATTGTCCATTTGTTGTCATTAATGTGTTAATTTGGTACTGGATTGTTTGAACACCTGCAGATACTTCTTTTCTTAGTCTTTGGTCTGCAAGTCTTTCAATCATATCTGGCTCTAATTCATTTCCAAATTCTTTCTCTATTTGACTTCTAAACTTCTCATAGCTCTTTCTTATATATTTTCCTAAATGACTTATATCTACAGATTGTCCACCATATTGGTTTGATGCTACTGCTGCTATTATTTGTGTCATAATTGTACATGCTACTTGAAAGCTCTTCGGAGATTCTATTAATTTTCCATTCATTACTGTTCCATTATCTAACATATCACCTATATTTATTAAGCAACAATTAAATATTGGTTGCAAAAAGTAATCCATATCATGGAAATGAAGAATTCCATCTTCATGTGCTTTTGTAATTTTTTCAGGTAATAATATTCTTTTTGTTAAATCTTTTGAAACTTCTCCTGCTATATAGTCTCTTTGAGTTGATGCAAGTACTGCATTTTTATTAGAGTTTTCTTCTAATAATTCTTTATTTTGATTTTTTATTAATCCAAGTATTGACTCATCTGTTGTATTTGATTTTCTAACTAATGCCCTAGTATAACGATAAATCATGTATTTTTTAGCAAGTTCAAATTTCTTTCTATCCATTAATTGCTGTTCTATAATATCTTGAATATCTTCTACTAAAATTCTTTTTTTATCAAGGTCTTCTATATATCTTGTTATTTCTCTTATATCTTCTTTAGATAATCTGTCTTTAGATTTCACTTCATTATTAGCCTTATCTATTGCTGTTTCTATCTTTTCTCTATTATAGTCTACTGCTTTTCCATCTCTTTTTATTACTTTCAAAATTAAAACCTCCTTAATTTTGTATGTTCTAATTATATATGAATAGCTGATAATTTCTGTTGCATTTGCAACTAATATGTTGATTTTTTTATTTTATTATAATATAATTTTATTAAATTATATTTTATATTATTAATGCGACAAAACCCCCGTCCCATTTGTCGCATAGGAGGACATATAATGGATGTTTCAAAACTTGCCCAAAATATATCAAATAATTGTGTAAAAGTACAAAAAAAAGAGTTTCCTTCTGGAAGTGTTATTACTACTTATATGGAGAAAAGGAAACAAATTTGTATTTTACTTTCAGGAAAAGCGGATTTAATCAGATACGATTTAAAAGGAAATAAAGATATAATTGAACGTTTTAATCAAAACGATATTTTTGGTGAAGTTTTTCATAATGTTAATACAAATAATGAATTATTTGTTGAAGCTACTAAAAACTGTGAGGTCCTTTTATTCTCTTATGATGACCTTCGTATAAAATGTAGACAAAACTGCCCATTTCATACTACTCTGATTTCAAGTATACTAGAGCTTGTATTAAATAATACTATTTCTCAAAATACTAGAATAGAAATCTTATCTAAAAGAAGTATTAGAGAAAAGCTACTTAGTTATTTTAATATTTTATCTAGTAAGTCTTTTAGTAAGAATATATCACTTCCGTTTTCTTTAACAGCACTAGCAGATTATTTGAGCGTTGATAGAAGTGCTATGATGAGAGAAATTAGAAATTTAATGGATGAAGGATTTATCTCAAAACAGGGGAATAGAATAAAGTTATTATATTAAAAAACTGTCAAATCGAATTGACAGTTTTTATTTCTATTTTTTTATTTTTTCTTCAAATCTATCTTTCTTTATTTCTTTAGGTACTTCTACCGGGTATTTGCCTGTAAAGCATCCCATACAGAAGTCTTCCATATTGCACTCTTTAACTATTTCTCTTAAATTTTCAATGCTTAGATATTCCAAGCTATCTGCATCTATAATTTGTCTTATTTCTTCCACTGATCTACCATTTGCAATTAGGTTTTCTTTATTGTCTATATCTGTTCCGAAATAGCAAACATCTATAAATGCTGGTGATGCAATTCTTAAATGTACTTCTTTAGCTCCTGCTTTTCTTAAAGTTTTTACAATACCTGTTAAAGTAGTTCCTCTAACTATTGAATCATCTATTAAAACTATTTTTTTACCTCTTATACTATTTTTTAATGGATTTAGTTTTAGTGCAACTAATTTTGTTCTTTTATTTTGTGTGTTTTGTATAAATGTTCTTCCTATGTATTTACTTTTTGTAAATACCAAGTCATATGGAATTTTGGATTCCTTTGAATAACCTAAAGCTGCATCTACACCAGAATCTGGTACAGCAGCAACAATGTCTGCATCTGTTGGTAATTGTTTTGCTAAATATCTTCCTGCTTTTTCTCTAAATTCATGTACACTCATTCCTTCTAATATTGAGTCTGGTCTTGCAAAATATATATATTCAAATACACACATTCCTTTTTTCTCTTTGCTATCATATTCTATAGATTCTATTTTACCATCTTTTACAACGATTATTTCTCCAGGTTTTACATCTCTTATAAATTCTGCTCCACATATATCTAAAGCACAACTTTCAGATGCAAATATAATCTTATCATCAAGTTTTCCCATACATAATGGTTTAAATCCTTGTGGATCTCTTGCAGCTATTAACTTTTGTGGTGACATTAACACTAATGAATAAGCTCCTTTTAATACTTTCATTGTATTAGCTATTGCTTCTTCTGTAGATTTTGCTTTTAATCTTTCTCTTACTATTACATGACATATTACTTCTGTATCATTAGTAGTAGTAAATATTGCTCCATTATCTTCTAATTCTTGTTTTAAATCAATAGCATTTGTAATGTTTCCATTATGGGCTAATGCTAAATTACCTTTTTTATGTCTTATTACCATTGGTTGAGCATTTTCCTTTCTAGATGCACCTGTGGTTGAGTATCTTACATGTCCAATTGCCATGTTTCCCTCTGGTAATTTACCAACTACTTCATTTGTAAATACTTCTGATACTAATCCCTGATCTTTATGAAATGAAATTACTCCGTCTGTATTAACTGCTATTCCACAGCTTTCTTCTCCTCTATGTTGAAGTCCTGATAATCCTACACATGTTATATATGCTAACTTTTCTGGTTTTGGAGAATATACTCCAAACACTCCACATTCTTCTTTAATTTCATCAAACATTAAAAGTTCCTCCATCCATTTTACATCCATTTTGAAAATCACTTTTAATTATAATTGGTATTTACAAAAAAGTACAGTCTTTTTTTAAAATTGACATTATTTTCTTATAATGCTATAATTTTCCCATATTTAAACACGAGTTTATAACTCAAATGGAGGTTTTAAAATGTACAATTTAGTTTTATTTGCTTCTCGGTAATGGCACAACTCTTCAAAGTGTTATAGATAACATAGCAAATGGAACACTAAATGCAAAAATAAATTTAGTTGTTTCTGATAATAAAGATGCATATGCACTTAAAAGAGCTGAAGAAAGTAATATTCCTACTTATATAATAGAAAATAAAACATCAGAGGAAATAGATGTAGAATTAGAAAATGTATTAAAAAAATATGATATAGATTTAATAGTTTTAGCCCGGATATTTAAAATTAATAGGAAAAAGATTAGTAAATAACTATACTATTATTAATACACATCCATCACTTCTTCCTAAATTTGGTGGAAAAGGTATGTATGGTATGAATGTTCACAGAGCAGTCGTTGGATCTAAAGAAAAGATTAGTGGCCCTACAGTTCACTATGTAAATGATAAATATGACGAAGGAAATATAATATCACAAACAGTAGTTGAGTTAGATGAAAATGAAACTCCTGATAGTTTATCAGCTAAGGTTCAAGCTGTAGAAAAAATTCAACTTACAAAAGTTTTAAAAGAGTTTATATGTAAAAAGAACAAAGCATAAATTAACTGCTTTGTTCTTTTTTATTTTCTAAACATATGCATATTCTGGGACAAAATGTCCCAGTCAGAAACGTCCCTTTTGGGACATTAGTTAAAAATCTCTTGGAATTCGTCTCCATCGATTTTTTCTTTTTCTAATAGTCTTTCTGCTACTGCTGTTAGTTTATCCATATTGTTGCTTAAAATCTCTCTAGCTGTAGTATACGCTTTGTCAATAATTCTTTTTACTTCTTCGTCTATTAGGCTAGCTGTTTCTTCG
Source organism: uncultured Clostridium sp. (assembly GCA_948437895.1). Lineage (GTDB taxonomy): Bacteria > Bacillota > Clostridia > TANB77 > CAG-508 > CAG-452. The sequence goes on from CAOJKK010000001.1 coordinate 63,291, forward strand.
CTATAGTCTTTTGATTGTGCTAAGTCTCTACCTAAGAATACTTCTCCTCCATCAGAACCGAATGTAATTGTTCCTACTCTTTCACTCATTCCGTATTTTGTTACCATTTCTCTTGCAATCTTTGTTGCTCTTTCGATATCATTACTTGCTCCTGTAGATATATCATCTAATGCTAAGCTTTCTGCTACTCTACCACCTAATAATGATACGATATTTTCTTCCATTTCTGATTTAGACATGAAGTTTTTATCTTCATCTGGTTTATACATTGTGTATCCACCAGCCATACCACGTGGCACTATTGATATTTGATGTACATTATCTTGTGTAGGTAAGAATCTACTTACAACAGCATGACCAGCTTCATGGAATGCTACTAATTTATTTTCTTTTTCACTTCTTACTCTACTCTTCTTTTCTGGTCCCATTGTTACTTTTATCATTGCATCTTCAATTTCAGCCATTCCAATTTCGTTTTTATTTCTTCTTGCTGCAAGAAGTGCTGCTTCGTTTAATACATTCTCTAAATCTGCTCCAGCAAATCCTGCTGTGTTTTTTGCTATTGTTCTTAAATCTACATCATCTGCTATTCTTTTCTTTCTGCTATGAACTTCTAATATTTCTTCTCTAGCTTTTACATCTGGTGCTGATACTACTATTTGTCTATCAAATCTACCTGGACGTAGTAATGCTTTATCTAATACGTCTGGTCTGTTTGTTGCAGCAAGTACTATAACACCTTCATTTGTACCAAATCCGTCCATTTCAACTAATAATTGATTTAATGTTTGTTCTCTTTCATCATGTCCTCCACCAAGTCCTGCACCTCTTTGACGTCCAACTGCATCTATCTCGTCTATAAATATTATACAAGGAGCATTTCTTTTTGCTTGTTCGAATAAATCTCTTACTCTTGATGCACCAACACCAACAAACATTTCAACGAAATCAGAACCACTTATTATAAAGAATGGTACTCCTGCTTCTCCTGCTACTGCTTTAGCAAGTAATGTTTTACCTGTACCTGGTTGACCAACCAATAAAACACCTTTTGGAATTCTTGCACCCATATCTGTAAACTTCTTAGGTGATTTTAAGAATTCTACTATTTCTTGTAATTCTTCTTTTTCTTCATCTACTCCAGCTACATCATTAAAAGTAATTTTAGTTTTTTCTGTTGTACCCATCATTCTTGCTCTACTTTTTCCGAATGACATAGTTTTGTTTCCAGCTCCACCTTGATTATTTCCCATAATTAAGAACCAGAATAGGAAGAAAATTATTACTATTCCAAATGGTGATAATAAACTTAATATTGTAATTATTGTTGATTGTGATTTTTCTTCTAATGTGAAGCTTCCTTCTGCTAAATAATTACTTATTCTATCCATAAAGCTATCTACACTTGGTATATTAACTTCTTTTTCAAATTTCGGATTATCTTTTAATGTAACATATGCTTTTACACCATCTGATGTAAGCTCTATATTTTCAACTTTTCCACTTTCTATTGCAAGCATTAATTCTGAATATTTCATTTTGTTTTGAGAATTATCCATTACTGAGGATATTACTACTATAAATATGATTCCTAAAATTAACCACATTGCTAATGTTTTCAAACTCTTCTTCATTTCAAATCTCCTTTAAACATCTTTTATTATGTATGAAATATAACATATCGAATTTTTAATTACAATACTTTTTGGTAAAGTTTTTTCTTGCAATCCCTTGTGTATCAAGGTTTTGCTTACGGAAGCTTAACCTAAAGCTATAAAAAAAATTTTCCCTTTTTTTACTAAAACTTTTAAATTTTTAATAGGGCTTAAATATTTATTACCAATATTATTATTACATAGTTCTATAATGTCATCTATATTAACTTTTTCTATTCCTGTTGTAGATGATAAAAGTTCATTAATAGTATATAGTATAACCCTTCTTTTTATTACTAATTCTAATTTATTAAAGTCTTTTAAATTTAATACATAACTATTATTTGCTTTTTCTAATAGTAACTTATTAAATTCATTTTCTGTTACTTTATTTAAGTATTCATTCTCTTCGTTTGCAACTTCTGATAATCTATTTATTGTTTTTATTATATTAGGATTAAATTCTTGTTTTATATACGGAATAACGATATTCCTGATTTTGTTTCTTGTATAAATATTCTCATTGTTTGATTTATCTATTCTTGGTTCTAATTTATTGGTTTTACAATACTCTTCTATTTCTTCTCTTGATGTATTTATTAATGGTCTAATATACATGTTATCTCTTATTGCTTCAATTCCTTTTAGTCCTGAAGTTCCGCTTCCTCTTAAAATATTCATTAATATAGTTTCTACTTTATCATTATTATTATGCGCTGTTGCTATTTTATTTGAATTTGTTTTTTCTAAAATTTCATTAAAAAATTCATATCTTATTTGTCTTCCAGTTTCTTCTGTTCCTCTTTTTAAATTATTTGCAATTTCTACTACATCTATTCTTTTTATATAACATTCTATTCCTAGATTTTTGCAAAACTCTTTTACGTATTCAGTCTCTTCATCTGCTTCTTCTCTTATCATATGATTTATATGTGCTACATAAATTTTAAAATTTAATTCATTTTTTATTTCATTTAATATATGTAATAGACAAATTGAATCTGGTCCACCAGATACCCCTATTACTATAGAATCGTTTTCTTTTATTAGTTTATATTTTTTTATTGTATCGATTACTTGTTCTTTTAACATATTTTCTCCTATTTTAATTTAGGGTTGCCTAAAAGCAACCCTAATATTATTCTCTATATTTTTCTATATTAACAAATTTAGTATAACTTCCAAGCCACAATAATTCTACTGTTCCTGTTGATCCACCTCTATGTTTTGCCATAATTACTTCTGCTATATTTTTCTTTTCTGAATCTGGGTTATAGTAATCATCTCTATATAAAAACATTACTATATCAGCATCTTGTTCTATCGCTCCAGATTCACGAAGGTCTGAAAGCATTGGTCTATGATCTGTTCTTTGTTCTGCAGCCCTTGATAATTGTGATAATGCAATTACTGGAACATCTAATTCTTTTGCTAATATTTTAAGTGATCTACTTATTTCAGAAATTTCTTGTTCACGACTAGAATTTCTTTTTCCTGTTCCTTGTATTAATTGTAAATAATCTATTACTACAAGTCCTATATTTTTTTCCATCTTTAGTTTTCTACATTTTGCCCTTATTTCTGTAATGCTTATTCCCGGTGTATCATCAATGTATATAGGTGCTTCTGAAAGAGGTCCTAAAGCTGTTGCAAGTTTTACCCAATCATCTTCTTCAATTTTTCCTGTTCTTATTTTATTGCTATCAACCATAGCCTCACTGCAAAGCATTCTGTTTACAAGCTGACTCTTTGACATTTCAAGGTTAAATATTACAACTGGAACCTTTGCTTGAAGTGCTGCGTTTGTTGCTATATTTAATGCAAATGCAGATTTACCCATAGCTGGTCTTGCAGCAACTAATACTAAATCAGAATTATGAAGCCCGAGCTGTTTTATAGTCTAAATCTGCAAATCCTGTTGGAATACCTGTTATTGGCTCTTTTTGATTATATAGTTTTTCTATCTCTGCAAAGCTCTCTACCAAAATATCTTTTAATGCAGCATATCCTTTTTGATTCTTCCCTTGTGAAATCTCGAATACCTTTTTTTCAGCTTGATCAAGAATGGCATCTAGCTCTTCCGTCTGATCATATCCTAAATCTATAAGTTCATTAGAAGCTTTTATTAATCTTCTTAAGACTGATTTCTCTTCAACTATTTTTATATATCTGTCTACATTTGCAGTTGTTGGAACTTTATCTGGTAATACTGCCAAATATTCTAATCCTCCAACAGCTTCAAGCTTTCCTAAAGATGTTAATTCTGATTTAACTGTAATTATATCTATAGGTTCTGCTCTATTATATAAGTTTAATATTGCTTCATATATTGTTTTATTATCTTGTCTATAGAAATCATCTGGTTTTAATACTTCAACGCTATCAATTACTGCATCCTTATCTGTAAGCATACTTCCTATTACTGCTTGTTCTGCATCAATATCATGTGGTGGTATTTTTCCTAACTCCATTTTATTCTCCTTTATTTGTAAGGGGACGCATCTTTCCCCTTGGTCTCTCTATAGGGATAAGATACATCCCCATCCTTAAACCCCTAGTGATGTCAATATTCAAAATCTTACTCTGCTTTTATATCTAGAGCTAGATTAGCTGATACTCCATCTCCGAATTTAATATCTACTGAAAATCTTCCAATATTTTTTATTGTTTCTTTTAAGATTATCTTCTTCTTATCTATTTCCATTTTATATTGTTTTTTTAATTCTTCTGATATTTCTTTAGAAGTAACTCCTCCAAATATTTTTCCATTCGCTCCTGCTTTTACTTTTATTTCTAAAGTTATATCTTTCAATTTATCTGCTTGTTTTTTAAATTCTTCTATCTCTAAATTCTTTTTATGTTTTTGAGAATCCTTTTTGGCTTGCAACTTTAATAAATTATCTTTAGTTGCTTCTAATGCTAAATTTTTAGGAAATAAAAAGTTTCTTGCATATCCATCATTTGCATTTATTATCTCATCTTTCTTTCCTACATTTTTTATATCTTGTAATAATATAACTTTCATTTAACCTCTCCTTTTATATACCTCTAGTGAATTCTATCACATTTACAAGAGTTTATCAAGTTTTGTATGTTTTTTTGAAAGTAATAAAGGTACATTTATATGCATAATATTACTCCTAAGGTAAATATTGATTTATAAATTATTGTTTCTTCTTGACGTAATTTGTAGATTAACATATAATTAGCATGAAAGGAAGTTGAATTTTACCTATGCCTAAAATTTATTTGGAAAAAAATGTATTAGCAGCTGCATTTGAACGTCTTGAAATAATTTTTAATAATTTCGAAAATATATATTTTAGTGTAAGTGCTGGTAAAGACAGTTCTGTAATGGTTCAACTTGCTAATATAGTAGCTAAACGTTTAAACAAGAAATTTGATGTTTTATATATAGATTTAGAAGGTCAATACAAATGTACAATTGACCACTTAAACGAATTAAAACAGTTGTCTCAGATAAGAACCTTTTACCATATAGCTCTTCCCTTGGCTCTAAGAAATGCAGTATCTATTCTGCAACCTAAATGGCTTTGCTGGGAAGAAGAAAGCAAACATTTATGGATAAGACCAATGCCTAAAGATGCAATAAATATACATAACTGTCCATTTGATTGGTTCAGAAAAGGTGAAGAGTTTGAAGAATTTATCCTTCAGTTTGCTTCTTGGTATCAGGAGCAACATAAAGGTCCAATAGCATGTGGAATAGGAATTAGAACAGATGAAAGTTTAAATCGTTTTCGTACAATTACTTTTCAAAAGTATAAGGAAACTTTTAAAGACTATAATTGGACTACAAGAGTTAAATTCTCCAATCAAATACTTGATGCATATAACTTTTATCCAATTTATGATTTCAGGGTTGAAGATATATGGGGTGCTGTGAGTAAATTAGATTTAAAATACAATAAAATATATGATTTGATGTATAAAAACGGAGTTAGTTTATCAGACCAAAGAATTTGTCAACCATATGGAGATGACCAAAGAAAAGGTTTAGATCAATTTAAAGCATTGGAATATGAAACTTGGGCAAAAGTTGTTAATCGTGTTAATGGTGTTAATTTTGGTAATATATATTGTAGAACTTCTGCTTTAGGCGATATCAAGAGTTCTAAACCAGATTTTATGACTTGGCAACAGTATACTGTTTTCTTGTTAGAGAGTATTGGTATGTATAATAGAGATCTTATGATGAATTACTACAGAAAAATAAAGAAATTCATGATATGGTTTAGAAAAAAATATTCAATTGATTTTGATCAGATACCTGAAGAAGCTCCTAAAAAATTGGAAAATCAAAAGAAGGCAATCTCATGGAGGAGAATAGCAAGAGCAGTTGAAAAAAATGACTTTTATCTTAAAAGACTTTCATTTGCTCAGACAAAAACTGAGGAAAATGAATTAAGAAAATTAGCACATAAATGGGATAATTTACTTTCAGCAAATACTATAACTACAGATCCCGATTTAAATAAATTTATAAAAGAGGAAGTGGTAAATAATGATTCTAAAAATGGATAACAAATCAAAGGATTTTTATAATATTATGGGGAAATTTTTCGGTTCCAGAATAGTCGAAAACAAAACAAATGATAGGATATATGATGATAATAACAAGGAATGGTATGTATATGTAGATAATGACAGTCCCGTTGCTTTTGTTTCTATAGTATCTGGTGTTATAAAAAATGTTTATTCAATAAAAGATGATTTTTTAATTGAATTATTAACTCATATTAGTAAAGAAACTAAAATTAAGGATAGTATTGTTACAAATGCTTATTCTGATGTATATAGTGCTTGCGGATTTGTCAGCACAGATAATAACGGATATAAAAACTTCATCAGAATCAGGAGTGATATTAATGAATAAAGAAATTACTTTTCCAGTATTAGATGTAAAAATGGTAGACATTAATAAAGTTATTGCAAATGACTATAACCCTAATAAAGTTGCTCCTCCAGAAATGAGACTTTTAAAGCATTCCATCGAGGAAGATGGTTATACTCAACCAATTGTTACATACTATGATTCAGAAAATGATACATATATTATTGTTGATGGATTTCACAGATATAGATGTGCAAAGGAGTTTTTTCATTTAAAGGAAATCCCAATTGTTACAATTAACAAACAATTAGATGATCGTATTGCAAGTACAATACGCCATAATAGGGCAAGAGGTACACATCAAATATTGGATATGTCTAAAATTGTAATGGAACTTACCAAAAGTGGTTGGGATGATAGTACAATATCTCTTCATCTTGGTATGGAATTAGATGAGATTATTAAATTAAAGCAAGTAAATGGATTAAAAGAAGCTTTTTCTAATCATGAATTTAGTAAGTCATGGGAAGAATTCGAATCAAAAGTTGTTAAACCTTAAAAGGATTTTGGGTAGCATTCCCAAAATCCTTTTTTATTAATCAATTGTGGTGCTTGTTCTTCCTGTCCCTACTACATCTTCTTGTAGAGATCTCCATGTATTACATCCTACAATTCCATCTGCTGATAATCCTCTACTTCTCTGGTAACTTCTTACTGCTTCTCTAGTTCTATTACCAAATATTCCGGTCTAATCCTCCTGTTCTAAATCCAAGTGTATTTAAGTCATCCTGTGCAATTAATACATATGTGCTTATACTTCCCTGTTTTATTAAAGGAAATCCTGCACTACCTCCACAAGCTGCTCTTCCAAATCTTTTATCAAAATGTACCCATGTAGGGGTTAATCTCTGTGGTTCAACATAAGTCCATACTCCGTGAACTGTTTGCAGTATTCCATAATCTATTCCTTTGCGCATTACTTAATGTTTGACCGCTATCGAATGCTACTCCAGCATAATGTTGACTTTGTAATCCATGTCCACCTTCCCATGGTCTCTTAAATGCAAATCCTACTGGTATTGGTGCTCCAAATAAGTATCTAGTTGTATTAAAACTTTGCATTGCTCTTTTTGTTGTCCATAATGTTGGGCTTCCACTTGACCCCCTAAATTCTCTTACTGTTAGTGTTCTATTTGCATTATATGGCATTGCTTGATTTTCTTCTCTATAGTATGTCTCCATCCTATCTGTATCGTTATTAAAAACTAATATTTTAGCCATAAAAAACCTCCATAAAATATATCTCTTTATATCTTATGAAAGATATTTCATTTTTGCTATTATTATCTTCAATTTGCTTTTTTTATTTCTTTTATATATACTTATCATATAAATCTTAAGGAGGTATTTTATGATTGAAATATCGGATTTTGGAAAGTTTAAAAATGATGACATTAAACTTTTCACTATAACAAATTCAAATGGATTAGTTGCAAAACTTACTAATTTTGGAGCAGTACTTGTTTCTTTGTTTGTTCCTGATAAAAATGGAAATTTAGATGATGTAGTATTAGGTTTTGATAGCTTAGATAAATATCTTACAAATGATATTTGCTACTTTGGTTCGACTGTGGGGAGAAATAGCAATAGAGTAAAAAATGCTAGTTTTATGCTTAATGATGTAATATACAATTTAGATAAAAATGAAAGAGAAAAAAACAATTTACATAGTGGTTTTAATCCATATAACAAAAGAATATGGAACTATTCTTTAGATGAATCTAATAATTCAGTTTCTTTTAATTTAATTAGCCCAGATGGAGACCAAGGTTTCCCTGGTGAACTTAATATTACTGTTAAATATACTCTAACTGATGATAATGAACTTAGAATTAATTATCAAGGAAAATCTACAAAGGATACAATCGCAAATATGACTAATCATAGCTATTTCAATTTATCTGGACATAACAGACGGAACAGCTATGAATCAAATTCTTAGTATAGATGCTGATAAATTTGTAGAAGTGGATAACGAACTTATCCCAACAGGAAATCTAATAAATGTAGAAAATACTCCAATGGATTTTAGAAATCCTAAGACAATTGGTAAGGAAATAAATTCTGATTTTGAACAACTTCATTTTACAGGTGGATACGATCATTCCTATGTTATAAACAAAACTAAAGAAGGTATAGAAAAAATAGCCACTTTATCAGATACAACTAGTCAAAGAACTATGGAAGTATACACAGATGCAATAGGTGTTCAATTCTATGCTGGAAACTTCATTGAGAATAATAAAGTAGTCGGAAAGGATAATTGTCTGTATGAAAATAGAAGTGGAATTTGCTTGGAAACAGGATTTTTACCTAATAGCATAAATCAAGAAAATTTTACTTCTCCAATTCTTAAAGAAAGTGAATTTTATGATACTACTACAATATATAAATTTGTATAATATTAAGATAAAAGAGTTCAATTTATATTGAGCTCTTTTAATTTGAATTTTATGTTAATTTATGTTAAAATATATTTATAAGCTTTTTGCTAATTAAATTATTAAAAGGAGAAAATAAAAATGAACATCAACCCAGCAGTGTTGGCATATCATAAGGCTAACCGGTACTACGAAATTTTTTCTAAGGAGGGTTTACTTGGAAAAAAGCAGCACATTGGAAATGTAATTGCTCAGGCAAAAGCAATTGCTAAAGCTCAAAATCTCTCTGTAGATATGGAGTTGTTAGCCATTTGTGCTGAGCACCACGATGATGGTCGTGTTGATCAATATAAACTACTCGGAAAGTTTTGGGATACAGAAGTATCTCACAATGTTTTAAGCATTGACAGACTCGAAAAGTTTATATCTAACCAAGAAGAATTAACAATTGATTCATCAATTGAAATTCTTCGAGATGTAATGCTTTATCATGGCAGAATACATTTGGCAAATTTATCTGCTGATAGTCTTCCCTATGTAGAAGTCATTACAGCGGCTGATGATTTTGAAAATGCCCTAAGTTGTGTTTCTTATCTTGTAAAAGAAGTCGAAACAGATGCAAAAGGCTATATTCAAAAAAATCCATTGGCAAATCAGAAAGAAGCATCTTCTTTTGTTTGGGAGCATTTTTGTAATGGTGAAAAATTTGATAAAATGAAGTTTTGCACCACATATGCAGAATACGTTCTCTTTGCTGCAACACTTGCAACTAGCTGTATTAAAAAATATGGTAATATTGCAAAAGTGGCTCTTTATCAGGAAGGATATGGTTATTCTTCTATTATAGAAGGTTACCGTGATGTTTTTTCAAAAACGTTAAATCCTGATATGGCTGATAAAGCCATAAAGACCTTAATTAGCCTTGCTGGCTAATCTCCACATTCTCTAAACCTTAATTGTTTTAGAGAATGTTTTTTTATATTTTAAAATTAAACAAATAATGAACTATCAAATTTAAATTTGATAGTTCATTTCATTTTTTAACATTTGCATATTTTGGGACAAAATGTCCCATAGAGAAACGTCCCTTTTAGGACATTATTTTTCCCTTGCCTTTATTATATATCTTTGTTTGTTATCATTTGTACAAGTGATTAGTGTAATTTCTCTTCTTCCTCCTGTAAGTTGGCTTGTACATTCTAATTCGTCTGGATTTACTATAAATTTATCATATACTTCATATGTTACAGTATTTCCTCCTAAATCTGTTATTTCTATTTCATCACCATTTTTCATATTTGGTACTTTACTAAAAAACTTAGAATTTTTGTAATTGTGTCCTGCTATGCATAAATTTCCTATTTCATTTGGGTTTGGCCCGTGGAATTTACATGGGGAAATCTTTAATAATGCATCTGAGTATGTAGATAGTATAGGATAGTTTACATTTATTGATGGTATATTTATTTTTCCTATTGTATAGTATACTGTACCATCATTTGCAATAGATTTTTGCTCTTCTGGAACATCTACTGGTCTTTCTGTTTGTACAGTTTGTGTTTGTGCAACTTCCTCTTCTTCTGGAATTGCATTTAATACCACAACTGTTACTTCTTCCTCAACTATCTCTGTTCCACTTTGAAATTCTATTCCATCTAATATTTCTTTCGAAACCTGTTCACTTTTGTTTCTATCATATTCTGCATATATTGCATAAGAAGATAATACGCATAACAAAAAAACAGATAAGAAAAACTCAAATTTAAATGCTTTTTTCTTTTTCTTTAATTCTGGTGTTACATATAGTTTTTCATTTATAAGAATCTGGTTCATATGTTATACATTTACTCCTTTCTTTAGGCAATATACCATTTATATTTTAACATATTTTATTTAGCATTTCAACTACTGCTTCTATACTTGTTTTTGGTGTAGATGCTCCTGCCATTATACCAATTCGCTGGTATTTAGCGATTTTATCTAAATCAATCTCCTCTTTTGTTTCTATTAATATGCAGTTATTACAATATTTTCTAGAAACTTCATATAATTTATTTGTGTTAGAACTATGCTTTCCTCCAATTATTATCATCATATCTACTTTTGAAGCTATTTCTTTTGTTTCTTCTTGTCTTAGTCTTGTTGCATCACATATCGTTCTCTTTATTTCTAATTGTATATCTGTGTGTTTTTTTATTTCATCTTCTACCAATAAAGTAATTTTGTTAAACTTATCTAAACTAAATGTAGTCTGAGCAACTATTAATAGTTTATCTATCCCAGATTTATAGAATTCCTCAAGTTTTTCTTCGACTTGACTTTCATCTTCAATAATATCTGCATCTTTTCCACAATAACTTATAGTTCCAATTATCTCTGGATGGGTTCTTTTCCCTACGAGTAGAATGTAGTAACCATTATTAGAATATTCTTCTACAATATTATGTATTTTTAATACTTTAGGACATGTTAAATCAATAACATTAATACCTAATCTTTTTGCACTATTGTATATTCCTTTTTCTACTCCATGTGATCTTATTATTACATTCTCTCTTGCTTCATCTAAGTTTTCTATTATTATTAGACCTTTATTCTCAAGATCCTCAGTTACTTGCTTATTATGTACTAATTCACCTAAACAAGATATATTTTCTTTTTCATCTAATATATTAGTTGTTTTGTTTACTGCATTAGCAACTCCAAAACAGAAACCTGCTGTTTTACCTATAATAACTTCCATTATTTTCTTCCTTCTATATCATTTTTAAAATCTCTTCTTTTAATACTTTTACAATATCTTCTTGTTTTACTTTTTTAATAATCTCACCTTTTTTGAATAATAGTCCTTCTTTTATTCCTCCTGCAATTCCTATATCTGCATGTCTTGCTTCATTTGGCCCATTTACTCCGCATCCCATTACAGCTACTGTTATATCTGATTTTATAGTTTGAAGAAAATCTTCCATTTCATTTGCAATAGGAATTAAATCATATTGTATTCTTCCACATGTAGGACATGCGATTAATGTTGGTGATTTATATAAATTGCAATCTTTCAAAATTTCTTTTGCTACCTTTATTTCTTTTATAGGGTCTGCTGATAAGGAAACTCTCATTGTATTTCCTATTCCTTCTCTTATTAAAGTTCCAAGTCCAATACTAGAACTTACTGTTCCACTAAATTCTGTACCAGCATGTGTTACTCCTAAATGCAAAGGATATTTAAATGTTTTAGCTGCCTCTTCATATCCTTTAATGCATAAATCTAGTTCTGATGCTTTTAATGAAACAACGATATTATCGAAATCTAAATCTTCTAATATTTTCACATGTCTTGCTGCACTTTCTACCATTGCTTTTGGTGTTGGCTCACCATATTTCTCTAATATATCTTTTGGTAGAGATCCACTATTTACTCCTATTCTAATTGGAATTTGCTTTTCTTTACATTTGTCTACTACTGCTTTTACTCTATCAATTGAACCAATATTTCCTGGATTGATTCTTATTTTATTTACACCTGCATTTGCAGCTTCTAATGCAATCTTATAATCAAAATGTATATCTGCAACTATTGGAATATGTATTTGTTTCTTTATCTCAGAAATTGCCTTTGCATCTTCCAAATCTAAACATGCAACTCTTACAATTTCGCATCCTGCCTCTTCTAATTTTAAAATTTGCTCTACTGTCGACTTAATATCTTTTGTTTTTGTATTAGTCATAGATTGTATTACTATTTTTTCTTGCCCTCCAATTTGTACATCTCCTACAAATACTTTTTTTGTTTCATTTCTTTTTATCATATAATCTATCTCCTTTATATTAATACATATTTATTGTAACACAAATATATATTTTTTTAAACATTCGGTATACAATATCTTAAACTTTACTTTTTGTCTTAATATGGTATAATTAAATATATGGATGTAAGGAGGTAATTTATGAGTAATGATACAAAAGTTCAAGAGCAAGACTTAAGAAAGCTAGAAGATGAAGCATATTTTGAACTTCGTCAAATAATTGCAGAAGCTATGCAACTTCAAGATGTTGAATTATTAGATGCAAGAATAGCTTCTTGGAAAAACAAATATAAAAAGTTATTAGATAGACCAAGTACTTCTTCTAGATCTGATTTCAAAAAAAGAATTGAGTTTTTACTTAATGAATATTATTCACATGTTACCCAATATATATTAGATAAATTAAGATTAAAAGAAGAAAAGAAAATAGAAAATCAGGCAAAAGCTATGAGGGAATTGCATCATATCATTAAAAATACTAATGATTATGATTTACTTAAAAAGAAAGTAAACAAATGGCAAGAAAAATATCCTATAAATAGTTTCTTACGTATGTATCAGAAGAGAATTGAATTATATACTAGGGATAAGAACTTAAAGGAAAACGCTTTTAAGCAAGAAGAGGCTTTTAGTGATCTTGTAGATATAACAAAAAAATATGCTACTCTTGATGAATTAAATGTTATGGTAGAAGATTGGGAAAAGAAATATTCTATTAATGATAAATACTCAATAGATGACTTTTTAAAACATCAATCAGAAGTTAAACGTTTTATCTCTGATGAATTCTTACAATCAATAGCAAGAGAAGATCGTATAATAGATAATGCAGAAAAAACTGAAATAGATGTTGCATCTGAATATAACAATAAGTCTTTTTCTAACCTATCTATTCAAGCAAGTAGTTATGCTGCTTTACTTACAATATCAAAATCTCCTAATAATATTAATGAAATGTTTAAATGGGTTTATGAAAATAGACATGTAAAATTTAATGATAAATATAAAGAATTGATATTAAGTGCTACTTATTTAGATTATTCACCAACATATTTAAATAAGTTATCAAGACCTGATATGGATATGTCTAAAAGTTCTTTGTCATATGATGAATACAATAATATTTCTGATATAAAAAGATATGCTATAATAAGTTACTTTAATTTATTGCTTCCACCTGAAAAAGCAATATCTAATGATTATTTTGCTAAAAATGTTCAAATAGTATATGCTAAATCTGAAAAAGCAAGAACCACTTCAAATATGGAGGAAGACGTTTCATCTCTAGATGTTGATGAAATGCTTAATTCTGGAATAGAAATATCTTTAGAAAATCAAGATGAAGTTACATATCAAAATCCTAATATTTCTGAAGAAATTGAAAACGATGATATTCAACTTTTTCATGAGGAAGTAGCTACTGGGGATGTTGTACCAGAAGTTCAATCTCCAGATCAGGAAGTAAAACTAGATACAGTTACTGATTTGCCTGAAAATGATGAAATTGCAAGTACTGATATACAAGATAGTGTTAAAAGTACAAAAAAAGATTTAACTGAAGAAGATATGTATATTACTGATACTGAAATCTCTGAACAAAAAACTGAAGATATTGAATTTATTAGTAAACCTTCTGAAAGAACAGTTATAGATAATGAATCAAATTCTTCTAATAGTATGCAATCTATTGCAATAGCTAATATAGAATCTAAGAAAGAACAGACTTCATATTTAGAAACATTCGCAAGTTCAATTCCTATAGAACCAGAAGTACAAAGAGAACCTGATTATGATACTGTTGTTGCATTATCTCCATTATTTATAGAAGCAGTTAATAATCTAGACAAACAAGCTACTATAATAGATCGTATAGATTCTGATGCTACTGAATATGTTCAAAAACAAAAAACTCAAGAATTAGAACTTAGTACAGTTTCTAAAACAAAATCAGATATATAATAAAGAGTAGAGAAGTTCTCTACTCTTTAGTTATTAATGCTCATATATATTTCCAATATCTTTTCTATAGTCTAAGTTTTCATCTAAGTTTCCCTTCATAGAGTTATATACTCTTTCTTTTGCTTCTTCTAATGTTGTACCAGAAGTAGTTAAACCAAATAATCTTGAATTACTTACTGATGAGTATGTATTTCCTTCTACATTTTTGGTATTCGCAAAATATATTTTTACTCCTTGCTTTTCTATTTCCTCTTTGTTTAATGTAAATACTAATGGTTCTTTTCTATTTTCAACTGCATATTCTTTTGTTACTACATATACAGTAAATGTATAATTGCTTTTAAATTTACAATTATCTTTATTTAGTGTCTTGTTAAATATATTTTCCATTACTTCTGTAAATGGTGTTTCCAATGAGTTTAAAACATTTAATGCCTCTGGATCACCAAATCTGGCATTGAATTCAATGAATTTTATTCCATTATTTGTTTTGAAAAATCCTCCATATATTACTCCATTAAATTCAATAGAATCTTTGTTGATATATTTTAATGTGTTTTTTATAAGCTCTGCACATTCATCAATATCTTTTTGCTCTAAGAATGGTAATTTTCCATCTTCAAAACTCAAGCATCCCATTCCACCTGTTCCAGGTCCTTTATCTTCATCAAATCTATATGGGTAATCAAAAGTTGTTGGTGTAACTACGATATTTTCTCCATCTGTTAGAGCCATTACTGTAAATTCTCTTCCTTCAATTTTATCTTGAACAATTACATTTCCACTTGATTCTAAACAGCTTTTAGCATATTCATATCCTTCTTCTTTTCCCTTGAAATGAATTCCGCCTACTTTTACACCTTTTCCTCCTGTTAGTCCTTCTGGTTTTACAACAAAGCTATCATCTTCATATTTATCAATAATTGCTTTTAATTCATTTGAATCTGTTATATTGTAGTTTTTTATTATCATATCAGGTGCTAGTTTTTCTACTATATCTAATGCGTATGTTTTACTCCATTCTATTTTTGACCCTTTTGATGTTGGTCCAAATGTTTTTAATCCTAACTCTCTTGCAACATCAATTAATCCATCTTGTAATAAATTATCACTACTTATTACACATGTAGTTATATCGTTTTCTTTAATAAAACTTCTTACTACATCTTTATTAAATGGATCATCAACTATATATTTTCCATTTGATTTTTTTACACTTCCTATTATGCTTGGATTTTCATATGGACATACTGTATAAAGTTCGTACCCTTTGCTTATGTATTCTGCAAGAACTGCTTCTCTTCCACCATTCCCTAACAATAAACATTTTTCCATTTTATTTCTCCTTTTTTGTTTTTATATATTTTATCAGTAATAAAAATTTTTTTCAACATTTCTATAAAAACCTATTGACTTTTTTAATTCTTAACTGTAAAATATTTTTACCGATAGCGAACAGCTATTTGTGGAACATATTTTTTGTAGGGGGGCAAATATGAGTGTTTTAAAGTTTAGAAAAACAGTAAATAATCAAACATATTTAACAGTTAGTGTTCTAGGAAAAAGTTTAAAATTGAATATAAAATATACAAATACTGCAACTGTTGAATTAAATAAGAAAGATTATGAAATTGACTTGTTTTTGCCTAAAGCATACAAAAATATTGAAAATATTGATATAGTAAATATGGCTATTCAAAAATTATATAATACAATTGCTGAAACAGAAATTGAATATGCTATGGAAGTAGCAAGACATATATTAAAATTTGCTCCAGATGATTACTCCATAAAAAGACTAAATGGCGAATTCTACAAATGTTCAAAAAACAAAATAACAATAAATCCTGATATAGTTAGATTTAATAGAGAAATAATAAATACTACAATAATCCAAGCATTCTGTAAAACAAAACACAGACCTAACTCTATTGCATATAAAGAACTTTTAAATAATGCAATGAATACTTATGAGATATATAAGAAAAAAGAAAATAAGATTAGAATACTAAAAGTTTCATAAATAGATTAAGAGCTTCCATTTTAGGAAGCTCTTTTGAGATAAATTTTACCAAAAGATTTTACTCTCTTTAAGAGTAATTATTTCCTTTTGGCTCTCTGTGAACTCGTACCAAATCTTTCCGTAGTTATCTACAACGTGCGCCATAAATTCGATAAATTTTACTTTTATCTTAGGCTCTTCGTTGATTCTTTTTATAATTTCTCGGTCAAATTTTGGTTCAAGCCCTCGCCCCTGAATCTCTGCGAACTTCAATCCCCACTCCTGCATAATAGCATTAGCAATTGGATCTATTGCATCGCTTAATTCCCGCGCTACTTGATTTCTTTCTTTCGATACTGCCATAATAATTTACCTCCAATAATTTCTGTAATATAACGTATGGCTATTTATATTACGAATTGTGTCAAATATTTGACTACAAGATAATTATATCATTTTTTACATAATAAGTAAATACAGGTTTTCCATTTATACCTTACTGTGTAACAGAAATGTAATATAAGTTTAATCTTTATGAAATATTTTTCCATGCTTTATATTATATAATATTTGTATATATTAGAATACTAAAGAATAAAGGAGTTCGTTGAATTGGCTACTTTCTCAAGATTAAAGAAAGAAGGTATTGAAGTTGTTTCACAACTAGATACTTTGAAAGTAAATACTATAGCAATTAATGTTGCAAGCAAATTATGCCTCGCTTTTCCTGAACACAATTTAAATAAAAGTGAGCTATTTGAGTCCCTTTCAAGACTTAATATGTATATTGCAAAAATGCCTCCAGATTCCTCAGGAGCTAAGTATTTCTATAAAGATAATTCTATATATTTTAATGAAACATCAGATATTAATGAGCTATCTACATTAGCAGTTCACGAATGCATTCATTACATTCAAGAACTTCGTGATAGTAATAATAACGTCTCTAAAATGGGATTATATAACCCTTCATACAATTCAGGCCTTGCTATAAATGAAGCTGCAGTCCAACTTATGGCCTCAGAAGCAAATATGAATGAATTTTCAAAGGAGACATATTATGGAATTTCAATAAGTACAATTAGTCCAGATTATTATCCATTACAATGTGCTCTTTTAAATCAGATTTCATATTTTACTGGAACATATCCTTTATATCATAGTACACTTAATAGTAATGATGTATTTAAAAATACTTTTATATTGAAATCAGATAAAAAGACATATTCAGCAATATTAAAGAATTTTGATAATTTATTATCATTAGAAAACAACTTAAATTATTATACAATCGAATTACAATATACTGATAAGATTAGTTCTATTAAGTTGTTGAATAAATTAATAAATGAGACTAAAGAGGATATAAAATCATTATTTTTTAAAACTCAAAATTTAATTATGCTTAAATGTTTCAAAAATGAATTTAATAGTATTAGAAATTTAGAAGATATAAAAGAATTTAATTCTAAATTGTATAACTATAAAAATATGATTGGATTTTCTGACGAATATACATTTTATAATGAGTTCTACCGTAGCATGATGAATGTTATTGAAGAGAAAAAAGCATATATAGAACAATATGGAGAAATAAACTTATTTGAAAATGTTAATACTAGTCTTATGCTAGTTGATACAACTAAAAATACTTTTTCTTTTATAACTACATTTGTAAGTAAAATAAAGAAACTATTTAGACTTAATAAGTCTTCAGAAAGCATAAATGATTTATAATTAATTTAAGGTAATGTCAATTTATTTAGACATTACCTCTTTTAAATCTTTCCAAAAATCTATTTTCTTAGTATCATCTCTAAGTAGTGCTGCTGGATGGAATGTTGGCAAATACTTTATTCCATCTCTTTCAAACCATTTCCCTCTACTTGCTGTTATTCCATATTCTTTCCCTAGTATGTTTTTTAACGCTACACTACCTAATAGTATAATTATTTCTGGATTTACTAATTTTATTTGGGCTTCTAAATATTCTCTGCAACAATCTGCTTCATCATACTCTGGATTTCTATTATTAGGTGGTCTGCATTTTACTATATTTGCTATATATACTTCTTCTCTTTTTATTCCTATCCCTTGAAATGCTTTGTCCATCAACTGACCAGCTTTCCCTACAAAAGGTATTCCTTGTATATCTTCATCTGCTCCTGGTCCCTCGCCTATAAGCATTATTCTTGCATTCTTATTCCCTGTACCAATTACTACATTGTGTCTATTATTACACAATTTGCATTTAGTACAATTTTTACATTCATTTTCTAACTCTTCCCATGTTTGATACATATTTTACTCCTTTTCTTGTAAGGGGACGCATCTTTCCCCTTGGTCTTTCTCTAAGGATAAGATACATCCCCATCCTTATCATCTGGTGATGTCAGTTTTCATATTTTATTTACTATAATAAACACATTAATGCTGTGTTTCTTCCCGCTTCTATTCCGTCTTTTCTATATGAATGGATTATATCACTATTACAAAAACTACAAATTTTACTATCAACAATGTTTTCTTCTAATATTCCTTGTTTTAATAGTAGGTTTTTATTTATTTCTACAGTATTTATGAAGTAACTATTAGTTTCTTTGTTGTATTTAATAATCTCATCTATATTATTCATAGATTTAAACTCATTATAGAATAGGTCTCTTACATCTTTTTGAACCTCAAAATGACACTCTCTAATTGTTGGACCAATTATGCATATTATATCTTCTGTATTACAGCTATATCTCTTTTTCATAAATTCTATTGCTTTTTCTGCTATTCTCTTTACAGTTCCTTGCCATCCTGAATGAATATTTCCAATAATTCTTTTATTCTTATCAAATAAATATATCGGCGTACAATCTGCGAATGTTAAAGATAGTATTTTATTCTTTTTGTCAGTTACCAGTCCATCTACATCTTCTAATTCTTTAGGAAATACTCCAATCTCTTCCGCTACTTCTTTCACATTGTTTGTATGTGTTTGATATGGTCTTACTATATTCTTGCTATCTAGTTTTAATAATTCACATGCTAATTTGTAATTACTATCAAATTTTTCTTTTCCCTCTTTGTATGTGTCATTACTACCAAAATCAAGTGGCTTTAATGTAAATGCATGCGATAAAACATCACTGTATTTTAGTAATCTTTTGAACTGCAAAATTCTTGAGTTTTCATCTTGAATTATAACTACTTCATCATTTATTATTTTACTTCCTATTATTTCTTTTATATCTTCTACTATTTTTTCTAAACTGTATTTATTATTATTTACAATTACAATATTAGAATTTTTAATATAGAAATCATTTTCAGGTTGAGCACTTATTCTATCTGTAGCACAGTCTTCATCTATATTATCCCTTAGACAAATTCTTTCCATTTTTATATCTTCATCTGCTATCACTGATATTACTATATCACACATCTCATTTAATTTACTTTCAATTAAAAGAGGTGCGTCAATTATAACTGTTTTATCTCTATTTAAACTTACTCTTTTACTTATCTCTTCTACTACATATTTGAATGTAAGTAAATTTAACATTTCTCTTTTTTCTTTGTCTGCAAATATTATACTTGCAAGTTTTGATTTATCTATTTCTCCGTTTTCTAATAAAATGCCTTTTCCAAACTCTTTTACTATTTCTTTAAAATAAACTTCACCTGGCATAGACATCTCTTTTACTACTTTATCTGCATCTATAACACATGTATCAGGGTCTGTCCCTTTTGCGACATTTTGTCGCATTGGGACTGTCCCCAATGCACTGCTTATTGATGTTTTACCGCTTCCAGAGTTCCCAGTTATACCTATTATCATAGTTACCTTCCTTTAAAATTTAAGTTTTTTATGACTAGATAATATCATAAAAGCAGATAATTTTCAATTAATTATCTGCTCTATATATTTTAATTTGTCTTCATATTCCAAATACTTTATCATATTCAACTATTCCTTTTATTGCTTTTGCATTTTCATTTAGCTTTATAGCCATAAAGAATTCATCTTCCACATCAAATGGTGCTTTTATATTATATTTGCTTGCAAGAATATACCCTGATTTAGAATAATATTTATTACTTCCTAAAACAACAGAATAATTATAATTTAACTGTTTTGCAATTCTATGCCCTTCAGTAATTAATCTCATACCGATACCTTTTCTTTGGTATTCTGGTAATACTGCCAATGGTGCTAGCGCTAATTCTGTACTATCCCCAATTTTAATTTTAGTAAATAAAATATAACCTATAATTTTATTTTCATATACTGCTACTAACGATAATTCAGGAATAAATGAATTACTTTCTCTTAATTTAATAACTAAATCTTGTTCATTTCCATCCCTATGCTCTGCTTTCTCAAATGCAATTTTTATAACATTATATACTTGTTTATAATCATTCATATTTTCTTGTCTTATTTCTAACACTTTAATTACTCCTTAAAATTGTAAATCATCTTTGTTTATTATCTTTCCACTCATGATATAAAATATCTTTTAAAACTAGCATACTGTCTAAAGGATTAAAACCATTTTCTTCTTGTAATTTAATAAACATTTCTCTAATTTTACTTGCATACTCTTCTATATTTACTTGCTTTTGATATTTTGCAAGTACTGGATATTTCTTGCTCCAAGCATTTGTCCAATCTATCTTTGCTTCTTTTTCTTCGTTAGTATTTTTAATAACTTGTTCAATTTCTTTTAAGTCTACATCAAATTCAATTAGCTCATCTAAAGATAAATTATAAAGTTTTGCTAATTTCTTTGCTTGATAAATATCTGGTACAGTTTCATCTGTTTCCCACTTTGAAATGGTTTGTCTACTTACACCTAATTTTTCAGCAACTGTTTCTTGCGATAATCCTACTTTTTTCCTTGATTGAAATAAATTATTTCCTAAATTCATTTTATCCACCTCCAAATTAAGTGTACAGTATTAATCAATTCTTTTCTATCAATTATCCCTTACAATTCTGCTATTTTTATTAACATATTCAACTCTACAAATTGTAATTTATATTTACTTCATATTATTTTTTCCATAATATAATTTGTCAAAAATAATCCTTTTCGTTCAACTTGTTGCTCTTTTATAACTTTATAACCTCTTTTTTCAAAAAATGTTTTTGCTGTAATAGAAGATTGTGTAATAACTTTACCTTTTAATATTTTTTGTTCCAATCTATTACAGATCGCTGTTGCAACTCCTCTATTTTGATAATCTTTATGAACAAATAATCTATCTAAATATCCAATTTCATCTATATCTCCAAAACCAATTATAGTATTATTTTCTTCAGCAACAATGGAATAATGTTTCAATAAAGATTCTCCCCATACTTCTATATCAATGTCTTTTCTCACCCACGCATTAACTTGCTCTTGACTATAATCTTTTATATTCACTGAATGAACAGTATTAAAAAACAATTCAAATACTTCTTTACAGTCCTCTGGTCTATATTCTCTTATTCTCATTTGCACTAAAAACTCCTCAACATCTTACTATTTATCTAATTTCTATAAATTTCAGTTTCTATAATACGTTATTTTCCACCAAATTATTAAATTTTATATATACTTCCTCATACTTCTTTTTTAAATTTATAGGCTTTAATGTCCTATCAGTAAAGCAATGTTTTGACCATGCTTCTATAACTTCCTTCCCTGTCTTTTTATCTATCATTTTGTAAGATACCTTCATTCTAACGCCATTAAATTCTATGATTTTTGGACTGATAATTATTATATTTCCACTTGTAACATGATATTTGTATTTACAATAAATTTCTAGTGTTGGAATTGTTAATCCTATTTCTTCCATCTTTTCCATAGAGATATTTTGATGATCCATCCATCTGCATCTTGCCTCTTCTAAAAATCTAACATAATTTGAGTGATGTACAACTCCCATCTTATCAGTTTCATAATAGTTTATCTTTCTTTCATATTTAAAATCCATAATGTCCTCCAATTACTCCTATATTTATCTTAATACTTCCAATAATTCTGTTACTGTTTTTGGTACATAGCTTATTGGTGTTTTACCATTTCTAGAGTTTTCAATTATACATATATTCCTTTTAATTTATGTATTGTATGACCAGATAATATCATAAGAGCAGATAATTTTCAATTAATTATCTGCTCTATATTAAGTAGTTAATTATCTTTCAACTATTTCTAATCCACACATATTACTTGTATCGCAAAAAATAATCTTTTTTTCTTTTTTTAAAGTTAAAGTAATTGAAGAAGAAATACTTTCAAAAATATCTTTTGTCATTTTTCCTTTGACTGGTGCAGCCAATTTAAGCCCTCTGCTATATTCTGATTTTATATTTAAGCTGTATAAACCTTTTTTTAGTGTTATATTGAACCAATCTTCTTTAATATCACATTCTATTAATTTAGCATTATTATAAGTAGTAAATTTAAATTCTTTATTATCAATTAGTAAAACACATATAAGTCCTTTAAATGTAAATAATTTAAAAGGTATATCTGCTACTGACAGCATAAAACTAGCATTTGTCTTCTGAAAATCATTGCCTTGACACCAAATGTATGATTTCGGAAATGAACATCCCCAATCTTTTTCGATATAACCTTTATCATTATTAAAGTAAATCGTTTCATCATTTATATTAATACAACCATTTATGGTATTTTGCATACTAATAATTCCATGATTACATTCCATAAATGGGATATATGAGAAAGGTCCCATTATATTCGGCATAAAAATATTAGTATTAATATTCTTGCTATCAGAATATTTTATATGTCCATGTATTTTAAGATTTTGAGATTCATCTTCTATGTTTATATTAATATCTTCTTTTGAAAAACTATTATTACCGATTTTAATACAAAAAGGGTTATAATTAAATTGAAAATCTTTAATATTGTAATTTACAAAATAAGACATATTGTTAGTAATTATTTGTATAAAGGCTTTAGCGCCTTTATCATCAACATTAATTCCTGGAATAAAAGAAATTCCTCTTTGAAAATTTGTATTTTTAAAATACCAACCCTCAAAGTAGTTTTTATTTTTATTCAAATATTTCTCGCCCTGAAATAGCTCTGTATTTTTCATTAATAATAATTTGTTCATATTATGTATTATTTTCAAAATATAGAATAATATTCTAATTGAATAAAATCTGTCATATTATATCTTTTATTACACAAGTTCTTTTTTCTCATAACGAATTGTTGTTAAAGCCATAAATATTAATGTAATTCCTATTGATAATACAAGCATTAACGGATTAATAGATACATTTATTATTACGTTTCTTATATCTGCTAATGTAAATATTGATATATACTTTAGAAATTCTGTACTTTCTCCCATTTCTGATAGAATATTTAGAAAATAGCTTGCGAATACAATTCCCAAACTTATTCCCATGGTTTTCTTCGTTTTATGTGTAAATGTTGATAAAAATAAACATACTGCAAATATAACTATTGATGAAAATATTGGAGTTAGGCTCAATAAGATATATGCTTTTCTATCAAAATCTCCACTTAAACTTAACCCTATAAAGTTAAATATTCCTATTGCTACTATCATTAAAATAATGTACAACAATCCACATAGTATTTTATTTATTACAATGTTTTTCCTTGTTACTGGCACACTGCTTAAGTATTCTATTGTTTTATCGCTTTCTTCTTTTAATAAAATATTTGAGCCTAAAATTCCACTAAAAATTCCTGTTATTAAAAGCACAAAGACAAATCCCTCTGTTTTAAGCCACCCAAAAGCTGAATCTATACTCGAAATATCCATATTAAATGCTTTTAGCATTTCTTCTGGAAATATCTTCATCATCTCATCCATCATTTCCATATTTTCACTATTTACTATCGATGGATAAACTAAAAACACTACTAAAAATAACCCTATTAAAATAGATGTCCAAATTATAAAGCTTTTTAAATTTATTTTCATTTCTCTTTTAAACATTAATTCTTCCTCCTATTTATAATAATGTAAAAACATCTCTTCAAGTGTTGCTTCTTCAATTAAAATTCTATCAATTCTGTATTCTGAAAGTTTTTTTATCAGTTCATTAGGAGCTAAGTTGTTTCCAAATTTAATAGTGTTTCCATTTTCTATAATAGCATTTACTTTTAAATCTTCTTTAATTTTCTTCGCTTGTTCAGATTCTAACGTAATAAGTGTTAAACTTTTTTTAGATAAATCTTCTACTTTCTCAACTTTTATTAGCTTTCCTTCCTTTATAATCCCTACTCTATCACATATTTTAGATACCTCGTTTAAGATATGTGTTGAATAAAATATAGTATTTCCTTTTGATTTTTCTTCTCTTAATAAGTCATAAAATACATTTTGCATAATTGGATCAAGCCCACTTGTTGGTTCATCTAAAATCAATATTTTAGGTTCGTGCATAAAGGCTAAAACAATACCTAGTTTTTTTAAGTTTCCTAATGATAAATCCTCTATTTTCTTTTTCTCATCTAGTTCAAGTCTTTCTATTAATTCTATTCTTCTTTTATGGATATCTTTTTTGTAAAAGCTCTCATGATAATCTAACATTTCTTTTACTGTTAAATCATCATATAAATAAATTTCACTTGGTAAATACCCTATTTTTTCTTTTATCTCTATATTGTCTTTGTTAAATTCTTTGTTTTCTATTAAAACTTTTCCGCTTGTTTTGTTTATCAGATTCATAATAGAACGAATTGTTGTAGATTTTCCCGCTCCATTTGGCCCAATAAAACCAAATATCTCTCCTTCTTCTAATTTTAATGATAAACTTTCTACCCCTTTTGTTTTGCCATAATATTTGGTTAAATTTTGAATTTCAAGAATATTCTTTCCCATTTATTAATCTCCCTACAACTTAAATTTATCTTAATGATTCTAATAATTCTGCTACTGCTTTTGGCACATATTTATCAAATGATTTGTTATTGTTATATAACTCCATAACAACACTAGAAGATAAATAACCTAAATCTCCTGCTCTAAAATAACAAGTATCCATGCCCGCTAGTTTCTCATTGATTTCAGATATGTTCTCTTCGTACTCATAATCAGTACCATTTCTTAGTCCTCTGATTAAAATATTAGCATTGCATTCTTTTGCTTTATCTACAGTAAGCCCTTCATATAGAACTACTTCAACATTATCTAGGTTTTCAGCATCAATTACTTTTTGAATAGCATCTCTCATTTTATTTTTATCTATTCTATCTTTCTTTTCTGTATTGTGTGCTATTCCTATTATTACTTTATCAAAACACTTAATTGATTTTTTTACAATTTGCAAATGTCCATTTGTAAATGGGTCAAATGAACCTGCATAAAATCCTATCATTCCCATAATTAATCTCCTTTTCTCTAAGGTATGGGGACACACCTTACCCTTATGCTGTTCTCTGTGGATTAGCAATGTCCCCACGTATTATCTGGTGATGTCAGTTTTCTATATTCTCTACTCTTCTGCTATTTCTTCTAATATTTCATCTTTTGACTTATTTTCTATATATAAATAATTATGAATCTTTGGATTAAATCCACAAATAGATTTGTATTCACAATATTTGCAAGTATCTACTTTATTCTTCTTGTAGTATGCTGGTTTTATATCTATATTACCCTCTAGAATTTCTTTTGAAATTTGCTTTATTACCTTTTCTGCAGTTTCTTGAAGTCTAGTAAATTGTTCTTTTGTAATTGCATTTGATCTTGCTTTGCTTATATTACCATCTTTGTCTAAATAAACTGGTACACTATTTGATGAACCTTTATCTAATGTCTTGTCCATTTTTTTAATTATATCAATGTCTGCTAGAATCATTCCATTCATTCTGAATTTCTTTTTTAGTTCTTCTTTTATTTCCTCATCTGATTTACTTTTACTTGATTTTATAACTGGGTCAATTAACCCAAAATAGAACATTCCTGCTGGTTTTGCTTCATTTTCTTTAGTCATACTATCTAAGTAAGTTATAAGCTGAATTTGAGTTCCTGATATTAATTCATTTAAGTCAATATTTTTGTCAGATGATTTATAATCTATTATTCTTATGTATTTTCCATTTTCAGTTTCTAGTCCATCTAATCTATCAATCTTTCCAGTGATCTCAACATTGTCTATTCTTTTTCTAAACTCTAATTCATTTCCTAGAACTTCAAATTCTCCATTTTGAATTTGATAAACAATATATTTAATTGATTGTACTACTACCTTTTTTAATCTATTTGTTAAAACAATAAATTTCGGTGTGCTTGTAAAAATGTAGTTCTTACTTAAAGTTAGCTTTTCATTTATAATCTGATTTGTAATCTTTTCGATTTCTTCATCATCAAGATTTCTTAAATCTTTTACTTCTTCAAAGAATGTATCTATTATATCATGCATAAATGAGCCTGTATCAATTGGTCTTATTTTTAAATCTTCTTTTTCTTTTAACTTTAATCCATATTTCAAGTGGAAAGAGAATGGACATTTCCTATATTGTTCTAATCTAGATACACTGGTTCTAAATATATTTCCATATAGTCTTTCAATATTGTTTTTAGATATTTTTTCAGCATACTTTTTATCTTTATATCCTTTTATGCTTTTCAAAATCTTTGGCTTCCATTCTTCATTTCTCATATACCAATTGTATACTGCTTTCCAAATATCATCTATATCTTCGCCATTTCTTGAATTTCTTATATTACTTAAAAGTTCTCCGTAAACTTGTTTTGGCATACTTATATCTATTTCATCTTCTATTACAGAGCTTTCTTCTATTAATTTTGGAAATATCTTTTTAATTTTTGTAATTAATGTTGAGCTTCTTACAGCTTTCCCTTCTTTATCTGATGAAATATATGATAAATATATTCTATTTTCTGCTGTAGTAAATGCTTTATATATATTAAATCTATCTTCATAGATGTTTTCTAATGTTCCTTTTGCAAGTTCAATTCCGTTTTCTTTTAATGTTTCTCTATCTTTATCATTTAAGAATCCTTCTGCAAAATTTGTGCTTGGAAATACTCCATCATTTAATCCTAGTATGAATAATGAATCTACTTTATGGTTTCTTGATCTTTCTACATCTCCGATAATTACTTGATCTATACTGTTAGGTATTTCTCCAAATGAACTTACTTCTAATCCTGATTTTAGTATCTCTCTATAGTCTCCAAAGCTCATCTTTTGGTCTCCAAATACTAGATTTATCTCATCTAATATTTCCATAAGTATATTCCAACAACTAGAATACTCATTTGCATATTCTAATTCTTCACTATTACTCAACACTTCAATCTTCTCTGATAGTTTTTGCCTAATATTATTTTCTTCTAAGAATTCATATAGCTTTGAAGTAATTCCTCTTGCAGTCTTTTCCTCATCTATTTTATTTTTAAAGTTCATTAAAGGATTTACGATTTTTCTTCTTAATTCATTTAAGTTTTCTATATCCATACTTAAAGAATCATAAGTCCAGTCTTCTTTATACCATTTATTTCCTCTAATGCCCCATTTTTTACAGTAGTTTTCTAAACTATATATATCTTTTCTTTCTATATCAGTAAATCCTGTTTTTATATAGCTCCATACTGAATCTGATGACCAGTTCTTAGCAAACACTTCAAATATTGCAAGAACATATTTCGCTAAGATATTATCATTTAATTGTTTATTATCATCTATAAATACTGGTATATCAAACTTTGGAAATATTGCTTCGATTAATCCTGAATATTCCTCTATATTTTTTGTAAGTACAGATATATCTTTATATCTTATACCTTCATCTCTTACTAATTTTATAATCTTCTTTGCTAATTTTTCTATTTCTGTATATGGATTTGCACAAAGTTCAAGATGTATATTTTGTATTTCTCCGTCATATCTTTCATATATATTGCTATATAAATTTCTTTCTAAATGTTTTAATTCTTCGTTCTTAAATCTAAAGCCTTCTCTTAGTTCTACTGGCTTTTCAAGTTTTGTTTTTGCATTTCTAGAGCAGTCTATAAGCTTTTGTGATACTTGTTTGTTAGAATAAAATATATCATTTTCAATTTGATTTTCTTTTCTTAAACTGTCTGTACAAATTGTTATATTTACTTGTTTTGCTTTTTTTAGTATTTCTTCTATTATATTGTATTCTTGATTAGTAAACCCCGAAAATTCATCTATATATATTGTGCTATTATCAAATATTTCACTTTTACTTATCTTATTTGCAAGAATTGTTAATATATCATCTTCATCAATATAATTGTTTAAAATTGCTTCTTCATATTTTTTATATATTGTATTTATGTCTTTTAGTTTTAATTTTAAATATTCATCCTCTGTTATTTCAATTTGTTCTTCTAGTATTTCGACATTTACACAATGCTTTTTAAACTCTGTTATACTTCTTAATATTAAATCTATATCTCCTGTTTTACCTAAGAAATTCAAATCTTTTTTGTTTTTTTCTAATATGTATTTCACAAGCATAGTTTTTCCTGTTTTAGATAGATTAGTTTCATTTATTCCTCCGAACTTCAGAAAACACTCTATGTGCTAATCTTTTAAAACTTATAACTTCTGCATTTACTACCGCTTCTGCATCTAATGTTTCTAATAGTCTTTTTTCTGTGGCATACGAAAATTGCTCTGGCACAATTATATATATTTTTTGTGTCAGATTGTTTTGTAGATTCTCTTTAATTTCTTTTAAGATGAACTCTGATTTACCAGTACCTGCTCGTCCATAAATTAATCGCATGCTCATTGCTCTTCTTTACGCTTCCCTTCTCCAATAGAATAAATATTGTTGTGCAATTCCTGCTAAATTGCCATACTTCTCTTTTGCTAAATTTTCTATTTCTCTTTTGTTTACTTTTGTTTCATCTTCATTTTTTATATATAGTTCATTCATTACTCTTCTTACCCATACATCTATAGGGAATACTTCTAATCTCTTTAAAGTAGAAAATAGCATTATACAGTCTGCAACCTTTGGTCCTACTCCTGGAAATTCTAATAACTTTTCTCTTAAAACATTGACATCTTTTTCATTTTCTAGCTCTTGAAGTTTTTGTTTATTATCATTTATTATCTTAGTTGTTTCATATACTCTTACATCTCTAAACCCTAAACCAAGTTTTCTTAAGTCAGATACGCTTGCTTTTGAAAGTTCTTCTGGTGTTGGGAAGCAATAATATTCTTCATTGTTCCAAACAATTTTATTACCATAGTTTTGAGATAGTCTTTCTATTATTCCTTTTATTCTTGGTATATTGTTGTTTGCAGATATTATGAAAGATATTAAAGTCTCCCATAAATCTTGATTTAAAAGTCTTATACCATTTCCATATTTAATACTATTTTTTAAATTATCATCTACTTTTGATAATTCATTTTTTATATCTTCATAGTCTCTATCTAAATCAAAGTAATCTTTGCATTCTTCTTTAATATCTCCTGATGATATTCCTCTAAATATTACCTTGTCCGCTTCTTTTTTAACATTTATTACATTTGATCTAAATACTCCTGTATAACTACCGTTCTTTTGTTTATTCCATCTAAAACATTGTCCACATTCAAATATATGTATTGGGTCAAATGAACTACATTCTTGTAATATATATTCTTGCTCCATTTAGATTCTTCCTTTCAAAAAGTCTTGTCTTAACTCTTCATCGAATTTTTCTATTGAATACCTTAGCATTGTTCTTGGCATTTGTTTATATCGCTTTACTAAAAAATCATATTCAATGTTAAAATCTTTTTTACCTACTTCTCTAAGCATCCATCCTACTGCTTTGTGTATTAAATCATGCTCATTGTTTAATAGAATTTCTGCTATTTTTAAAGTGTCTTCATATTTATTATTTCTTATAAATATCCAAGTTGAAACAATTGATATTCTTTGCTTCCATAAGTCATTGGAATTTGCTAATTCATATAAAATTCCTTTTTCATCTTGATGTTCCAATAAATATTTCCCTAATGTATAATGTGCTGATAAATCAACTAAGTCCCAACCATTTATATATTCTGTATTATTAATATATAACTCTATTATTTCTTTTTGCTCATTCTCTTTTGCTTTTTTCATTTTATATGTAAGTATTATTAATGCTAGAAGTCTTTCTTCATGATAATTAGAATGAAGTAAATCTTCTGTTTCTTTTAAAGTTATATCTTTATAGTATTCATTTGCAACTTTCCTAATGCCAGGCACAGTTACACCTATAAATATATCTTTTTCTGCATATCCTCCTTTACCTGTTTTGTGGAAGTATGCAAACTTTTCTTCTATTTCATCAGATTTAGCATATTTTCTTAGTTCATCTTTTATATTCAAAGCTTTCTCCTTACTTGCTTTATTCTATTATTTCAACATATATATTGTATCATATTTTTAGCCTATATGTATATATTTTCATTGACATTTGCAATTAATTATATTATTATGGTTATAATAATTTTAGAAAGGATGATAATTATGAAATATATATGTGATATTTGCGGATTTGTTTATGATAATGATAAAGAAGCAGTAAAATTTGAAGATTTACCAGATGATTGGGTTTGTCCAATTTGTGGTGCTGGGAAAGATAGCTTTTCTGTAGCTGAATAATAATTACAGTTTGACATATACTATTAATTGTAGTATACTATATTTAACTTAAGTTATTCAATTTGAGGTCATTTGAATAGCACAGAACTAAATGGGTAGTAGCATTTAGTTCTATTTTTTTGCATAAAAATAGAAGTGTAGTAGTAGATACACTTCTATCGACTTTTCTAGTCTTTGCTGTCTTCTTGGCAGTTATTCTCATATGTACTTAATAGTAATACAATTAAACGCCAAATCAATTCAAATGAGGTCATCTGAACTAGCACCTCCTTTCTCAAAGATTTCCTTTGAAAAGGATGGTTATATTATAATACTGATTGTATAATTAGTCTATATTCGTTTTACATTTTTTACCATTTTTGCTTATTTTACTCTGTTTTTACATTCTCCTGTCTCAAAGAATTCCTTTATATTTTCACATGTATCTAATGCAATTTTATTTAAAGCCTCTTCTGTAAAGAATGCTTGATGTGAAGTTACTACTACATTTGGCATTGTAAGTAATATTGATAATTCTTCATCTCTTACATATGAATTAGACATATCATTTAAGAAAAACTCTTCCTCGTCTTCATATACATCTAGTCCAAGTCCACCAATTTTACCTTCTTGTAATTTTTTTATTAAACTTTTTGTGTCAATAAGTTTTCCTCTACTTGTATTTATTAGCACAACTCCATCTTTCATTTTATTTAATGATTCTTCATTAATCATTTTATAATTATCATCAGTTAATGGACAATGAAGTGATATCACATCTGACTCTTTATATAAAGTGTCTAAATCTACATATTCAAAGTTCATTTCCTTAGCTGTATTTTCATCTTGGAATTTATCATAAACTAATATTCTTGTTCCAAATCCATTCATGATGTTTATAAATGCTCTTCCTATTTTCCCAGCACCTACTACTCCAACTGTTTTCCCATGTATATCAAATCCTAAAAGTCCATTTAATGTAAAATTATATTTTTTAGTTCTTTGATATGCTTTATATATTTTTCTGTCTATACTTAAAAGTAATGCTACTGCATGTTCTGCAACTGCATATGGAGAATATTCTGGAACTCTTACTGCTGGCAATTCATCTCCTAATTTCTTTATATCAACATTATTAAATCCAGCACATCTTAATGCTAAAAGTTTTACACCTGCTTCTTTTAAGATTTCAATAGTTTTTTCATCAACTACATCATTTACAAATATACATACTACATCAAATCCTTTTGCAAGTGGTGCTGTTTCACTGTTTAACTTAGATTCTAAATATGTTATTTCATATCCATAATTCTTATTATATTCATCAAATAGTTTTCTATCATATTCTTTTGTATCAAAAAATGCTATTTTAATCATATGTGTCCCTCTTTCTCTTTCTAATGTATGGGGACACAGCTTACTCTTATGCTATTCTCTGATGCATAGCAATGTCCCCACTATAATGTTTGAGGGACAAACCTTGTCTACGAAGCATTCCTCATAGTCCAAGGAATGTCCCTCATTCTAAGATGTCAGTTCTCTATTCTGTATCTTTTTTTAGAGTTTCTAATGCTCTTGCTAATTGGTCTGGGCAAGACGTTCCTTTATACCCACATGGTATTCCTTTAAGTTTTTCAATTACCTCTTTTATCTTCATACCTTTAACTAAACTTGAAATACCTACAGTATTTCCTGCACATCCACCTACTATTTTTACTGATTTTACTATATCTCCTTCGATATCAAAAATCATTTCTCTAGAGCATACACCTTCTGGTTTATATCTGTATTCCATATTATCACTCCTTTTATGATAATATATTTTAATACAATTCATTTCTATTTTCAACCAGTCTGTACATCTTTATTATTATGTGATATATTTATGATATTATTTATATAAAGAGGTTTTTATGGAAGATTTTTTTAAATTTAAATCAAGTACTGGCACTGAAGTTTCTGCAAGAAAATGGATTGACTCAGATATCAAAGAATACAAAGGTATAATCCAACTTGTACATGGCATGCAAGAACATATTGGTAGATATTCAGAGTTTGCAGAGTTTTTAGCAAACAATGGATATATAGTAATTGGCCATGACCATTTGGGACATGGTAATACTGCTAAATCTGAAAACGACTTTGGTTATTTTGCAGATAAAAATGGTTGGGATAGATTAGTAGAAGATGTTCATATACTTCAAAATAAAATTCATAATGAATATCCAAATTTGCCATATATAGTTATGGGCCATAGCATGGGTTCACTTATTGTTCGTACATATGCTACAAAATATGAGGATGCTGTTTCTGGAATTATAATATCTGGAACAAGTGGACAAAAATATGGACTTACATCAGGTAGATTTCTTATAAAATTAATTTCTACTTTTAAAGGAAAAAAATACAAAAGTAGATTAGTTGAATATTTAGTTACTGGTTCATTTAATAAAAAATTTAAACCTAATAGGACTTCTGCTGACTGGATTTGTAGTGATGAAAATGAAGTTGATAAATTTATATCTGATGAGAAATGTGGAAAACCATTTACTCTTCAGGCATATTATGATTTATTAGGTGGAACTAAATATTTGTCTAGTCAAAAAAATGTTAATAAAACTATTAATGTTCCAATATTAATTTTCTCAGGCGATAAAGACCCTGTTGGTCAAAATGGTAAAGGAGTCTTAAGAGTATATAACATGCTAAAAAAAGATGAAAAAAGGAATGTATATCTAAGGCTATTTAAAAACGGAAGACATGAAATGTTAAATGAAGTAAATAAGCTAGAAGTATATAATTTCATATTAGATTGGTTAGATAAAATTGTATAATTTAAAATGAAGTATTGTTTATCGCAATACTTCATTTTAATTATATATCTTATATATTCTTTATGTTCTTTTTCTTAAACACAATAAATGTTGGTACCATCATAATTACAAAATATATTAAACATATTACTATTGAAAATCCTATATTTAGACCTTCTGTAATAGGAAGTTTTCCATAAAAGAATTGTGTTAAATCCCAGTTTGGTGTTACAAAATATTTAAGCCATGCTATTTTATAGTAGTATGCAAACTGATTAACTATACTTGAACCCATATATCCTAAAAGTGATATTGTTATTGCTACTGCTGTATTTGTAAATAATGTGCTTAACGCAAATGCAAGTGTTCCTATTAGAATATATATTGGTAGTTTACCAAGTCCTGTTAGTATAACATTTTGTAATATACTCATTTCTACAAGTGAACCTGTATTATGATTATATTCTATTGCTGGAATTTTCAATGACTCAAATCCAAAGAATATTCCACTAACTATAAATTGCATAACTCCTATTGCTACCATTATAAATATTACTGTTAATATTACAACAATAAATTTAGCAAATAATATCTTTCTTCTGCTATATGGTCTTACTAATAATAGTTTTATCGTTCCTTTATTAAATTCTTCACTTACAATTGCTCCTGCAATTAGCACTACTGTTATTATTATAAATAGTTCGTTTTCTGAGAATAAATCTAATAACATTCCTCTTAAATTCGTACTATTTAAAATATCTTTGTCATTTTCTATCACGTATATACTTTTTTCTAAATTTGATTTTGCTCTCTGATATGCCAATTTCTCCTCATATGTTTTCTTATTACTATTTTGTTCATATTCCAATACTAGTACTTTATTTTCTGAATATTTAGATAATGCTTGGTTTTTATAATTGTTTCCGTATTCTATGTTATAGTCTAGTCTCATCTGTAATGTTTCAATTTGTAAATTTAGCATTTCATCTACTTCATTTTCTCCTATTGCAGTTTTACTTTGTTTTGCTATTTCTAATTCCTCTTCCGCAAATTTTCTCCAGTCGCCAGAGTTTAATCTTTGAATGAAGTCATTATACTCTTTCTTTGATTCTTCTAAAGCTTTACTATCTTTATTTTTATATGTGTAATTATTTATCTCAGATATATATGATGATCCTGTATTTAATATTACTTCATATTGCCATGAGTCTTTATCATATTTTTTTAGCAAATCATACATATCTATATCTGTTTTATATGATAAATATTGATCAATTTCTTCTGGATTATTAGGATTTAATGTTTTTATATCTTCTTGTATCATTTTTATATATGACTCACTATAGTAA
This sequence comes from uncultured Clostridium sp., assembly GCA_948437895.1. Taxonomy (GTDB): domain Bacteria; phylum Bacillota; class Clostridia; order TANB77; family CAG-508; genus CAG-452. Next base: position 98,807 of record CAOJKK010000001.1, read on the forward strand.
CCATTCATCTCTGATGATCCTCTATATTTATACATTACGTTTGTTAATATCATAAATGCAAGTATTACTATAAGCATTATATAAATACTTTTCTTTTTGAATATTTTTGTTATCTCATTTTTCATTAGACTAATCAATTACATTACCTCCTGTCTTTTTCAAAAAAGCATCTTCTAGAGTCAATATCTCTTCTGTTACCATATATACTTTCTTATTATTTTCTACTAATCTTTTTACAACTTGAGGTGCTTCCGCTTTCTTTATATGAAGTCTAAACCTATTATCATTCATTGGTTCTATTCTCATTTTTAGTATTTCTTCTACATTGCTTAAGTCATCAATTTCTATAATATATGATTGTTTTACTTTTTTAACTTCATTTATATCATTTGTCTCTACTACTTTTCCGTTCTTTATTATAGTTACTTTATTACAGAAACTCTCTAACTCTGCCAAGTTATGACTAGAAATTAATATTCCCATTTTCTCTGTCTTAGCAAGATTTTTGATTAAGTCTCTTAATTCTTTTATACCTTCTGGGTCTAATCCATTTGTTGGCTCATCAAGTATTAAAAGATTTGGTTTATGAAGTAAGGCCTGTGCAATACCGAAGTCTTTGTCTCATTCCTAAAGAATATTTAGATACTTTATCATTTATTCTTTGCTCTAACTTTACTAATTTTACAACTTCATCAATTCTTTTATCATCTACATCTTTATACATGTTTTTTATTAATTTAAGATTTTCGTATCCTGTTAAGTACATATATAAGTCTGGATTTTCTACAATAGTTCCTACTTTTGCTATTGCCTTTTCAAAATCTTTTTGAATATCAAATCCGTTTATTTCCACCTTTCCACTATTAATACTTTGAAGACCTAATATTAATTTAATAGTTGTTGTTTTTCCAGCACCATTTGGACCTATAAAACCTAATATATCTCCCTGATAAATATTTAAGGAAACATTATTTAAAATCTGTTTTTTACCAAATGATTTAAATAGACTTTCACATTTTAAAATTAAATCACTCATATTTGTTACTCCTTCCTTGATTTTAGTTTTAGTATACTCCAATTTATTTGAGTGTCAATAATCTAATATGTAAATTAATAAATTCTTAATGTTTTCTCTATTTTTTCTTAATATTTAATTTTGAAATGCATAAAACACTTAACTTTAATTATTCTGGATTTCTAAATTTTAAGATTTGAAATATCTCTCGAATGATGAAAAATTTGTAAGATATAAATTCTATTGAATTTTAATTTGTAAAATATTCTATACGATTTATATATAATTTGTCTGACTTTTTTACCATGTATTTCTACTTGCTTTCCCATATATGGAAATTCTTTTAAAATAGATATTCTCTTTAATATTTCTTTTATTGTTTTATTTGAATAAAATATTGAATCTCTCGCAATATATTCTTTAATTTGAATTAAATCTTCTCTAGCTTCAAATTGCAATATTGTCACTCTCAATAAATTCTTCTCCTAGCAATTCTTTATATACTTCTTCAAGAGTATAGCCATATCCTAACTCAATCTCTTTGTCTCCTCTTATAATCATTATCTCTAATAAATCTTCTTCTGGTGTTAATGGGTCTTTTTGAAGTTCTTTTTCAATTCTGCATAATTCTTCATATGAAGTTTTTTCATTAATTCCTGTTAACATAGAATCACTCCTTTACCTCTTTAATTAGTTCTATGCATTTCATATTTTAATATACAATATTTGTAAAAAAATGTCAATAGTTTTATTGTCATTTTGGTGTTAATAAAATCTTAATCTTTTCTCTATTTTTTCTTAATAAGATTTCTGATATAATATAATCAGATTTGAAATGAGGAGTAAGCTTATGTATAATATTTTAGTTTGTGATGATGATAAAGAAATAGTAAATGCAATTGCAATAAATCTAAAAAAAGAAGGTTATGAAATTTATAAAGCATATAACGGAGATGAATGTTTAAGAATCCTAAAAGATAATTCAATACATTTAGTAATACTAGATATAATGATGCCAATAAAAGATGGTATACAAACTTTATATGAAATAAGAGAATTTACTACAATTCCAGTTTTAATGCTTTCTGCTAAATCTGAAGATAAAGATAAAATAGATGGTTTAAACTTAGGTGCAGATGATTATATCACTAAACCTTTTAATCCATTAGAATTAATAGCAAGAGTTAATTCTAATATAAGGAGATATGTAAGACTTGGTGCATTAAAAGAAGAAAACAATAGTAATACATTTTCTACTGGTGGATTAGTAATTGATGATACTTGTAAAAATGTTACTGTTGATGGTAATCAAATTAAACTTACGCCAACAGAATATAATATTTTAAAATTTTTAACCCAAAATAAAGGAAAGGTATATTCAATAGAACAAATTTATGAAAGTGTTTGGGAAGATGATGCATATGCTGCGGAAAATATAATAGCAGTTCATATAAGGCACATAAGAGAAAAAATTGAGATAAATCCAAAAGATCCTAAATATCTAAAAGTTATTTGGGGAGTTGGATACAAAATAGAAAATATTGAGGAGTGATATATATGAATTTAAAAAATTCTTTGTGGATTAAAACAATGTGCTTCATTTTAGCACCTATTCTTGTTTTTACTTTTGTATGTAGTATTGTTTATATGGTGTATACATTTGAAGACCCAGATTATAAATCAATTGTAGAAAATGATAATTACTTTGAATCAGCAATGTTCTCTGATAATTATAAAAACAACTTAGAAAATATAGCTATGAATATAGATTATGATTCAGATTATATAGAAAGAAATTGCACGAAGATTAATGATATTAATTATATTCTCTATGGACATCAAGATACTAATTTTAATTATCTAATTATAGATAAAAAGGAAAATATAGTATACACTAACTTAATTCCAACAGCCAAAACAGATACTATTGATAAAATAAAAGCAGAAATTTCTAATAACAAATATTACTGGAACAATATTAAAGGAATAGATACAAATATAGATAATCTTTCATTAGATAATATATCATATACTGATTATCTTTATATAGCAATTAGCTCGGGAGATTATGAAATATATTCATCAGTAAGTGAAAACTTAAAATATAATGATAATTTTGCTTTTGGTAAAATACTTTTTACAATTATAAATAAAATAGGAAATCTTCCTTTATTTTTAATTATGCCATTATCACTAATACTTATTATAATTATTTGTGCATATTTAATATTATCATTAGGTCATAGAAAAGACTATGAAGGTGTCTATCTAAATTATTTAGATAAACTTCCTCTTGAAGTACTATTACTTATATTAATCCTTGCTGGTAGCATGTTTGGATTTATAAGTATTGCAGGAACTTCATTCATTGATAATATATTAGTAGTAATAGGAATACTTTTATTCTGTATAGATTTCTATATATGCTTTGCAATCTTAGTATCAACAGTTATTAAAAGAATTAAAGCTGGAACATTGTTTAAAAGTACTCTAACATATAAATTTTTAAGATGGGTGAAAAAAACATTTAAAAACTTTGGTGCTTGGATTAATAGAACTAGTAGATTGATGTTTTCTAATACTAATGTAACACTTAAACTTGCAATAATGTATTTTGGATTCATATTCGGCTCTATTTTATTAATACTAATGTCTGGTTCTAGTCCATTAATACTATTAGTTATTGCACTTTGGATTTATGGATTTATATTATTAGTAAGAAAAGTTCATAGTTTGTATAAAATAAAAGATGCTGTGCATCAAATATATGAAGGAAACAATGATGTAAAACTAGATGAAACTGAATTTAGTGGAGATTTAATCGAAATGGCTTCAGACGTTAATGATATTGCTGGCGGATTTTCTAATGCAATAGCTGAAAGTTTAAAAAGTGAAAGACTCAAAACTGAACTTATAACAAATGTATCACATGATATAAAAACACCTCTTACTTCGATAATTAGCTATGTAGATTTACTAAAGCAAGAAGATATAAAAAACGAAAAGGCATCAGAATATATTAATGTTTTAGATAATAAATCTCAAAGACTAAAAAAATTAATTGAAGACTTAGTTGAAGCTTCAAAAGCATCTTCTGGTAATATAAAATTGAATAAAGAAAACTTAAATGTTGCAGAATTAATTAACCAGTGCAGAGGTGAATTTGAAGACAGGTTTAAAAATAGTGATTTAGATATAATAACAGATATTCCAAAAGAAGATATTTGTATATATGCAGATAGTAGATACATGTTTAGAGTGATTGAAAATATATTTAGTAATGTTTCGAAATATGCTTTAAAAGGTTCTAGAGTATATATAGATATAGCTAAAAAGTTTGATAAAATTAATATAAGTATTAAAAATATATCTAAAGATAAATTAAATATTGCACCTGATGAACTTATGCAAAGATTTGTACGTGGTGATAAATCTAGACTTACAGAAGGTAGTGGTCTTGGGCTTTCAATATCTAAGAGCTTAACAGAACTTCAAGGTGGTACTTTTGAAATATCAATAGATGGTGATTTGTTTAAGGTTGATTTAAGTTTTGTTGTGGTAGAATAAGAATAATCTCAACAAAATAGAATAAAAAAAATAATGCAGTTCTCTCCCCTTTTGACTGCATTATTTTTTATATCTTTGTATAATATTATTCTTTCTCTATCAACACTTCTACATCTTTGTCTGTTAATTTTAGGAACTCTTTTAAGTCTTCTTCTGTGCCAACTAATTCTCCATAATGTATTGGTACAATTACTTTTGAATCTATTTTATTTGCTAATGATGACGCTTCCTTAGCATTCATTGTAAATTCTCCACCAATCGGTAAAAATGCTACATCACATTTAATATCCTGTATTTCACTAATATTATCTGTATCTCCTGCAATATAATATTTTACTCCATCTAATTCAATTATATACCCAACCCATTTATTCTCTTTAGGATGATACTTTTTGTTTTCGTTATATGCTGGGACTGTTTCAAACTTTATACTTTTTACATCATATTTCTTATTTGGTTCTACTGTAATAATTTGGTCTTCAGGTACTCCTAATAACTGAAAACTAGATTTAGTTTCTGGAACTGTAATAAAAACTGTATCAATTTTTGCTACTCTTAATATATCTTTTGTATCAAAATGGTCATAGTGTGAATGTGTGATAAATATATAATCTGCATCATGCGGTACTTCTTTTATTCTGAATGGGTCAATATATATAGTTTTATCTTTTTGTATCTTTATTGAACTATGGCAATTTACTTTTACTCCTTCTATCATTAGAATTCCTCCTATTAAACTTCTTCTAATATTTTTACTTTACAATTACTTGCATCTAATCTTACTTTTGCTCCTATTGGAATTACAATATTTTCACAATCATGTCCAAAGTCATCACATTTAAGTATTGGAAAATCATATTCCTTTAAATGTCTCATAAATACATCTTCAATCTTCATATCTTCTGTATCTGCATGATAATGTCCAATCCAAAGCCCCTTTATTTTATCAAATACTCCATGATATTTTAGTACTCCTAAATATCTATCAGCTAAATCAAAATCTGTTGACACTGAATATACTTCTAAGAATAGAATTTTATCTGTTAAATCTGGAAAATATTCAGTATTTAATAGTGTAACCATACTTGGTACATTTCCTCCAACAATAACTCCTTCCGAAACTCCCTCTTGTAAGCATTTATATGGTTTGTTTTTATCTATTTCTCCCAAAATTCCATCTACTAATACTTTCTTAAATTGGCTAAGTTGAAAGTCTTTTTCAGGCTTTCTTCCTAAATCTATCATCTCTGCATGGTGATATGTTACAAGTCCAGTTTTTGTATGTATTGCTTCTAAATAATTTGTAGCGTCACTATATCCAGTTATAATTTTAGGATTTCTCTTTATATTTTCATAATCAATTAGCCCCAAACAGTTAAAACTATTATCTCCTCCGACTGCTGAAATTATTGCTTTTACTTCTTTATCAGCAAACATATCATTAATGTCAGAAGCCTTTTCTTCAGGTGTTGCTGAATACCCATATGTATTTTTATATATATTTTTTGATAATTTTATTTTAAATCCCATATTTTCAAATATCTTGATGCTATTTTCCATGTATCTTTTATATTCCTCATTTATAGGCTCTGATGGTGCAATTACTCCTATTGTATCTCCTATTTTCAATTTATCTGGTACCATTTATATCACTTCCTTCGTTAGATTATATATTAACGAATTTTTTATTGCAATATTTTACCTTAACTAAATTAAAGACAAAATAATAAGCCTTCATTACGAAGACCTATTATTTAATAGCATTAAAAACTTATTCAAATCCTCATTATTTTTAAAAATGACTTCAAAATAAGAGAATTCTTTACCGTTTTTTAACAGTGGCTTAGATAAAGGTATAAGAGCACCTTTACTCTTTTCAGCAAGTGATATTGTTTCAAGAGTGTCATTTAACAGTATCCGTGATGTTATTTGATTGTGTTTATTACTCACTACAGTTCCTGTTAACTGAACTTTTCTGAATAATCTATCTCCGCTTACTTCCCACTCAATAGCTATTCTTTCCATAAATTAAGCTCCCTTCAAAAGTCTATAAATTAATTTTACATTGGTTTCCATAACACTGTAAATGAATTGAGCTCATTTTATAATTCACTAGTTTTCATAAAATTTCACTTATTTTATAGCTTCTTTTGCAAATTTATTGTTTACAATTACATCATATGGAGCCTTCTGACTAAGTTCTCCTGCTGTTTGCATTACAGTTTGAAGTCTATCAAATGCCTCTTGTTTTAATACTGGTGTTTCATTCCAAGCATCTATGTCTTTATATCTTTGTATTGAATTTGTAAGCATATCTAAATCTGTATCTGGGAAAAAGCTTTGTACTTTTTCTGCTATCTCTCTTGCTGTATGCTCTTTTACCCAAACTTGCCCTTTATATACTGCATTTGTAAATCCTTGAACTATTTCTGGATTATTTTCTATATAACTTTTTTTAGCAAAATATGCTGTATATGGAATTTCTCCTGATGCTTCTCCAACAGATGCCACTATATATCCTTTTCCTTGTGCTTCTGTCATAGATGCAGTTGGCTCAAATAATGTTACATACTCTGCATCTCCTCCTGCAAATGCTCCTGCCATAAGATCAAATTTAATACTATCATCTAATACTAAATCTTTTTTAGTATCTAAACCATTTTGTTTTAATACATATTCAAATGTCATGTAAGGAACTCCACCTTTTCTACCAGGAATTACAGTTGTTCCTTTTAAATCTGTCCATTTGAAATCATCATTCTTTTCTCTACTTACTAAGAATGAACCATCTCTTTTAGTCATTTGTGCAAAAACTTCTATATAGTCTTCTTTCCCTTCGTTATATACATATATTGCAGCTTCTGGCCCGAGCAAACCCTATATCACTTTGCCCTGCTAAAACTGCTGTCATTACTTTATCCGCACCTTGCCCTGTTGTAATTTCTATATTCAAGCCTTCTTCTTCAAAGTAACCATTAGCAATTGCAACATATTGTGGTGAGTAAAATACTGAACGGGTTACTTCATTTAATTGTACTGTAGTTAGCCCTGTTTTATCATTATTTCCATTCTTTAATAAAGAATACCCTAAAACACCACCAACTACTAATAGAATTATAAGTATTCCAATAATATATTTTTTCAAAACAAAATCTCCTTTCATTCTTTGTTTGTGGGGAAAAAGGGGACAGAGTAAAAATTCCCCCAAAGTTTTAAGAAATATTATAATTTTTGATAATGGGGGAATTTTTACTCTGTCCCCTTTTTCCCCGAATTAACATTTTATCCAAACTTCTTTGTTCTTAAAATTATTTTTTCTAGTAGGACTACTGCCTCATACATAATTGCTGCGACTAATGCAAGTATTACAACACTTGCCATTACTAAATCAAGCTGGAATACTTGCCCTCCATATACTATTAAGTATCCGAAGTCCTGCTTTTGATACTAAAAATTCTCCTGATATTACTCCAACTAATGAAAGTCCTATATTGACTTTAAGAGAATTTATAAATGTAGAAATATTTGCTGGTATAACAATTTTAGTTAGAATTTGAAATCTATTAGCATTAAATGTTCTAGCCATTTTTATCTTGTCACTGTCTGTACCTAAGAAACCATTTAATAATTCAAGTATTGTAACTATTAATGAAATTGCGAGTCCCATTACTATAATTGCAGGTGTTCCTGCACCTACCCATATTATTATTACTGGTCCGAAGTGCTATTTTAGGTAAGCTGTTTAATACTACTAGAAATGGTTCTGATACTTTTGATAAGAATTTTGACCACCATAGTATTATTGCAATGATTACTCCAAGTATGCTACCCACTAAAAATCCAACTATTGTTTCATAAACTGTAACTCCTAAATGCTCTAATAATCCATTTTGTGATAAATTCATAAATGTTTTAAGCATTCTTGATGGTTGGCTAGTTATAAAGCTATCAATAATTCCTTTGTTTGCTAATATTTCCCATAATGCAATAAATAGAATCACTAATGAAATTTGAGTTATAAATATACTTACTTTTGTAACAGTTATTTTTCTTAAATATCTTTTTCTTTCTTCTGATTTATTTTTCTTTTGCATCAACATCCAGCTCCTTCCATAAGCTATCAAAATATTTGCTAAATTTAGGACTTTTTCTTGCATTCATTGGATCTCGATTTTCTATTTCAAAATCAATATTGTATATTTCTTTTACAGTTGCAGGTCTTTTGCTAAGTACAATTACTCTATCTGACATACTTATAGCTTCTGATATGTCATGTGTTACCATTACAGTTGTTATATTTTCATTTTTCAAAATACCATATATATCTTTTGTTACCATTATCCTTGTTTGATAATCCAATGCTGAAAAAGCTTCATCTAATAAAAGAATTTCTGGCCTTATTGCAAGTGTTCTAATTAGTGCAACTCTTTGCCTCATTCCTCCTGATAGCTGAGTAGGATATTTATCTTTAAATTCATAAAGGTTATATTTTTTTAATAACTCTTTAACATATTCCTCATTTTCTTTTGTTTTTCTATTTGTAATTTCTAACCCAATAATCACATTGTTATATATTGTTCTCCATTCTAATAGACTATCTTTTTGTAGCATATATCCTATTTTAGATGATACATTTTCAGTTTCTACATTATCAATATATATTTTTCCACTTGACTTTTCCTCTAATCCCGCAATTATTGATAGCAATGTGGATTTACCACACCCACTTGGTCCTATTATGCTAACAAATTCCCCATCTTTTACACTAAAATTTATATTCTTTAAAGCTTCTATTTCTCCATTTTTTGCTTGGTATGTTTTATTTACATCTTCTAACTTTAATACTTCCCTCATTTTATTTCCTCCTACTATACTTATAATATATTCTCACTTATGTAAATTGGTGCCGTTTGCAATTTATTTATTTCTTCGTCTTGTATAATATACAATTATGTAATATAATCTATCTAGAATTTTATATATTTAGGAGGAAAAAATGGAAAACAATATTGATGTAGCAATAATTATGGGAAGTGATTCTGATTTACCTATAATGAGTGAAGCAGCTAAGTTTTTAGATACAATGGGTATTTCATATGAAATGAAAATTTTATCTGTTCACAGATGTCCAGATGAAGCAATTGATTATGCAAAATGTCTTAAAGAAAGAAATGTAAAAGCAATTATTTGCCGGAGCTGGTGGTGCTGCTCATTTACCTGGAATATTTGCAGCTGTAAATACATGTCCAGTAATTGGAGTACCAATTCATTCTAAAACTTTAAGTGGAATAGATTCTCTTTATTCTATTGTACAAATGCCTTCAGGTATCCCTGTTGCGACAGTAGCAATAAATGGAGCAAAAAATGCTGCGATTTTGGCATCTCAAATAATAGGAGTTGCAGATGATGGTGTTAAAAATAAAATAACTGATTTCAAAGCTAGCATGAAAGATGGAGTTATGAAAAAAGATGCTAGATTACAAGAAGTAGGATATGCAGAATATTAATTTAGTAAAGGTCCGTCCCTTTTGCGACAAAATGTCGCATGGGGACTGTCCCCAATAGGAGGTAAATATGAAAAAAATTAGTAGTGGTAAAGTTCGTGAAATATATGAAATAGATGACGATAAACTTATGTTAGTAGTTTCTGATAGAATTTCTGCATTTGATTTTATTATGCCAAATCCTGTTTTAGATAAAGGAAAAGTATTAAATAAAATATCTGAATTTTGGTTTGATTTCGTATCTAGCATTATTCCAAATCATATAATTACAACTAATTATGAAGAATTCCCAGAAGAATTCAGAAAAGAAGAATTTAAAGATAGAAGTATGCTTGTTAAAAAATTAAAAATGCTTCCAGTTGAATGTATAGTAAGAGGATATATTACAGGTTCTGGATGGGCTGAATACCAAGAGAATGGTACAGTTTGTGGAATTAAACTTCCTGAAGGATTACAAGAATGTCAAAAGTTAGATGAACCTATTTTCACACCTTCTACAAAAGCAGATTTAGGTGATCATGATGAAAACATTTCTTTTGAAAGATGCACCGAAATTCTAGGAAAAGATTTAGCTGAAAAAGTAAAAAAGGCTACAATAGATATTTATAAAAAATGTGCTGATTATGCACTTTCAAAAGGTATAATTATAGCTGATACAAAATTTGAATTTGGATTAGATGAAAATGGAAATCTTGTTTTAGGTGATGAAGTATTAACACCAGATTCAAGTAGATTCTGGCCAGCTGATGATTATGAAGTAGGAAGAGGACAAAAAAGTTTTGATAAACAATACTTAAGAGATTGGTTAAAAGATAATGGATATAGAAATAATCCACCGGAAAGTCTTCCTGAAGATGTTCTTACAACTACAAGAAACAAATATGTTGAAGCATATGAAAAAATAACGGGAAAGAAATTTTAAGAAACAAAAGGGGACAGACCCCAATCGTTTTTAATTGAAACGATTGGGGTCTGTCCCCTTTTGTTTCTTTTGATTATACATTTACTTCTGCATTTTCTTTTATTATTAGATCTTTATACTTATCTAATACTGGATTTACTTGTTCTGCTATAAAATCTTCTACTTGGTGTTTTGCTCTTCCACAAAGGTTATCAGGGTTTAAAATATGTAAAATTTCTTCTTTAGTTAATCCAAATGTTTCATCTGCTGCTATTCTATCAACTAGATCATTTGGTCTACCAAATTCTTTTACTTCTTTACCTGCTTCCATAGAATATACTCTTATTTTCTCATGTAATTCTTGTCTGTCTCCACCTTTTAAAACAGCATTCATAAGAATTTCTTCTGTTCCCATAAATGGTAATTCTTGCATCATATTTGTTTTTATTACATTTTCATATACTACTATATTTGATGATATATTGGCATAAAGAATTAATACTGCGTCTATTGCTAAAAATGCTTCAGGTACGCATATTCTTTTATTTGCTGAATCATCTAGTGTTCTCTCTAACCATTGAGCAGCTACTGTCATTTTTGTATTATTGCTAAGTGCAATTACATGTCTTGATAGTGAATTTATTCTTTCACTCCTCATTGGGTTTCTCTTATATGCCATTGCAGATGACCCTATTTGTCCTTTTTCAAATGGTTCTTCTAATTCTTTTTCATGTTGTAATAGTCTCATATCATTTGCGAACTTTGATGCGCTTTCTGCTATTGCAGCTAAACAATTTAATACTATTGAGTCTAATTTTCTTGTATATGTTTGTCCTGATACAGCGTATACTTTATCAAACCCCATTTTTTCTGCAATTTTTCCATCTATTTGTTTTACTTTTTCTTCGTCTTTGAATAGTTTCATGAAACTTTCTTGTGTTCCTGTTGTTCCTTTGCATCCTAGAAGTTTCATTCTTGTTTCTACAAATTCCAATTCTTCTAGATCTTCAAGTAAATCTTGAAGCCAAAGAGTTGCTCTTTTTCCAACTGTTGTAAGCTGTGCTGGTTGGAAATGTGTATATCCTAAACAAGTGGTCCCTTTATATTTATCAGCGAAATTCTTTAGATTGTTTATAACTGTAACTAGTTTTTGTTTTACTATTTTAAGAGCTTCTCTCATTAATATTACATCTGTATTATCTGTTACATAGCATGATGTTGCACCTAAATGTATTATTGGTTTTGCACTTGGACATTTTGTTCCAAATTCATATACATGTGCCATTACATCATGTCTACATTCTTTTTCTCTCTTTGCTACAACATCATAATCAATATTCTCTACATTTGCTTTCATTTCATTAATTTGTTCGTCTGTAATATCAATTCCTAATTCTTTTTCAGTTTCTGCAAGTGCAATCCAAAGTTTTCTCCATGTAGAGTATTTCGAATTATTAGACCAAATTTTGTTCATTTCTTTACTTGCATATCTACCAGAAAGTGGTGTTACATAGATATCATTTTTCATTTTCATTTCTTCCCTTCTTTGAATGTTTTTTTTATTTTTTACCTTAAACAAGGTTTGAGGGACACACCTCAGTCACATGTATTCCTCATAGATTGAGGAATGTCCCTCGTTTTAATCTGTTATAACTAATACTGTTTCTAGTTTTGAAAAGTCTACTGCTGTTTCAACTATTGCATATCTATCTGTTACATTTTTTGAATCAATTATCTGCTTTATTTCTCCAATTAAGATTCCTTTAGGATATATTCCTCCTATTCCTGATGTCTCTACTGAATCTTCTAATACAATATCTGCATCTGTAGGAATATACATTAGCTTTAACGTATTGTTACTTCCGAAGTATTCCTTTTACTATTACTCCATCACGCGATGTACTCATAGCTGAGCTTACACTTGTAGATGGGTCTATAAGTGGTTTTACTTTTGATGTTTTGTCTGTAGTAGATATCACATATCCTACTAATCCTTCTGTTGTAATTACTGGCATATTTTCTTTTATACCATCGTCACTACCTATGTTTATGACCATAGTATCACTTAAGTTACTTATATCTTTATTAATTATATATGCTGGAACTGTTGTATAATCTGCATACTTTTCACTCATGTTATTATAGCTTCGAAGTGTTGCATTTTCTGCTTTTATTATTTCTAATTCTCTAAGTTTTTCTTCTAATTGTTTATTCTCTTCTCTCAAGTTTTCGTTTTCAATCTTTAGATTATTTATATCTTCAAAGAATTCATTGTTTCCAGATATTCTATTTTTTATATATGTTATTCCATTTTGTACTGGCATAACTAATTTACTAAACAAATTCTGTGCACCTGTGAGACTTCCTAATTTAATATTAGTAAGTAACACTAATATAATTAGAACTATTATAGTGATTATTATTCCTATAATTCCTGTTTTTTTATTTTTATACACCTATTTAGCATCCTTTCTAAAAGTAATATTTTATCTACGTCTTCTTGCATTTATTAATACAGTTTTTAGTCTTTCTAAATCTTCTAATGTTTTTCCTGTACCTTTTACTACGCATTCTAATGGATTTTCAGCTATATACACAGGCATTCCAGTCTTCTGGCTTAGTAATTTATCTATATTTTTAATTAGTGCTCCTCCACCTGCTAATATAATACCTTTTTCTACTATATCTGATGCAAGTTCTGGTGGTGTTTTTTCTAGTGTTGTTTTTACTATCTCTACAATCTCATTAATTGAGTCCTTCATAGCTTCTTCTATTTGAGTTGATGTAACAACAACATTTCGTGGAAGTCCTGTAGTTAAATCTCTTCCCCTTATTTCCATACTCATTTCTGTCATAAGTGGAGTTGCACATCCTATTTCTGTTTTTATTTCTTCTGCTGTTGTTTCTCCTACAGCTAGTCCCATTTCTTTTTTGATATAATTTATTATATCTTCATCTAATTCGTCTCCAGCTATTCTTAATGAATGACTTATTACTACTCCTCCTAGTGATATAACTGCGACTTCTGTAGTTCCTCCTCCTATGTCTACTATAATATTTCCTGTTGGTTCAGCAACATCTAAGCTGGCTCCAATTGCAGCAGCCATAGGCTCTTCTATTAAATATACTTCTCTTGCTCCTGCTCTTAATACAGATTCTTCAACAGCTCTTTCTTCAACCTCAGTTATTCCTGATGGAACACCAACAACTACTCTTGGTCTTCCTGCATTATATCTCTGACATACTTTTGTAACTATATTTTTAAGCATTAATTGTGTTGCTGTAAAGTCTGCAATTACTCCATCTTTTAATGGTCTTACAGCCTTTATTGCTTCAGGAGTTCTTCCAAGCATCTCTTTTGCTTCATATCCTGTTGCTAAAATATTGCCACTTCTTCTATCTATTGCAACAACTGATGGTTCTTTTAGTACAACTCCTTTACCTTTTACTGTTACTAATGTGTTTGCTGTTCCTAAATCAATTCCTATGTCTTTTGACTTTAAGCTAAATAAACTCATTTCTTCTCTTTTCCTTTCCCATTAATATACTCTCATATGTTCCATCACCAATTACAACATGATCTAAAAGCTCAATTCCCATTATATCTGCACATTCATATATTCTATCTGTAACTCTATAATCTTCTTTACTAGGTTTTGGATCTCCGCTTGGATGATTGTGAACAAGTATTATCTTTGGTGATTGCATTTTAACTGCTTCTGAAAGGACTTCCTTTGGCGCAATACTTGCAAAGTTTGTCCCTCCATATGATATATTAATTATTCTCAACACTATATTTTTACTATTAAGAATAATAAGTTTAACAATTTCTCTTTTCTCATATCTTAATTCTGGCATCATAAGGTCTGCTACATCTTTAGTGCTTCTAATTTTTATTCTATTTTTATGAATAGGTTTTGACATTCTTTTTGTTAGCTCTCCAATAGCTTTTAATTGAATTGCTTTTATTTTACCTATTCCTTTTATCTTCATAAATTCTTCTATAGAAGTATCACATAAAAAATTTAAATTTTCCTTATCACTTAAATTATTTAAATTTAAAATCTTCTGTGCAACTGATACAGAATTTTCTTCTTTTGTTCCACTCTTTATTATTATTGCCAAAAGTTCGCTATTCGATAACCTTTCTGGCCCATATAATTCTAATTTTTCATATGGTCTTTCAGATATTGGGAGTTCTTTCATTTTTAATTTCATAATATCATCCTTCCAAAAACAATTTGCCCCCAATATTTACAAGATTTATACCTTGTTTTAAACTTTTCTATATATAAATATTGCTATTGCCATACCAATTATACTAGCTATATTCATCTTAAACATTAATCCAAATGTTATTGTTATAACATTCAAATTCAATTCTAATGGACTAGATAGCCCAAAACTTTGTCCATATGATAGCCACCATAACCAGTCTATCTTTGAAGCTAATTCTCCAAGTAATCCTCCTATTACTAATCCTGATAATAAAAATACTAATAATATCCATATATTTTTTTCTCTTGTTGCCATCTATATTCCTCCTCTTCGTTAGTACCCATATATTATATATTTTCTTTACTAATTTTTCAAGTAATTTGCCAAAAACCTTGAACATTTTAGCGTTTTTCCAATATAATATGATAATAGAAAATTTCCATATTTTTATCATTTAAAAATTGTACTATTGATGCTATAATTATATTATACTTATATTATGGATGGGGGTATATAAATTGCGTATTGAAAAACTTACTGAAAACAAAATTAGGATAATTCTAAACTTGCAAGATTTGCAAGAAAAAAATGTAGATTTACATTCGTTTATGTCCAATTCTATTGAATCACAAGACTTATTTTGTGACATGCTTGATAGAGCAGAGAAAGAAATTGGATTTCAAACTAAAGACTATAAATTAGTGATAGAAGCATTAGCCGCTCCTGAAGGAAACTTTATACTTACTGTAACTCGAATAGTTCCTGAAAAAGATTCAAAAAAGAAATTAAAGGTTAAAAGAAAAACACCCAATATCCCTTCAAATCTATCTGTATATAAATTTGATACATTTGATGAATATTTAGAATTTTGTATCTCATTAATGAATGATAATAAAATTAGTACATATACCTTCTTAAAGAAATCTACTTTATATTTATATAAATCAAATTACTATTTATGCTTATATGTAAACGAAAAAGACATATCATCTTTTAAATCAGTACATTATTCAATCATTGAATTCGCTTCACATATAAATAATTCAAGTCTATTTGAGAGGAAACTAAAAGAATATGGAAAAGTAATTTTTAAAACTAATGCAATTCAAAATTGCACTAAACATTTTAAATAAACTATATAAAATAATATTAAAGAGCGGTTATATTATATACCGCTCTTATTTTGTATTTCTTTATTTATTCTATTTGTATAAGTATAATTGTGGATTTTGTCTAACTCCATTTACACTTATTTCTAAATGTAAATGTGAACCTGTTGAATTTCCTGTTGAACCTACTGCAGCTATTGCTTCTCCTGCTGATACTGTTTGACCAGCTGTTACATATAGTTTGCTACAGTGTCCATATGTTGTACTTACACCATTTCCATGTGATATTTTTACACAATATCCTAGTCCATAAGTATCCCATCCAGAAAATGTAACTGTTCCACCTGCCGCTGCTGCAATTGTTCTTCCTGTTGGAGCTGCTATATCTATTCCATGATGAGTTCCACTAGATCTTCCTCCAAATCTTGAAGATATTGTTCCAGATACTGGTTTTATTAATCCAATTCCCAAAACTTGTGCTGATGGAGCTGAACTGTTTACTATTCTTGACCCACTGTATGTTGAGTATCCAGATGATGCTACTACGACTCTTGGTTTTTGATATAAAGCTGTTATAACAGACTCTGTGTCTTTAAATTCTTCAAGTTCTGTTGCGTGAATTTGAGTATATGCTAAATTATCTATGTTTCTGCTTTTCTTTTCTTTTAATTTATTTATTATACTTTCAGCTTCTTCTTTTGTAGAAACATAGTATTTCTCTTCATTCTTTTCTACTATTGCATAATACTCATAATATGTTGTTCCTGAATTTTTAATTCTTTCGAATATTTCATCATCATTTGTTTGATTTTCTTTTTTCAACAAACATAATGAATATTCAGGCAAGCTTTCTACATCTATAAATGCAATATTACTATTTCCTTCTCCATTTTCTATATATTCATTTATTCTTTTTTGTAATTTACTTTTATTTGTTGTATATCCTATAAATTCACCATTTAAAGTAACACTATACATTGGTCTATATACTAAGGATATTATTCCTGCTATAAGAACTGTTGCTATTATTATTAAAAATATAAATTTTAATGAACTTCTAACATGAACAAATATGTTTTTTATACTTCTTAAAATTTTAAACACTCCTATCTTATTGTTTTTCACAATACCTTGTATATTTTAACTCATTTTATATTTTTTGGCAATTTTTATAATCCCTGATTTACTCTTTTGTAATTTTAGATACTTAAATTATCTCTTTTTTACTCTCTTTTCCTCTCAATTTCTCTATATTTCTCTTGGTTGATAAACGTCTCTATTTACTGATTCCGTAGCACAATATGTTAAAAAGGCCATGTTTATTTGGCCTTCTTCTAACTGTTAAACTCGTTTTTTACATTATCAATTTCTGATTGTGTAGCCTCAGATGCTGGTGTGTAATATCCTTTTGCTTGTGCAACTTTAAATAATTCATATTGAAATGACTCATCATTATCTCTTATTTGTTGAATTGTTTGTCTAAGCTGCATATTTTCTGCCTCCGAAATTACACCTTGATAAGTAGTAAGTTCTGATTTTACACTTTCTAAAATGTCATTTACCATATACTTTTCTTCCACTTTCGATTCCTCCTAATTTAAAAATGTTAATAGCTTTTGCTTTGTATTTAATGCATCTTGTGCAGCTTTTGTAAACATCTGCTTTATTTGCGGATCTACGCATTGTGAAGCATATGTGTTTAATTTTTGGTATGAAGTATCATGGGCACCTATTAAGTGTCTTAAATTTTGTAACTCTACTTGAGTTAATGTTGCCATTTTTAATCCCCTTTCAAATTTAGTTAACCTTAATCAAGTATATTATTTACACATTTATCAATTTTATACAATTATATTAATACTTTCTAAAATGCATAAAATTTAGTTTAGATTTTTGAATTCAAAATTTGAGATTAGAAATATCTCTAGAATGATGAAATATGCTTAAGATATAAATATTATTAGAATCTATCTGATAAAAAATTCTATACGATTTATATATAATTTGTCTAACTATTTTTCCGTCTAATTCTATTTGTTTTCCTATTTCAGGAAAATATTTTAACATAAGTGTTCTTTCTATTATTTCATCTATTGTTTTATTTGCATAAAATATTGAGTCTTTAGAAATATATTTTCTAATAGACTTTAATTCTCTTTTTGCTCTTTTTCGAATTTTTATATTTAAGATAATCTTTGTCCACCAATTCATTACGAACTTCTTCTAATGAATATACATATCCTAATTCCTGTTCCTTTTCTCCTATCAATATGTCCATATACAATTGCTCATACATTGTAGTATCAGGATTAGCTCTTAATTTCTTATCTTCTTCTAAAAGCTCTTCATATGTCATATCATTTAAATACTCTTGATTAGTTTTTATTTTTAACATATAACCATCTCCTTTTTATATGTTTTATTTTATGCATTTTAGAATACTTAAATCATATAACAAATGTAAATATTTGTCAATTGTTTTACTGACAAATATTTACACCTTAACTTATCTTATCTCTAAATTTGCGAATTTAGCCATTAATCTCTTATGTCCTGCTTTTTCAAAGTTTATATCTAGCTTCAAATCTTCCCCTTCTTGCTCAACAGAATTTATTACTCCTTCACCAAACTTTTTATGATATACAGTTACTCCTGCTCTAAATCTACTTAAGTCAACAGCATTGTTACTATTTCCAGTTTTGGTTTTCCCAAGTGAATTCAAGAAACTTTCCGCAGTTCTAAATTCATATGCAGGTTTTGCTGGTGAAAACTTATCATTAAATGACTTAGTTTGATATTTTTTAATGCTTCCATATTCCCAGTCATATACTGTCTCTTTTGATTCATATGTATTTTTATTTGTTTCTTCATAGCCTTCTAGTAAATCTTTTGGTATCTCTTCCAAGAATCTAGAAATTTTATTACAAGATGTTGAACCAAATATTGTTCTTTGTCTTGCGTATGTTAAATATAGATATTCCTCTGCTCTTGTTAAACCAACATAGCAAAGTCTTCTTTCTTCTTCTAATTCTCTTTGTTCTCCTATTGATTTGTAGCTTGGAAATATTCCGGTCTTCCATACCTACTAAGAATACTACTGGGAACTCTAATCCTTTAGCACTATGAAGCGTCATTAAAGTTACAGTCTCTTCTGTTTCCTCTAGCTCATCTACATCACTAGAAAGAGTTATACTTTCCAAGAATTCTGCTAAAGTACTTTCAGCTGCTTCCTCTTCAAATTCAATAGCTACTGTCAAAAATTCTTCTAAGTTCTCTAATCTATTCTCTGCTTGTGTAGTATCCTCTAGTTCTAGTGCTTTTGTATATCCACTTTTATTTAAAACTTCTTTTACTAATTCAGATATTTGTGTTTCATCTTTTTTACTTGATAACTCTTCTATTACTTGAACAAACTCTCTAGAATTAGCAAATACCTTGTTTAGTCCAAACTCATCTGCTCTTTTTATAACTTCATACATGGAAATTCCGATTTTGTGCAGATATGTTTTCTACTTTTTCTAAACTAGTTTTTCCTATTCCTCTTTTGGGCTCATTTATTACTCTTTGCAAACTTAAATTGTCTGATGTATTTTGTATTAATCTTAAGTATGCTACTAAATCTTTTATTTCTTTTCTCTCATAGAATTTGTGTCCACCAACAATTTTATATGGAATTCCTTCTCTTACTAATATTTCCTCTATACTACGAGACTGTGTGTTCATTCTATAAAGTACAGCAAAATCTGAATATTTATAATATTCTTCTCTTTTCAAATGTTCTATTTGTTCTACTATATATGCAGCTTCATCATATTCATTATCACATAAATGTACTTCAGGTAGTTTCCCATCATCTTTTTCTGTCCATAAGCTTTTTTCATATTTCTTTGAATTATTTTTTATTACAGCATTTGCTGCATTTAATATACTTTTTGTTGACCTATAGTTTTGCTCTAATTTTATTATTTTTGTCCCTGGAAAATCCTTCTCAAAATTTAATATATTTGATATATCTGCACCTCTAAATGAATATATTCCTTGGTCATTATCTCCTACTACAGTTATATTACCATGTCTTGCTGCAAGGAGTGTTATTAATGTAAACTGTGATTTGTTTGTATCTTGGTACTCATCTACTAAAACATATTTAAACTTCTCTGAATAATATTCTAATACATCTGGATTCTCTGTTAATATATCTATTGTAAAATTAATAATATCATCAAAATCTAAGCTGTTATTTTGTCTTAACTTCTTTTGATATAGGTTATATATTTCTGCTATTTTTTCTTTTCTGTGCTCTCCATTTGCTCTTGCAGCATATGAGGCAGGTGTAAGCATTTCATTTTTTGCATTACTAATTTCTGATAAAACGCTTCTATCTGTAAATAGCTTGTCATCTATATTTAATTCTTTTAGACATTGTTTCACTAATGTTCTTTGGTCAGATGTATCGAATATTATAAATGAACTTTGATAACCAATTCTATCTATATATCTTCTTAAAATTCTTACACAAATAGAATGAAATGTTCCTATCCACATTTCATTCGCGATATCTCCTACTAAATTACCTATTCTAGTTTTCATTTCATTTGCTGCTTTATTTGTAAATGTTATAGCAAGTATCTGCCATGGTTTTATATCTTTTTCTCCTATTAAATATGCTATTTTATGTGTTAATACTTTAGTTTTCCCGAGAACCAGCTCCTGCAATAATTAGGTTTGGCCCTTCTGTATTTATAACTGCTTCATATTGTTTATCATTTAATCCTTCTAATATATTCATTTGTTTCTTCCTCTCTACTATCATATGTCTTTTTTATTAATTCTTGCTATAGCTTCCCAATATATTTATTAATACAATCTTCTATTTCTGCTGCACACATTCTATATGTTGCTATTCCATAGCCCCATGGGTCCTTTATATCAATATCTTTTTTGTCATATCCAGCATATTCTTTCATTGTATACACTTTTTCTTTTAATTCTGGATACATGCTAATTACATTGTTTTTGTGACTACTTGTTGCACAAAGTATAACATCCATGTCTTTAATATTTGAATTTCGTATATTTGTTGCCCTATGTTTAGATAAATCTATACCATATTCTCTCATTACATCTATTCCCTCATATGTTGGTACATCTCCATCTTCCGCAAATACTCCACATGAATATACTTCAATATCTTTATTTTCTTCTTTTGCCTTTTTCTCAAGCATTTTATGTGCCATTGCACTTCTACAAATATTTCCTGTACATATAAACATTATTTTCATTTGTTTAAATCACTCCTAAGATTATCTTTTCCTTTTCTATCTCTATCTCAGATATTTTATATACAGCTTTTATTTTTTCTACAGCTTCTTTTCCTTTTTCTTCATCATTTGCATGAACATATGCAAGTATATCACCTTTTTGAACTTTATCTGATATTTTTTTATTTAAAATAATTCCAACTGCTTTGTCTATATCATCTTCTTTTTTAACTCTTCCTGCTCCCAACGCTACTGATATTAATCCCATTTTTTCTGCATTTAATTCCTCTACATATCCATCTTTATCTGATATTATAGGTGTTATATATTTTGCTTTTTCAAACTTCTCTATATCTTTTATATATTCTACATCTCCGCCTTGATTTTGGACTAATTCTAAAAATTTATTATATGCTTTTCCATTTTCTATATTCTCTAGAATCATCTTTTTATTTTTCTCTAAGTCGTCACTTTTACCAGATAGTTTTATAATATAGCTACCAATTGTAGTTATTATCTCTTTTATATCTTCTGGCATATCTCCTTTTAGGCATTCTATTGTTTCAATTATTTCTAAAGTATTTCCTATTGCATATCCCACTGGTTCATTCATATTTGTAAGAACACATACTGTCTCTCTGTTTGCAAGCTTTCCTATATCTTTCATCATATTAGAAAGTGTAATTGCATCTTCTTTATTCTTCATAAATGCTCCGCTTCCAACTGTTACATCTAATACTATTTTATTTGCTCCTGCTGCAATCTTTTTACTCATTATACTTGATGCAATAAGCGGCATACTTCCTACACAGCTAATAGTATCTCTTAATGCATATATTTTTTTATCTGCTGGTGCTAGATTTGCTGTTTGTCCTATTAAACTTATTCCTATTTTTTTAACATGTTCTATAAATTCATCTATAGATATCTCTGTTTTATATCCTGGTATTGATTCTAATTTGTCAACAGTTCCTCCTGTAAACCCAAGTCCTCTTCCAGACATTTTTGCAACAGGAATTCCAAGTGATGCAATTATTGGAGTTAATACTAATGTTATTTTATCTCCTACCCCACCTGTACTATGTTTATCTATTACATTTTTAGAAATTTCAGATAAATCTAGTATATCTCCAGATTTAGCCATTTCTAATGTTAAATATGTTGTCTCTTCTTTATTCATTCCATTAATATATATTGCCATTACTAATGCTGCTGCCTGATAATCTGTTATAGTTCCATCAGTATATTTAGTTACAAAGTAGCTTATATCTTCTTTGTTTAACTCTTTACCATCTCTCTTTTTGGCAATTATTTCTTGAATATTCATATAATATTTCTCCTTTTAATTTACAAAGTTTTTTGTAAAGCTCTTCCTATGTAATGGACATATTCCATACTCTCTTATTGCTTGTATATGTTTTGCTGTACCATACCCCTTATGACCTGCAAATCCATATTGTGGATACACCTCATCATACTCTCTCATTATTCTGTCTCTTGTTACTTTTGCTATTATTGATGCTGCTGAAATACTATATATCTTAGCATCTCCTTTTATTACAGAAATGTATGGAATCTCATGTGTATCTATCTTATCCAATGCATCAACTAAAATAACATCTGGCTTTACATCTAATTTATCTATTGCCATAGTTAATGCTTTTTTTGTAGCATTTAATATGTTTATCTCATCTATCTCTTTTTCATCTACTATTCCGTGTGCTCCAACTAATTGCTTCTTCTGTTATCTTTTCATAAAGCATTTCTCTTTTTGTTTCTGATACTTTCTTAGAATCATTTACATATTCAATAAATGATTCTGGTTTCATTATTACACACCCAATAACAACAGGACCTGCCAAAGGGCCTCGTCCTGCTTCATCAATACCAGCTATATATTTTACTCCGCTCATCATATAGCTTCTTTTCAAATTCTTTTAATTTGTTTAATCTTTCTATTTCTCTATCTTTCATATTTCTTCCTTCTTTAATATTACCACTTACATATCCTGTAATTCTGATAAGCTATATTTCCCTTGATATCCATTTAAATAGTATACTTCACAATTGTTTGGATTATCTTTATTATAATATACTACATATACATCTCCTTCTATTGAAGATAATCCTTGACCTGATAAATCCTCACTACTTAATTTACGAATTTGATTTTTTTCTTTTTCTGTTAATCCTAGTTTTTGTATCTCTTCATCAGATGCCTGACTACCAACAAAATCTTCTATATCTTTAAAATTATATTGCTCTGTAATTATTTTTGATTTTGTTTTTATAGATATCATATCTGTTTTTATATCTTCAAGTTTTGCTTTGTCTAAAGCGCCACTTCCAAAATGCATTCCTACTCCTGCAAGCATTAGCATTAAAATGATTGTTATTATTAAAGCTATTATTGTTATTCCATTTTCTACTTTTAAATTCATATTTTTCAACTCCTTTAAATTATCTTTATTATATTATATGTACAGATCTATTTCAATAGAAATTTTAGTCAGTTGGGAATAAAATATATATCTTTTGTTAATTTCAGGAAATTTTAAGTTATCTATTGTATGATAAATTTGATTTGGGTTATTATTATATTATGATATTTTACATAGAAGTAAATAAGGAGGTATTTTTATGAGTGAAAATGATGATTTCTACAAAAAATTTAGTTCAGATTCTTCGGGAAGTAAAAAGTTTAAATCTAACATTTTTATTCCATTTGTATCTGGAGTGATTGGTGCAACACTAGTTATAGGGGTAGCATTTGGAGTACCGAATATACGAAAATCACTAGTTACCTATAATCCTAGCAACTCAACTGGTTATAATGAATCTGATGTTTCTAACACAGGTGTTGTTGATTTTGTTTCACTTAAAGACTATTCAGATACAGCAGTATTTGCGGCAAGCAAAATTTTACCATCAATAGTTGGTATTAAAGTGGAATATACTGTTACATCAAACCTTATGAGAGGAATGTCACAGCTTGCACAAGCCGAGGGTTCTGGTATTATCATAAGTAATGATGGATATATCTTAACAAATAATCATATTATAAATTCTTCTGATTCTTCAGTATATTATGAAGTATCAAAAGCTACAAAAGTTTATGTTTATTTATATAATGATGAAACACCTTATGAAGCTACAATAGTTGGAACAGATGAGGAAACCGACTTAGCTGTTATAAAAATAGAAAAAGCTGATTTAACACCTGCAGAACTTGGAGATTCAAACTCTGTAAAAATTGGCGAATTTGCAATGGCTATAGGAAATCCTCTTGGAATGCAAAGTAGTGTTACCTCAGGTATAGTAAGTGCTGTAAATAGAACTGTTACTAGTGAGGATGGAACAACATATAATCTAATTCAAACAGATGCCGCAATAAATTCTGGTAATAGTGGTGGTGCTTTAATAAATACGGAAGGAAAAGTAATAGGAATAAATACACTCAAATTATCTGGTAGTGGAATTGAGGGAATGGGTTTTGCAATCCCTATAAACGATACAATTGATATATATAAGCAATTAATTGAAAAGGGTAAAGTTTTAAGACCATATATTGGAATTGGTGGAGTAGAATTAGATGAAGTAAGTGCTAAGCATTATGACCTTCCTACTGGTATATATATAAAGGAAATCAATTCTAATAGCCCAGCCTCTTCATCTGATTTAAAAACAGGTGATGTAATTACAGCAATAGATAATACAAAAGTTTCTACAATGGATGAATTAAATGATATAAAAAACAAAAAGAATATTGGTGACGAAATTACTCTTGATGTATATAGAAATAAAGAAACTAAACAAATAAAAATAAAACTTGGTGAAAAACCATAAAGAAACGAAAGGGGGACAGTCCCCTTTCGTTTCTTTTTAAAATATAACTAGATCTTTATCACTTGTAAAATTGTTATTTCCATATGCATAAACTAAATACAAATAATTATTCTCCCCTAAGAAATAATTTGGTGTGTTTTCCACTTTATATATCTCATCATTTTCATTTCTTATATATACAGGATATCCTTGTTCACTTATACTCTTCATTTGTGCATTTTCTTCTTTTATTTTATCTTCAACTTTCTTTGCTACATCATCTTTATTTAGATTTTTATATTCCAAAATTTCATTTATATCAACTAATTTATTGTTATCTATATCATAATTATATGTTTGAATTATATATCTTTGTGGATTACTTCCATCTTTATATTTACACCTTATTACTAATGATAAAATATTGTTATTTACATACACCACATAATCCAAGTTAAATGTAGTATGTGTAGTTGAGTTTTTTGCAATATTTACTATTGTAGCTGCAAATGTGTCATATATCTCTTTGTTCACTTGTTTTGTAACATCGTTTTCTATCTTAAATAATGGTATTTTTGCATTTACAATATAATTGTTTTTTTCCTCATTTATATTATATGCGCAATATATTATCTCATCATAATTGATGTCTTGTTTCGCGCTTTCTTGTTTATTTATAGTATTTGTAAATATATCGTCAAAATTACTTTCTAAATCTTCGTATTCTTTGTTTTCCTCTTTTTCTTCTGCTCTAATTACACTTCTATTTGTAACTTGTGCATAAACCCCTATTGCAATAGCTATTGCACATACTAATACTATTGATGTAATTATTACCATCATCTTGTTTTTTACTAAAAAATATTTTAAATTTCTCATTTGTTTCTCCCTCGATTTTTATTATAACATTAAACTCTTTCATATTCAACTTTTTCTTACGGTTTCTTGACTATCAGCAAATTTTAATGTATTATATAATACATATACTTATATAGTAAGAAGGCAGGAGATAAAATATGTTATGTTCAAAATGCCATAAAAATATGGCTGTAATTTTTACAAAAAAAATAGATGGTGATAATAGTTCTATGGAAGGACTTTGCTATAACTGTGCAAAAGAATTAGGAATTAATCCATTAGAAGTACTTGCAAAACAAGCGAATCTTTCTGAAGAAGAACTAGATGATATGTCTAAACAATTTGAGAATCTATTTGATGATTTATCAGAAAATCTTAATATAGATGAAATAAATCCAGAGGATATAGAAGCAGAAGGAGGAGGAATTCCTTTAGGCTCTATTTTTTCTAACATGTTTGGAGGAAAATCAGCTGAATCTAAATCAGAAGAAAATGATAACCCTAATTCTAAAAAGAAGGTTAAGACTGAAAAGAGACCAAAAGAGAAAAAGAAGAGTTTCTTAGATATTTACGGAACTAATTTAACTAATAAAGCTAGAAAAAATGAGTTAGATATTGTTATTGGTCGTGATAAAGAAATCGAAAGAGTTGTACAAATATTAAATAGACGTTCTAAAAATAATCCTTGCTTAATTGGAGAACCAGGAGTTCGGTAAAACAGCAATTGCTCAAGGTTTAGCAATTAAAATTGCAGAGAAAAAGGTCCCTGCGAAATTGTTAAATAAAGAAGTTTATTTACTTGATATGACAGCTGTTATTGCTGGCACACAATTCAGAGGCCAATTTGAAGGAAGAATGAAAACTTTAATTGATGAGTGTAAACAAGCAGGTAATATTATTTTAGTTATTGATGAAATTCATAATATAATAGGAGCTGGTGATGCTGAGCATTCAATGAATGCAGCAAATATCCTAAAACCTTCTCTTTCAAATGGAGAAATACAATTAATAGGAACAACTACTTTAAAAGAATATAGAAAATATATAGAAAAAGATAGTGCCTTAGAAAGAAGATTTCAACCTATTCTTGTTGAAGAACCTAATATTGATGATACTATTGAAATCTTAAAAGGTATAAAAAAATACTATGAAGATTTCCACAAAGTGAGAATTTCTAATGATGTAATTGCTCAGACTGTTAAGATGTCTGAAAAGTATATACATGATAGATTCTTACCTGATAAAGCAATTGATATATTAGATGAGGCTTGTTCAAAAATTAATCTAGATAATAAAGAATTATATGAATTAGAAGTATTAAAGAACAGACTAGCAGAAATTCAAAAGGAAAAAGAGGAAGCCGTTGAATCAGATTCTATAGAAGACTATCAAAAAGCTGCTGATTTAAAAACAGAGGAATGCAATATATTAGAAAGAATTGAAGAATTAAATCAAAAACTTGAATTAATTAATCTTACAGTTAATGATATAGCAGAAGTAATTGAGCATTCTACTAAAATACCTGTTAAGAAAATTACAGAAGCAGAAACTGTTAAATTATTAAATCTTGAACAAAACTTACACAATAGAATAATAGGTCAAAATGTTGCTGTTGAAGCAGTATCAAGAGCTATTAGGAGAAATAGAGCAGGTCTTCAAAGTACTAAAAGACCCCCATCATTTATATTTGTCGGTCCAACAGGTGTTGGAAAAACAGAACTTGCAAAAACTCTTGCATATGAGATGTTTGGAAGTGAAGATTCAATAATTAGAGTTGATATGTCAGAATATATGGAAAGTCATTCAACTTCTAAATTAATAGGTTCACCTCCAGGATATGTAGGTTATGATGATGCAGGTCAACTTACAGAAAAAGTTAGAAGAAAACCATATTCAATTATACTTTTAGATGAAATTGAAAAAGCTCACCCAGATGTATTTAATATACTATTACAAATATTAGATGATGGAAAACTTACAGATAGCCAAGGAAATACAGTAAGTTTTGAAAATACTATAATAATTATGACATCAAATGCAGGTTCTAATTTAAATAACAATTCTATAGGATTTGCAAAGCAAAGCTTTGATAAGGGTAAAGTCGAAAGTGCTTTAAAAGAAGTATTTAGACCTGAATTTCTAAATAGAATAGATGAAATTGTTGTTTTTGATAGCTTAAATAAAGAACAGTTACTACAAATTGTTGATTTATTATTAAAATCTACATCTAAAGCATTATCTGATAAAGATATTAATTTAGAAGTATCTGATGAAGCTAAAAATTATATATTAGAAAAAGGAACCGATTTAAAATATGGTGCAAGACCTCTAAGACGTGCAATTCAAAGATATATAGAAGATCCTATTTCTGATATGATATTAAAATCAGAAGTTTTACCTTGTCAAACAATATCAGTTAATTTTAATGAAGATGAATTAACTTTTAACGTAAAAGTATAAAATAACGGAGGAAATATGTTTAAACATGTACCAAATATTCTAACAATTATACGATTTTTATTAATACCAGTAATTATATTATTTGCATTTCAAGATAATTATGTTGCAACAATAATAGTTCTTACAATTTCTGGTCTTACAGATATATTAGATGGATATATTGCAAGAAAGTTTAATTTTATAACAGACTTCGGAAAGTTAATGGACCCATTAGCTGATAAAGCTACACAAATAGCACTTCTAGGAACTTTAACAATACAAAAAATTATTCCTTTATGGATTATTGTTATTGTTCTTATAAAAGAATTTCTAATGGTTTCTGGAGCTTCTTTCCTTTATGGTAAAGAATTAGTAGTTTCTAGTAAATGGTATGGCAAACTTGCAACTGTATTATTTTATATAGCAATTGTATGCTCACTATTTACCCAGTATTGGAATGGGGTATTAATTGGTCATATAGAATATAGCTTGCCAACTCTACCAGAGTTCCATACATATATATATTATTTAGCAATACTTTCAACAATATTCTCTTTAGTAATGTATGTTAAGGCTTTCTATCTACAAGGATACTTAAAAAAGGCTATGGAACAAGGAAAAGATGAAATAGATAAAAACAGTTTATAAAAATGTAAACAAGAAACAGTCTTTTGATCAGTAAACAATCTGAACAAAAGACTGTTTTTTATGCGTTTGCATCTTATGTAAATATATGGTATAATATATTTATTCTATTCGTTGATATCGCGAATATTTAAAGATAGATATCTGTTTGCAAATACCTTGCAAATAATTTTGGAGGTACTCATGAAACGGTTCACTTTGTTTGGAAAGATCTCTAATGACTTGCTTTATTTAGCAATATCCCTTGGGGTATTGTTATATATGTTGGGGATCTCACCAAAAGCCTTTATTGCATGGATTTTGTCTTATGTCTTTGCATTAGTTTTGGAGAAAGTTTTTTCCAAAGTTAATAAGACAGATGAAGACAAATCAAGGAGTTCATGGATTTCTTTGATAATAATCTGGGGAGGCTTAACTTATTTATTTAAATGGGGAGCATTTTGGTATATATCTGGTGCTATAATTTATATAGTAGTGCGCATTATATACATATTCCTCGCTGCATTATCTTTAAATCGACTTAAGAAACTTCCTAATGCAATAAAAAGCTCTTTTTCAACTTGTTCACAAGAACAAAAAGAATCATTTACGAAAGTAAAGAATTCATTTGTGGATCTTAAAAAATCAGCTAGTGATATTGTGAATCATTAAACGAAGAGTGGTCGTAGTTAACGACCACTCTTCGTTTTTATATATTTACTCAAAATCTTCTAAAGTTTTATTTAATTCTTTATCTGTATATACTTTTATTCCATCTTTAATTTTCTCTAAATCTTCTGATGCTAAATATTCTGTAGATATTTCTGTTGTATTAAAAAACTCGGCATTTTCATTTTCATCTAACCTATATATTGTTATATACCCATTTTCATCTTTCAAAAGATAATGTTCATTGCAAAACTCATTTACTTCTTTATATAAAACTATCTCAGTAGGTGTAAATTTCTGTACTTCCCAACTCTCAAATCTCTCTTTTAACTCATCTTCAGTCATATTAACTTCAGCTTCTTCTATGCTTTGTCTTGTTTCAATTAAATGCTTACAAGCTTCGTGATATATTTTTAGAGTTATTACACAGTTTGGCGAAGTTTTCTCTTCTTCACTATTTGTTTTTATAAACTCCTCAAATCCTTTATTATCTAACTCACCAATTGCAGTACATTCATCCTCAATTGTTTCAGCAATAATATCTTTTTCATCTTTATCTATTTTATTTATTTTATATAAATATATACCAGTTAGGAATCCCATAATAACTCCAACCATTATTATTGCAATAATTGTATATTTTTTCATATAACATCACCAGTCTTATCATTTCCAGCATTTAGACAAAATATACATTATTTCCAATTGATTGTTAGTTAATATAGATAACTACTTAATTTGTTTTCAGATATGCAATAACAGCATTTTTTATTAACTCATTAATTGATATGTTCTTCTCAATTGATTTCATTTTTGCTTTATTATGAAGCTCTACTCCTAGTCTAACATTTAGAGAACCTTTACATTGTTTTTCAGGTGTTTCATTATTAGCTCTGCAACTTTCTAAATAAGAATCTACTGCTTCTTTAAAATCTTTTTTTAATTTCTTAACAGTTTCACCTTCGAAAAAAATTAAAGTATTTTTTAAGCCCTCAATTTTCCCACAAAAGCATCCATCTTCATCGCTATATTTTACTTCTGCCCAATATCCTTTATGTTTCATTATATTACTCATTATAACAGCCTCCATTCTTCAAACAGTTTTAAAATTCCATTGATTTTATAGGGTTTTATAATATTACTAGGATGTGGCTTGTGTAATCTTATCTTTCTATTTAAGTAATCCTTAAATTCTACTCTTGACCCAGATGTATTCCCTTTATTATTTTCATAAAATCCTAAGTAATTTAATAATGTTTTTAATTCATCATATGTAAAATCTTTTGGTTTAGATTTTAATTTTTCTAATAGTTTTTCTTTCTTACTCATATATTATACTCCTTTGTATTTTATTTTGCAACTATTTTTAGTCGCACTTTAACTTGGTTTCTATTTTTACTTCTCCTAATTTATTCACCTCCATTACTATTTCCCCCATTTCATCTGTTCTGTATATTTTGCAATTTATATTTTCTAATCTTTCTATTATTTCTTGATTTGGATGTCCGAATTTATTATTCATACCTACTCCAATTAATGCAACTTTAGGCTTTACTGCTTTAATAAATACCTCACTTGATGAGGTTTTTGAACCATGATGTGCTACTTTTATAACATCACTTTTTAATTGATTACTCGCATATTTATTTAAAATATTTTCTTCTGACTTTTCTATATCTCCTGTAAATAAAACTGAAAATTTATTGTACCTAAGTTTTGCAACAATTGAATTGTTATTCAAATCATCATATTCTAAATTTTCAGCTGGATAAAAAATATCTAATTTAACTTCTTTATCAATGTTTAAAACATCTCCTTGTTTTACATGAATGACATTTATTTTTTTAGAGTTTATAATTTCTGCAATATTTCTATACTCATCGCAAAAATATGCTTGTTCAGATATAAGTACGTTTTTCACATTTAGTTTTTGAATTATTTCTATAAGTCCTATGCAATGGTCACTATCGAAATGCGAAATCATAATATAATCTATAGTTTTTATTCTTCTATCTAATAGATATGATAAGAGTACATTGCTATCTCCTTCACCTCCATCAATTAATATCTTTTTATTTCTAGCGGTAATAATTAGACATGAATCACCTTGTCCTACATCAATAAAGTAAATCCTTAGGTTCTTAGGAATTAATAAATATGAATATGAAAACACATTAAATAAAATTATTATTATGATAATAATAGATATAAATTTATTTATATTCGTTTTGTTAATTAGTTTAATTATTCGTTTCTGAAATAATCTGAGATTTCTTTTTGATATATAAATATAATATAGATAGTTATATAATAAGATAAAACAATAAATAAGAAGTATAAAAAGCATTGGTGGGGTTTTTACTAAAATACTACTAAAAGGTAATTTAGATGTGAATTCAGAAATTCGTATCAATATTTCTAGACTCAAATTCAATGCTAATGAAATAATCTTTGCTAATTTAAAAGATACTAATGAAATAAATATTGTTATTAATCCAAGTATAATATTTATTCCTAAAAGGGGACTTGCTAAAACATTTGGAATAAAAAATGTCAATGAGAAACTGTTAAATCTATATATCATTATTGGAATTATTGCCATTTGAGCAGATATCGTTACTGATAAAAATTTGGAAATCTTATTATTTATTTTAACTTTATTGAGAAGCGTTTCAACATTCTTATTAAACAGTATAATTCCGATTGTTCCCAAATATGAAAGTTGGAGACCTATGTCATTAACTGAAAATGGATTTATAACTAAAATAATAAGAATAGAAATTGATATACTTGTCCAAAAATCTTGCTTTCGATATAGCAAGCTTGACCCTAAAACAATTATTGCCATAAAACATGCCCTTGTTACAGATGGAGTAAAATTAGTTATAAACGTGAATAGGATTAAACTTAAGATTGTAACTAAATGTACCCATTTTTTTGACATTTTACTTTTATTCAAAATAAATGTCAATCCAAGTATTATATATGATGTATGGGCTCCAGATACTGCAAGCATATGTGATAAGTTACTAATTTTAAAATCTTCTATTATTTCTTCTGATATTCCAGATTTATCTCCAATTAAAATCCCAACTAATAAACTACTTGTCTTTTCTGGTAGAAGTTTATTTGATGTATTAATTATATAATTTCTTATATTATTAGATAGTTTCAGAACAATGTTTATATTATTTTCTTTAATAATCTTTATATTCTTATTACTATTTTTTATAGTCCCATATATCTTTTTACTCTTAAGATATTCTCTGTAATCAAATCCTTTATAATTTCTTGCTTCACTTGGAATTATATATTCACCATCTACTTCTATTAAATCGCCATATTGCAATTTCTCATTCTTGTTTTTCTTAACAGATAAATAAAATTTCTTTCCTTTATATTCTCCTGTTTTTAATTTTATAGTGTAAATGTCGCTATATTCTTTTTCTTTTGCCTCTCCGGATTATAGCCGCTTCTCCGCATATTATTTCTGGAATGTTTTTATAAAAATCATTGTATTTATAATCTAAATATATAAAATATGTATTAGAAATTATTGCAGATAATAAAACTATAAAGATACATTTGCCATCTAATAGAACTTTTAAATATTTTATTGTTTTATACTTACTTAAACTTTCTTTATTTAATTTATAAATTATATAAAACAGAAATAAAATAGGTAAAATTAAAGCTATACTTTTTCTAAAGTATAGCCCATATATAATACCTACTAAATATCCGAATCGTACATATTAAAACTTTCCTTTTAATATTACATCACTCCAATATCTATAAGATCCCCCTATTTAATTATTCTTCTTGCTGAATAATAATATTTGTTATAGTATCCACTATTTATAGTATCTGTTCTAACACCTGTTCTGCTATTTTCTGCATGAACAAATTGTCCTCCGCCAATATATATTCCAACATGACCTATACTTCCGCCAGAACCATTATTAAAGAATACTAAATCTCCAGCAACTAAATTCTGTCTTGATACTGCACTTCCTGACTTTGCCTGAACTTGGCATGATCTACTAAGTGAATATCCACATGAATTGAATACATAGTATACAAATCCAGAACAGTCAAATCCTGTACTTGGCTTTGTTCCACCTAATGTATAACTATATCCTATGTATTGTTTTGCATATGAAACTACATTACTACCTGCTGATGAGTTTGATGTTGCTTCTTTGTTATCTGTTTTCTCTGTAGTTTCCTTATTTGGTGTCTTATTTTCAGTGCTTGTAGTGTTATTTGATGTTTGGCTAGGTTTTCTTTCACTAGAACCCCTACTTGTTACTTCTGCCACTGGCTTATCTGATATTAATGATTTTGATATATATCCAGTAATATCTTGATATTTTATCTTGTAAAAATCTCCTTCTTCTGCAACAAGTATTACTTCTGTATTTCTTAATAATGTATTTATTATATCTGAAGATGTACTTGCTTCTTTTCTAATATTTGCAGAATTACTTACATCTACATATCCCTTTTTATTGTCTATTGGTTTAGCAACATTTTTATTGTCTGTGTTTTCTTTCTTGTCTATCTCTTCAGGTTTGTTTTCCTCTTTCTTATCAGTTGCAGGCTTTTCTGCCTCTTCATTAACGAAATATTTTCTTGCCCACCCTGTTGTTTTTCCATATGTTACATTTACCCAATTGTTTAATTCATAATTAATTGTTAATTCTTCATCCTTTTTAGCATTAGCTATTGTAGTAGCTGTAACTGATGGAATTGTATATATTTTTAAATCTGATTTTACTTTTTCTTTTTTAGGATATTTCTTTTCGCTATTTGGTACATTTTCTTCTTTTGGATCATTTTTATTTTCAGATGTATCATCTTCCTTTTGTTCTCCTTCAGATGCTTTAGGCTCATCTTCCTTTTTTGGTTCTTCTTGCTTTTCTGCTTCTACATATTCTGCAAATAAATATCCCTCTTGATTGTTATATTTTACTTGATACCATTCTCCACTTTGTTCTAATATTTCAACTTTTGCATCATCACTAATTGTTGTTATTGGGTTTCCTGATTTGGATGCTGTTTCTCTTAATACTAATCCATTTGGTGCATTTACTGTTCCTGTTCTTGCCAAAGTTGTTGTTGCAAATAAGATAACTCCACCTAATGAAATGCTTAAAATTTTATTCAACTTGTTCATTAAAAGCCACTTCTCTCCTTTTATAAATTACTTGATAATTATATATTTATTCAGCTTTTTTGTCAAGTAAGCCTGTTTATTATAGCATTACACCTCTCATATATATCTTTTTCGTCTATTCCATTAATTTTTCTATCTTCCATTACTATTTTACCATTTACAATTGTTGTATCTACATTACCTGGTTTCACATTATATACAATATTAGAAAAGATGTCATTTATAGGTTCTGTCATTACTGTCTCTAAATCAATTATTATTAAATCTGCATTTTTTTCTTCTTCAATACTACCAATTTTGTCTTCCATACCTAATGCTTTTGCTCCATTTATAGTTGCCATCTTAATTACCTCATATGCTGGAAGTAATGTTGCATCTTCATATAATCCCTTTTGAAGTAATGCAGTATATGACATTGTACTAAACATATCTAAATTATTTCCGCTTCCTTGACCATCAGTTCCTAGCGCCACATCTATTCCATTTTTGATGAAATCACTAATTTTGGCAATACCACATCCTAATTTTAAATTACTTACTGGACAATGTGCTACACTAACATTTAGTCTTTTTAATTTATTCATTTCCTCAGGTTCAATTTTTACACAATGTGCTAAAACAAGTTTTGTATCATTAAAATATTCTGGTAATAAATTAATAGGTGAGTTTGTATCATGAAGCTTCTTTATATCTTCTAACTCTTTAGAGTTCTCTGCAAAATGCATATGTATATATAGACCATATTTATTTGCAAGTTCTACTGCTTTTTTTACACATTCTTTTGTACAAGTATATAGAGAATGCACCCCTACATTTATTGTTACCATATCATTATCTTTATAGTTATTTATAAGTTCTTCTAACTCTTTTAGTCGCTCTTCCATTCCTCCACTTATATCCATTAATGTTCTTGTGCAATGAGTTCTTAGTCCAGTCTCCAAAACAGCTTTGATGATAGAATCTGTCATGAAGTACTGGTCATTAAAGCATGTAGTACCACTTTTTATCATTTCAATACATGATAAAAGTGAGGCATAATATACATCTTCATCATTTAATTTATCTTCCATTGGCCAGATTTTATCATTTAACCATTCTTGCAAACCATATCCATCTAATGTATCTCTAAATATACTCATTGGAATATGTGTATGTGTATTTATAAGCCCTGGCATAACAACTTTTCCCTGTGCATCTATTACTTTATCATAGTTTTCTTTACTAATACCCTTTTGAATTCTTTCTATTTTATTGTCATTTATTAATATATCTATTCCCTCTTCATATTTATCTCTTGTTTTGGCCATAGATATCAAGTTACAATTTTTAATTAATATTTTCATATATAATACCTCTCCTAATTAAATTAGGTTAATTATATTATATATTTTATTTTCCTTCAACAAAAAAAGAAAGAAAAATGTATACTCACTTTTCTTTCTTTATAATATTATATTATTTAGAACTAAGCTAATTCAACTGTTGCTCCAGCTTCTTCAAATTTAGCTTTTAATTCTTCAGCTTCTTCTTTAGAAGCTCCTTCTTTAACTGCTTTAGGTGCTCCGTCAACTAATTCTTTAGCTTCTTTTAATCCTAAACCTGTTGCATCTCTAA
>CAOJKK010000002.1 GCA_948437895.1 uncultured Clostridium sp.
TTTAAGACATATTAAATATCAAGAAACACTAAATATTAAAAAAACAGTTGTTGAAAATTGCCTATATAAAGCTTTAAAAAGAGATATAAAAGTAAATGGTGTGATAGGAATGGAAGATCCTTTATATTATAGAAATAAACTTCAATATCCAGTAGGACAAGATTCTGATAAGAAACCAATAATGGGAGTATATTCTAGTAGAACACATAATATTATTCCTACAAGTGAATGTTTTATACAAAATAAGGAATGTCAAATTATAGCAAATGATATTTTTGAATTTATTAAAGAAAACAATATTACAGCATATAATGAGAAAACTTTAAAAGGTACATTAAGACATATAATTATAAGAATTGGAGTAAAAACAGATGAAGTGTTAGTAACATTAGTAGTAAATGATAACAATTTCAAAAAAGAAAAAGAATTAGTAGAGTTTTTAACTCAAAAACATAATAATATTAAATCAATTGTTAAAAATTTTAACACGAAAAATACTAATGTGATTTTAGGAGATAAAACAGAAGTAATATA
The DNA here is from genome assembly GCA_948437895.1 of uncultured Clostridium sp. Classification (GTDB taxonomy): domain Bacteria; phylum Bacillota; class Clostridia; order TANB77; family CAG-508; genus CAG-452. The sequence goes on from CAOJKK010000002.1 coordinate 535, forward strand.
TGGTGAGCGGATATATTTATGACATATTAGGTGACTATAAATTTAAAATATCACCATTATCATTTTATCAAGTGAATCCAGTACAAACAGAAATATTATATAATACAGCTATAAATTGTTTAGATGATAAAAACAATGATGTTGCACTTGATTTATATTGTGGAATAGGAACTATAGGGATATTTGCATCAAAGTATTTTAAAAAGGTTTATGGAATTGAAATAGTTAAGCAAGCTATAGAAGATGCAAAGTATAATGCAAAAATAAATAATATTAATAATATAGAATTCTTTGCAGGAGATGTAGAAGAAATTTTGCCTAAAATAATTGAAAAGGATAATATAAAACCCAATGTAGTATTTGTTGACCCACCAAGAAAAGGATTAGACAAAAAAACAATTCAAGTTCTACAAGAATTGGAACCAAGCAAGATAATATATATTAGCTGTAATCCAGCAACACTAGCAAGAGATATTTCATTATTAGAAGATAAATATAATTTAGGAATAGTACAACCTGTAGATATGTTCCCATATACGCGGACATGTTGAATGCGTTACGGTGCTATATTTAAAATAAATTCTATAATACTTGAATTTATAAGAAAAGATGAGAAAACTCTAATAATAAGAAAGATGAAAATAAAGCGAAAGATTCAAAATTTAAAGATATTTTAGTAAAAATAATGTTTAACCTAGAATGGGAGAGACATGAGATGAAGTATAAAATAAAAAAAGGATTGGAGAAATAATAAGATGATATATAATTTTACACTGGGTACAATTTGTTCACTTTTGTGTGCTATATTAATAGCATGGTCTACTTTTAGTAAAAATAAAAAAGATATGGCAAAAATTCAAATATTTAATCCAATATTTGGTGCATTATCAAATTTCTTCCTATGCTCATATTCAGCAGTAGTAACAAATGTAGTAAATGTTATAAGGAATTATTTAACATACAAAGAAAAAATAACAAAAAAATCAACAATATTATTTATAGCTTTTTATATATTATTTGGGATAGCGTTTAATACAAGGGGATGGATAGGAATCTTTCCTATATTAGCATCATCTAGCTATGCAATATTTTGTTTAAAAAGTAACAATGGACAAATTTTAAGATATGGACTAGTATTAAATCAAATATTATGGCTTTTTCATGATATATTTGTAAGAGCATATCCATCTATGATAGTAGAAGTTTTAATATCTATTATTACTATTTATAATATTATAAAATATTCAAAGGGGAATAAGTAAAAATAGAATGTGTTGTAAGAGGGTAATATATGATAGATGAAGTAAATAAATTAGCTAAATATATTGGATTAGAAAAGGTTCCTAAATCATGGAATATAGCTTTTGATAAAATAAAAGATAATATTCCAAATGAAATTAAATGGCTAGATAGAGAATATGCAGAGGCAGTTTTGAAATATTATGGGATTACTGACAATGATTTTAAGAAAGAGTATTTTAAAACTATAGACATGATAAATTCAGATCGATATTTAAAATGTTTATGCTATTTATGGCATTACATACTATATATAGATAAAACTGGATTATATAAAGATGTATGGGATTGGAAAATATCAAATAAATTATTTAAAAATGCAGGAAACTATATGATGCCAGTGGTTGTTCTATTAAGTGGTTATGATATGCATATAAAAAACATGAGAGATAGAAAATTTGATAAAGAACAAATCGAAGAACAAATAAGAAATATTAATGAGTGCTGTACAGCTGATAAGAAGAGATTTGGAATAGATGGAATAAGATTTACTCAAATGGTATGGGGTTCATATTTTATGAAAGGAAAGATAATACAAGTAGGTAGATTACAATATGAGTACGATGAAGAGGTACCTAAGATAGTTAAAAGATATAAAAATGGAGACTATGTATATATTCACATACCTAGAGGAGAAAAACTAGATATAAAAGAAGTTGAAAAATCGATAAAGAATTCTAAAGAAAAAATAAAAAAATTCTATACAGAAATAGATATATCTAATTTACAATATTATACGAATACATGGTTACTTAGTAATGAGTTAGATGATATACTAGATAAGGATAGCAATATTATTAAATTTAAAAACAAGTTCGATATAATAGAACAAACCGAAAACATAAATGATTTTTTGATTTTTGCTTTCCAAGAAAAAGATCCAGATGTAGACTATAAAAATCTTAAAGAAAATACAAAATTGCAAAAAGGGTTAAAGCAATATTTGATATCTAATAAGCAGTTACATATTGGACTTGGAATATTAAAAGAAGAGGGACAAAAAGAATGAGAAATTTAATGATATCAAATATAGAAGGAAAAGGATATGAATTAGGAATAGAATTTTCAAAATTATTTGCTAATACGATTAATAATAATTTTGCATATTTTAGAGACTTATTAAAAGATGAAGACATTAGAAGAAAATTAGAAATAGTAAAAGAAAAACTTGAGAAGAAGTATCCAGAATACCTAGAAGAGACCTATGGAAGAGCAGATGGGTTAAAAATTAATAGAGATGAATACTTACTTAATATTTGTTTTGAGATATATGCTTCAAGAGAAGCCTGTACAGATGTTATTATAAAACTAGATAATACACATATAATATCTGGACATAATGAAGATTTAGCGGAAGACTTAAACGAAGTAGCTTTAGTAAAATATAATTGTAATAGTGGATATTTTTATGAATTGTCTTCATATAATTGTCCACAAGGAACTACATTTGGATGGAATGATAAAGGAATTGTTTATAGTGTTAATTCTATAGAATTGAAAGAGAATAATGAAATAGGAATTCCAGTATGGTTTATTTTAAGAGATATTGTACAATGTGGAAGTATAGAAGAAATTATAAAAAGAATTGATATAACTGACTGTGCTTCAGCATTTAGCTTAAATATTATAGATAGTAATAAACATAAAGCGTATTCTATAGAAAAGGTTTTAGATAATTTAGATGTTATAGAAATAGATGAAAAATATATACATACAAACCACATTATTCATCCTAATATGGATAATAGCAAATGTTTGAAAGATGGATCTACATTAACTAGATTAAAAGTGGGAAATAGATTATTAAATAACATAGATATAAAAAGTGCTAATGTAGAAGATATAAGAGATATTTTGCAATTTAATAAAGATTCAAATGAATTCATACGTAGAAAAGTTCATGAAGACCAATGGCCAACTGTAGCTACTTTTGTGTTTGATACTAAGTTTAAAAAAATTCAAATATATAGCTATTATGATGGGAAAGTTATTAAATTAAATATGGAATAGAAAGCAAAAATGCGTAATTAAAATTTTGTAAAATTTAGAATGAGGAGAACTTTAAATGAAGGTTTGTATACTTAGTGCTAGTCCAAATAAGATAGGGTTAACAAATTCATGTGTAAAAATATGTACAGATATACTAGAAGAAAATAATATTAATGTAGATTGGAAAGTTTTAAACAAATATAATATTAAGAGATGTGAAGCATGTGGCAAGAGAGGATGGGGAATATGCTATGATGAAAATAGATGTAGAATAGATGATGATTTTAATGATTTGCAAAGTAGTTTAGAAGAATATAATGCATATATAATTGTTAGTCCAGTATATTTTCATGAGATGAGTGAAGTTGCTAAAACATTTTTTGACAGATTGAAAAGATGCCAATCGTTTAATGTAAATTCAAAGATCACTAACAAAAATGTTTTATTTATTGCTTGCGCTGGAGGAAGCGGATCTGGTACAGATAACACATTAAATTCTATGAAAATTTTAGCTAAATTTATGAAATGGAATGTAGTGGGATCTATTGGAATAAATCTTAAAAACTATGAAATTAGTAAGAATACAATAGAAGAAAGTACTATTAAACTTATGCTGTAAAAGTAAGTGGTATAAAGAAGTGTTAGGAGAATATAAATGTCAAATGTAAATATTTTAAAAGCAAATAAAAATCACAAAGACTTTATAATTCATGCAAATAGAGTAATAAATAATGTAAATAATACAAATCAAAGCAACAATATAGAGCAAAATATAGAAAAAGACTACTTCTGCGAAAATCCAAAATTTAAATGTTTAATAGCAGAAATGGATAATATGCCAGTTGGTATGATTATATATTCATACTTTTATTGGGCTAATGATGGACAAGTTCTATGGATTTCTCAAATGTTTGTTGAAGAGGAATATAGAAAATATGGAGTTTTCTTTAAATTAATACAAGCATTAAGAAAAGAAAATGAAGATATAAAAATAGTTTCTTGTGCTACAGGAAACGAAAATAAAAGAATGCAAAAAATATTGAGATATTATGGAGCAAATGAAATAGATTTAAAATTTTACTATAAACAAATATAGGAGAAAATAATAATGTTAAAAGATAAAAAAGTAGTCATATTTGATATGGATGGAACATTAATAGAGTCTATTGGAGTATGGAATGATATAGATAAAGAATTAATTAAAAGAATAGGTAGTATAGATATTGATAATATAGATATTGGTAAACAAAGAGATGAAAAATTGAAAGAATATAGCAATACCAATGATGCATATCTAGAATATTGTGGATTTTTGAAAGAAAAATACAATTCACAAATGACAAAAGAAAAAATAAAAAAACTAAGATACGAAATTGCAAATAGTTATTTAGCAGAAGTTATAGATTATAAACCAAATGCAGAAGAGCTGTTAAAATATTTAAAACAAAAAGGATTTATATTAGTAATTGCAAGTACTACTAATGATTGTACAATAGAAACATACAAAAAATATAATAAAAACATAATAAACAAAGCAAATCTTGAAGATACCTTTTCTCTAATATACTCAAAAGGAGCAGTTAAACAAATAAAACCTAATCCAGAAGTACATTATAAAATACTAAAAGAACTAAATGTAAAACCTGATGAATGCTTAATAGTAGAGGACTCTATAATTGGAGTAGAAGCTGCTAATAATGCAAATATTGAAGTAGCAGTAATGTATGACAAATATTCAGATTGCAATAGAGAAGAGATAAACAGATTATCACAATATCAATTTCAAGATTTTAGCGAAATGCTAAAGCATATAAAGAATGAATTAGGAGATTAGTATGAATAACCTAGAAAGAAATTTATTTTCAAAACATGAACTTAGATTTAACAAGAGCGGAAAATTTAAGATATTAATGATGTCAGATATACATGAAATATTAAAGCATAACAATAAAACATTAGAATCAATGGAAAAGTTAATAGAAAAGACTAATCCAGATTTAGTAATACTAGGTGGAGATAACTGCGATGAACTTAATATAAATACACAAGATGAGCTAAAAGAATATTTAGATATATTTTCAAGGCCTATGGAAAAAAGAAAAATTCCTTGGGTGCATATTTTCGGAAATCATGACCATGATATGAAATTAAACGATATAGATGAAACAAAAGTATATGAAGAATATGAGTATTGTATATCTAAGCATACAGAAGATATTTATGGAACGACAAATTTTGTTTTACCAATTAAGCACTCGTATAATGAAAAAATTGCATTTAATGTATGGGGGATAGATACTAATAACGAGATAAAAGATACAGATATAAATGTAGATAAAAACATGGATATTCTAAATAAACCATCTATGTCTAGTAGGTGGGATATTGTTCATTTTGAACAATTGATGTGGTACTATAATAGTTCAATTGAATTAGAAAAATATAATAAAGAAAAAATTAATGGAATAATGTTTATGCATATACCACCATGGGAATTTCAATATATTGTAGATAATCCTGAACTTACAAAAGCAAATGGAAGTATGAGAGAAACAATGAAAATAGGAATGTTTAATTCAGGACTGTTTTCTTGTGTATTACAAAGGAAAGATATAAAATGTATTAGTTCTGGGCATTGTCATAATAATTGCTTTGAAGGAGAATTTTGCAAAGTAAAAATGTGTTTAGATGCATGTGCAGGCTACTCACTATACGGAACAGATGAGATAAGAGGCGGAAGAGTATTTGAACTAGATGAAAATGATACTGAAAATATAAATACATATATGGTTCACTATAAAGACTTATAAATGAAGAAATAATCGGAGGAATTATGAAGTCACTAATAGATAAAGTAAAAAATGAATTTAATTCATATAATCCAATATTAAAGGAAGAATTTAAAAAGACATTTCCAATATATTCTTTAGGAATATTAGTAAATGGTATTCAAGCTATATTCCATTTTTGGATACCATTTATTATTGGGCAAATATTAGATTTATTGTTACAAGGAAATATTGATAAGAATGAAATAATGAATAAAGTATATTTATTAATACTAGCATCAGCACTTTCTATAATTCCTAGAGTTATATATAGAACCTTGTTTTTTACAGTAGCTAGAATTTCTGATACAAAACTTAGGAAAAAAGCAATTAAGCATTTGCAATATGTAAAACCAGAGTATTATGAAAAAGAAGATAAAGGAACATTTTTAGCATATATTTCAAAAGAACTATTAGCAATAAGAAAATTCTTAGGAAACTTCTTTTTTGAATTTGGAAGGCTAGTATTTAATCCATTAGTAGTTTTGGTAGTTATAGCAATTAAATACAATATATATATTCCTTTAGTAATATTACCAGTACTAGTAGCCATAACTATCTATATTTTCAAATTATATAATAAATTAAAAGAAAGAATAGAAGAGGGAAGACTTGCAGATATAGAACTATTCAAAACTGTTGAACAAAACACTTCAGGTTTTTCTTTAATAAAACTATATAATGAACAAGATAATCAGATTAATAAATTTAAGAAAATAAATAAAATGAGATATGAAGCGGATTACAATATAGGTGTAGTAAAAAATGAGATAAGCAATGGTGTAAATATAATGTATGCTGCTTGCTTTTGTATAGCATTTGGACTAGGATTGTTACTAATAAAAAACAACATGTTAACAATAGGTGGATTAACAGCGATTATTACATGTCTTGCATTTGTCATATCTGAAATAACTTCATCTATTGAAAATTTGATAAATTCAGTAGCATATTTTAAGCAAGCAACAAGAAGATTCAACTATTTCTTTGCACTTGATACATATAAAAAAGAAGGAAAGAGTTTAGAAAGTGTAGAAACAATAAAACTTAACAACTTATCATATAGTTATGACGGAAAAAATAATGTATTGAGTAATATAAATATAGAAATAAAAAAAGGTGAGAATATTGGAATAATAGGAAAAGTTGGAAGTGGTAAAACTACATTAATGAATATAATTTCTGGATTTTTAGAAACAAAGCCAAATCAATTATATATAAATGATATAGATGTAAATGAATTCTCGAGAGATGAGATATTTAAGAATGTAAATTATTCTACTCAAAAAAATATTATACTAGATGATTCTATAGAAAATAACATTAATATAACAAAAGATAATAATGTAGACATAGAAAAATTATCAAAACTAACAGACTTATATTTAGATGTTTGCCAAATGAATGATAAATATGAAACTCGAATAGGAGAGCAAGGTAACAGATTATCAGGAGGACAGAAACAAAGAGTTCAAATAGCAAGAACTTTATCAGATATTAGAAGTATAAATATTTATGATGATACACTTTCTGCATTAGATTATGAAACAGAAGAGAAAGTATTAAATTCAGTAATTGATGAAACACAAGAAGAAATATTAATTATAGTATCAAACAAAGTAAGCAGCATGAAAAATTTAGACAAGGTATATATGTTGATAGATGGAAAAATTTATGCAGAAGGTACACATGAAGAATTATTAGAAAATAATGAGCTATACAGAGAAATGTATAATTATGAAAAAGAAGGTGATTTAATATGAAAGAAATTATAAAAAAACATATTAAATCGTTCCTACTTGCTGCACTTTTAGTATTTATATGTAACTTATTAAGTGTTAGTCACCCATTTATTGTAAAAGAAGCAGTAGATATTGATTTTAATTCAGAAAATATAAAACAAATATTAATACAATTGTTTTCAGCATATTTAGTTATTCATATTGTGCTTGCAATAATTAAAAATGTTAGAAATATATGTGTAAATAAACTAATGGCTAGTATTTTAAGTGATATTAGAGAAAAGCTATTTTGCAAAGTATTAAAATTTAAGATGAAAACATATAACAAGTATAATTCTTCAGAGATATATACTAGATTAACATCAGATGCAGATAATCTATTTCAATTATTTTTTGGAACTATTCAGATTCTAGTAAATAATGTAATATACATAGCTTTAATGGTAGTTATGATGTTCTTTGCAGATATTAATCTAGCAGTAATAGGATGTATAACTGTAATAATAGTAGCATTTTCGTCACTTAAGTTTACTAAGAAATTAAAACGCTTAGATGATGGAATATTGCAGAAAAGGGATGAAGAAAACAGAGAGTTTTCTGAAATGTATAATAAAAATAAACTTACGTATTTGTATAAAATGCAAAAAGATAATATTAAAACAACAAGCAAGCTATTAGATGAGGAATTGAAAGTAAGAAAAAAATACATATTTGTACATAATTTCGTGTATCCAGTAGCATTAATATTGGAAGCACTGGGAATATATGCAATACTATATTATGCTTTAAATATAAATACTAATATATCTTTAGGAAATATTTATTTGGTGCTTTTCTATGTAAAAGAATGTAGAAGTCCATTGTCTCAAATGTTTGACCAATTAGAAGAGATGCAAACATGTTTAAACTCGTTAAGAAGAATTAATAGTATATTAAGAGAAAAAGATGATGAAGACATATATACAGGAGAAGATGCAAAAGATTTAAATGGTGATATAGAGTTTAAGAATGTATATATGAAATATGGAAGAGAACCTGTTCTAAAAGATATATCTTTTGTTATAAAGAAAGGTTCAAAAGTAACAATAGCAGGAAGAACAGGAGTCGGAAAGTCAACACTTACAAATATATTTATGAGGCTATATGATATACAATCAGGACAAATACTTATGAATGGTTATGATATATCAAAAATATCAATTAAGTCACTTCGTGATAACATATCATATATTTCTCAGAATCCATATATTTTTGAGGACACATTGAGAAATAATATAACACTTGGAGACAATAATATTTCAGATGAGCAAATCTTAGATATTGTAGAACATATTGGAGTAAAAGATATTTTTAGTAGATTTACAAATGGATTAGATGAAGTTATAAAAGACAAAAAACTATCTTATGGTGAATTACAAGTGATTTCATTTATAAGAGCTATTGTACATAAATCAAATATATACATATTTGATGAACCAACATCAAATATTGATTTAAAAACAGAAAGATTAATACAAAACCTAATAGATAAGATATCTGAAAATAGTACACTTATAATAGTTGCACATAGAAAATCAACATTAGAGAGTTCAAACAAGATTATTTATTTAAAAGATGGACAAGTGGATATGATCGTAAATAGAGAAGTAGAAACCATATAATATAAAACGAGGAGAGATAAATATGTGGATTTTATACATTATAATAATTATATTATTGATATTGTTATTAATATCAAAACTAGTTTTGAATATAGCGTTTGGAAAAAGATGTGAAGGAAACCAAAAACTAAAATATTTTACTTCAGATGATTTTGAAGGACTTGAAATATTAAGAACTATAGAAGTGAAATCTAATAAAGGACAAATTTTAAGAGGTAATATATACACAGATAAAAGTATGAAAGAATATAAAGGATTGATAGTATTTGTTCATGGAATGGGTGGAGGACATTTAAGCTATACTACAGAAATAAATACACTTGCAAGGGCAGGGTTTATGGTTGTTGGATATGATAATACTGGAACTTGCTTGTCAGAAGGAAAAAACCTAAGAGGATTTTTCCAATCAGTAATAGATTTAGACCATGTTTTGAATTTTATAGAAAAAAATGAAGAACTAAATAAATATTCAATAGAATTAGTAGGGCATTCTTGGGGAGCATATACAGTATGTCAATCACTACAATTTAATCATAATATAAAGGCAGTAGTTGCAATATCAGGATTTAATAGTAGTGCTAAAGTTGTGTGTGATACTATGAAAAATGAAACAAATATAAATTTTAGTTTTTTAAAGCCATTTGTTACAACAATAAATTTCCTTACATTTGGAAAGAAAGCAACAAAAGATACAATTAACATTTTAAAACATACAAAAGTGCCAGCATTACTATTACATGGAGATGCAGATAAATCTGTTTATATTGAAAACAGCTTGGTTAGTAATAAAGAGATATCAAAGAATAATAGTAATATAAAACAAATTGTTTATGAAGGAAGATGCCATAATATATATCAAACTAAAGAATCAGAGGAGTATTTAAACATTACTTTTGGAGGACTTTCTGAATTAAATAAGAAGTATAAAGGGAAACCACCAGAAGAAGAAATAAATAAGATATATGATAACATTGACTACAAACGAATGACTGAAGAGGATGAAGAAGTTATGAATATGATTATTAAATTTTTAGAAGAAGCAATATAAATGAAAAATCTATAGCTTTATGCAAAGCTATAGATTTTTTTACATCACATAATTATAATTGAATTAAATCATCCATAGCCCAAAAACCAGGAGTATCTTTTTCAAGCAAAAACTTCGCAGCCTTGAGAGCACCTTGGGCAAATAAGTCACGTGAGTAAGCAGTGTGCTTTATCTCAAGTGTGTCATATTCGCCAAAAAAGAAAACAGAATGCTCACCGACAATATTGCCACCTCGTATAGAAGAAATACCAATTTCGTTAGAATTTCTTTTTTCTTCTCTGCCATAAACGATTTTCTTTTTATCGCTCAAAGAGTCATTTATAGCATTTGCAAGAAGCTTTGCTGTACCACTTGGAGCATCTTTTTTGCGATTGTGATGAGCTTCAGAAATCTCGATATCACAATTTGAAAGTTTTGAAGCAACCATCTGAACGATACTCTTCAAAAGCATAATGTCGAGCGACATGTTTGCTGATTGGAAAACTGGTGTCAAGTAAGAAGCTTCAAGAATTGCTTGACTCTGTCCAACGTTGAAACCTGTTGTTGCGATAACAATAGGAATGGTGTGGTGTTTTGCAAAATCCAGTAATGGTATTATACCTTCTGGTGCTGAGAAATCGATGATAATATCAGGAAGTTCTTCAGAATCGATATCATCGAGATTTGTACAAACACAATAGTTTGGCCATTCCCAAGCTGTTTTGTCGTATGCATATTGAACCTGAAAATTATCACTTTCATCAATCATCCGACAAAGTATTTGTCCCATATGGCCATTGCAACCTGAGACTAAGACTTTCTTTTTTGTCATTTTAAATGACCTCCTTAAAAATAATAGTGATGTTTTGCAGTAAAGATACCGCAAATTCAAAATAAAATTTGAACAGTAAAATTATATCAAATAATTATGTAAATGTAAATATAATATTGAGTTAATCTAAATATAAAAGAAGCGAAATATATATTATCAGTTATTATAAAATAATAACCCAGATAAAGTTGAAGGATACATAAAAATATGATATAATGTTAACATAGTACTTTTGTACTAAATAATTCAAAAGCTAATCTTTTTAGATTAGTAGGAGGTTAAAACTATGGAACAGCCATCTAGGCCAATAGCTATAGTTTTGAGTATAGTTACATTTGTAATTATACTATCAGGCAATGCAAATGCAGCACAAACTATAGCTACTGAAAATGTTGGAGTTACAAGAGAAATTATGGTCGAAGAGACTATAAAAACTATTGAAGAGCCAACAACCGAAATGACTGAAGCTACGACAGTAGCTACTACAGTCGAGGATACAGTGAAAGCTACTACTGTAGCAACCACAACGTCAACCACTGTAGAGACAACAACAGCTACTACTGTAGCGACCACAAAGGCTGAAACTGTTGAAGAAACAGTTGATCAAAGCTGGGACGGACCGGTTCTAAATCGGATAAATGGTACTGTAAAAGGACCATCCGGTAAAGAAACATACTATAATCTCAATATGTCAAAAGTTGTTTCAATTATGAGAGGACTTGGCTATGAAGATTATGAGTATTGGGTTCGTGAAGACGGAGTAAAAATGTTTGGTCCATACGTTATGTGTGCAGCAAACCTAAAAATCCGTCCAAAGGGTAGTATTGTAGAAACTTCTTTAGGTACTGCAATTGTTTGTGATACTGGAAGTTTTGCAAAGACAAACCCCTATCAGTTAGACATAGCTGTCAGCTGGTAACCTCAAAAAAGTTAGAGCCTGTAAGGATTATTATCCGGGGCTCTTTCTTTTTAGCAAAATCTTGTAAAAGAAAGCCTTTTATGATAATATTTTTGTGTGGAATATTAAAGAAGAATAGGAGTAATTTAATATGAAAGTTGCAATAGGACAAGATAGTCATAGAATAGATTATGAGAATAAAGAAAAGAAATTCATCTTAGGAGGAATAGAATTTGAAGAAGATTATTCTTTAAATGGAAATAGTGATGCAGATGTCGTTTTACATGCAATAACTAATGCGATATCAGGAATTACCTGCAAAAATATCTTAGGAAAAGTATCTGACGATATGTGCAAAAGTGGTATTAAAGATAGTGAAGAATACTTGAAAGAAGCGTTAAGGTATTTAAATGAAAAGATTGTGCATCTATCAATATCAATAGAATGTAAAGTGCCTAAAATAAGCCCTAAAATAGAAGACATGAGAAAAAATATTGCAAGAATATTGAATATATCAGAAAACTCTATAGGAATAACTGCTACTACAGGAGAAGGGCTAACTGAATGTGGAAAAGGAAATGGAGTAAGTGTAATTGTTTTGATTACAGTGGAATAGGAGCGTTTATGAATCAAATATACATGAAAGCAAGAGCAAAAGTTAATTTAACACTAGAAGTATTAGATAAAAGAGAAGATAATTATCATAATTTAAAATCAGTATTTCAAAAAGTAAGCTTATATGATGAAATATATATATACAAAACTGATAGTGATGATTTTGAATTAGAAACAAATATAGGTGAGATAAACAACGAAGACAATATAATATATAAAGCATATATAAGGATTAAAGAGAAGTTTAATACGATTTCAGGAGTAAAAGTAGTGTTAAACAAAAAGATACCTATGCAAGCTGGAATGGCTGGAGGTAGTACAGATTGTGCCAGCTTTATATTAGGTATGAATAAATTGTTCAATTTAAATTTGAGTAAAAATGAAATTATAGATTTAGGAAAAAGTTTAGGAGCAGATGTAGTTCCATGTCTATATAACAAAGCAGTTCTTGCAGAAGGAATAGGAGATATTATTACTAAAATAAATACAGATTTCAAATACTATATTTTAGTTATAAAGCCTAAGATTTCATGTAATACAGGAGAAATGTTTAGAAAACTAGATAGTAAAAAAAGAGAATTTAAGAGAGATAATACTGATAATGTAATAAAAGCTTTGGAAAGTAATGATATTGAATTATTATCAAATAATCTATATAATACATTTGAAAGTGTTGTAGATGCTAAAAATATAAAAGATGAACTTCTGGATAATAAAGCAATAGGAGCACTACTTACAGGTTCGGGATCATGTGTTTTTGGGATATTTAAAGATAAGAAAAATGTAAAAAATGCATATAACAACCTAAAAAATAAATATGAAACATATATATGTTTATCATATAATTCTTCAAGGGAGGAAATGGTATGATATTAAATAAAACAGTAACAGGAGTAATACTAGTTGCAGGAAACAGTACAAGATTTGGACAAAATAGAAATAAAAACTTTGAGCTAATAAATGGAAAAAGTATATTATCATACAGCATAAGTGCTTTTAATAATAACAAATACATTGATAATATTATTATTGTTATAAAACAAGATGATAGAGAAAATGTTCAGAAAATAATAGATGAGCAAGAAATAAATAAAAATATAGACATAGTAATAGGTGGAGCATCAAGACAAGAATCAGTATATAACGCAATAAAAACTACTATATCAGATATTGTAATAATTCATGATGGTGCAAGACCTGCAATAAAACAAGAATATATAAATAAATCTATTGAAGAAATGAGTAATTTTAAAGGTGCAACAATAGGAGTAAAATCTAAAGACACAATAAAAATTACAGATGATAATGGGATTGTAATAAATTCAACTAATAGAAGTAATACATATGTCATACAAACACCACAATGTTTTGATAGAGAAATATTATTAAGCCTACATGAAAAGTATAAAGATACAGAAGTTACAGATGATTGTATGTTACTTGAAAAAGGTGGATATGAAGTAAAGATAATAGAAGGAGACTATACAAATATAAAAGTTACGACATATAGTGATATGAATATTATAAAAGAATTTTTAAATTCTTAAGGAGAGGATAAGATGAAAAAGAAAGTAGCAATATTTGGCTCAACAGGTTCTATTGGAACTAGTACTTTAAATGTAATTAGAAATAATAAAGAGATATTTGAGGTTGTAACTTTAGTTGCAGGAAATAATATAGAGAGATTAATAGAGCAAATAAATGAATTTAATCCTAAACATGTGTATATTAAGTCAGAAGAAAATAGTAAGGTTTTAAAAGATAAATTTAAAGATTTAGATATATATTATGGAATGCAGGGAATGAGAGATATATCAAAACTAACTGATTATGATATTTCAGTATCTGCACTTGTTGGAATTGCGGGATTAGAGCCTACATATAACATGATAAAAAATGGTAAAACTGTAGCACTTGCAAATAAAGAAGTATTAGTTGCAGGTGGAGAGTTAATTATAAACACAGCAAAAGAAAATAATGCAACACTACTTACAGTAGACAGCGAGCACAGTGCAATAATGCAATGCTTAAATGGAGAAAATAATAATCCAATAGATAAAATACTTCTTACTGCTTCTGGAGGCCCATTTTTTGATAAAGAAATAACAGAAAATATAACTGTAGAAGAAGCCTTAAATCATCCAACATGGAGTATGGGTAAAAAAGTAACAATAGATTCAGCTACAATGATGAATAAAGGATTTGAAGTAATCGAGGCAAAATGGCTATTTGATGTAGAGCCTGAAAAAATTCAAGTTGTTGTTCATAGAAAGAGTTTAGTACATTCAATGGTGCAATTTGAAGATGGAACAATCATGGCAAATATTGGTCCAAAGTCAATGGAAATCCCAATTGCTTATGCATTAAACTATCCTAGTAGATTAAAAAATAATTTAGAGAAATTAGATTTGTTTGATGTAAGAACTCTTGAGTTTGAAAAACCTGATTTAGAAAAATTCAAATGTCTAAAATTAGCTTTTGAAGCTATAAAAAAAGGACACAGCTATCAAGTAGTATTAAATGCTGCTGATGAAGTATTAGTAAATGCATTCTTAAAGGGAAGAATAAAATATACAGATATTCCAAATATGATTGAAAAAATGCTAGATATGCATAAAGCAGAAAAATTAGATACAATAGATAAAATACTAGAATTAGATAAAAGAGCAAGAGAAGAAACTGAAAAATTAATAACTAATATATAGGAGGTAGATATATAATGGCAAGAATTTTAAAAAATAAAGAATTAGTAAATACAAGACTTGCAACTAATTATGGAGGATGGATGTATTGCACAAATTGTAATAAGAATATAGGGTATTTATGCTATGTTACATATGATAGATTAAATTTAAAATATGAATGTAACTGTGGAAGTAAACGGGAGTGCATTATTAGATTTTGAAGATAGTAAAGAAGGAAGTTTTTGTGATGAACAATTAATAACATTAAAAAATAGATTTTGCTGTCCAGAGGATGAGTCCCCTCTTATAACTATGCTATCTAAAAATGTAAAAAATTATGAATTTGAAATTACATGTAAATCTTGCAATAAAATATATAAAAGAAAAGAGAATTTATTAAAATAGGAGGAAAACATGGCAACTTCACAAGAGTTTATAAATTATGTATGTGATCAAATAAGTGGAATTGGAGATATTAGATATAAGAAAATGTTTGGCGAATTTATGGTATATGTTAATGATAAACCAGTTATTATAGTTTGTGACAATACTGCATTTGTAAAGAAACTTGAATGTATACAAGAAGAAATGAAAGATGCAGAAGTTGGTTTTCCATATAAAGGTGCGAAAGAACATTATGTCTTAGATATTGACAATTCTGAATTTTGTAAATCAGTTGTAACAGAAGTCGAAAAGGTAACACCACTGCCAAAACCAAGAAAAAAGTAATATAAAAGAGGTGTAGTATGAGAAAGAAAAAAGAAGATATGAAGATTAAAAAATATAAACTAAAGACAGGATGGATAGCTATTTTGTTTTTATTAGTCCTTATACTATCATTTTTCTATGTTAATCACGTCAAAAAATTAATATATAAAAATATATATAACAACATAAGTGAACTTAGTCAGCAAACTGCTACACAATTAAATCTTTCTATAACAGACCAAATGAACTTTGTTGAAATAATGGTAGATTCAATAGATAGAGGTGATTTTAATACACCACAAGATATTTTTGATGGATTTAAAGAAGAATTAGAAAATTATCATTTTACGAGATTTGTAATTTTGGATAAAGATGGGAATGGTACAACAAGTGATGGACATGTTGTAAAAGATTATGCCAATATACAAGAATTCTTTAATCAAGATGAAGTTTATTTATCTGAAAATAGACCAAGTACAGTTTCTGATAATCAAGTAAATATATATTCAAAAACATTTAAACTTAATGGAGAAGAGCTAGTATTAATGGCAACAATTAATACAGAAGATTACAAAGAAATCCTATTAAGAAGACTATTTGGTATTGGTGGAACATATCTAATAAATAATGATGGAGATATACTTATAGATTCGTTTGATAACGTACAAGGAACTAACACAAATTTATATAATTACATGATAAGTGAATATACGTTAAAAGGACAAGCAGATATAGATAAAGTAGTTAAAATGGGAGAAAGTGTAAAAAATAAAGAAACAGGCACTTTTGATATAAAACTTGAAAAAAACACATATTTTGTACACTATGAAAAAGTTAATATAAATGATTGGTATGTAGTAACTGTAGCATCAGATGAAACAATTGCTAAAGAACTTATTACATTAGTAGTATTATCTGTTATACTTTGCTTATCAATTTGTTTTGTTATAATATTAATCTCCCTATATATAGATATGTCAAATCAAAAAAAGAATCGTAAACTATATGATGTTGCATATATAGATCCAATAACATTACTTGGAAATGAGAGCTATTTTAGAGAGAATGGTTCTAAGTATTTACAAAATGAAGAGAAAAACAAATATATAATTGCACTTGATATTAATAAATTTAAAGCTTTAAACAATGTTTATGGTTATGAATTTTGTAACAATGTATTAAAAGAAATTGGAAATAAATTAGTTAACATACTACCTCAAGACAATATTACATGTAGAATTTCTAATGATGTTTTTGCAACTATATTTAGTTATAAAAGAAATATTCATAATCTACTTAACAAAATATTTAATGAAGCTTCAAACCTAAAAATAGACGATACAAACATACATGTTAATTTGTCAATAGGAATATATAAGATTAAAGAAAAGGATAAAGATATAAATAAAATACTGGATAAAGCATATATGGCACGCTCAAAGATAAAGGGTCTATATAATAGAAATTACTATATATTTGATGAAGTGCTTGAAAATCAATTAGTTGAACAACAAAAAATTGAATCATGTATGGAGGATGCATTAAAAAATAAAGAGTTTAAAGTTGTATATCAACCTAAAACTTATACAAAAACTGAAAAGCTATCTGGAGCAGAGGCTTTAGTTAGATGGCAAAGAAATGGTGAAGTTATTCCACCAAACAAATTCATACCATTATTTGAAAAAAATAAATTCATAATAAAACTAGATTTATATATTTTTGAACAAGCATGCAAAGATATTGCAAATTGGAAAGAAAAATTAAATTTCCAACCAATAATTTCAATAAATGTATCTAAAGAACACTTTGTAGATGAGAATTTTATAGATGAATATGTAAGAATTGCTGATAAATATAATATAGATAGAAGTAAAATAGATTTAGAAATCACAGAAAGTGCAGCCATAGATGAAAATATAGATACATTAAAAATATTTAATAAGATAAAAGAAAAAGGGTTTGACATCTCAATAGATGACTTTGGTACAGGATATTCATCACTTAGTATGTTAGAAAACCTGCCAATAGATGTAATAAAAATAGACAAAGTATTTGTTGATAAAGCAGATTTGAATAGTAATAAAAACATCATTAACTATATTATGCTTCTTGCAAAAAGACTTGGAGTAAGAACAATTGTAGAAGGTGTTGAAACTAAAGAACAAATAGAATTTGTAAGAAAGCTAAAATGTGATGTGGTTCAAGGATATTATTATTCAAAACCAATATCGAAAGAAGAGTTTGAAGAGTATATAATCAAAAATAAATAGAATGGGGAATAAATATAATGAAAGATAAAAAGTTTGTAGTAACAGAAGAAAATGTTAGAGAGTGTTGCAATGAAATAGAACAATGGATAAAAGAGAAGGTAGAAAATGCAAAAGCAAATGGTGTTGTGTTAGGAATGAGTAGTGGTGTAGATTGTAGTACTGTTGCAAGATTATGCCAAGATGCTGGAATAAATACACATTTAGTGCTTATGCCATATGGTGAAGATATGAATAATTCAAAGAGCTATCAAGATGCAATGGAATTAATAAATAAGTTTAATTTTGACTATCATATATTTGATATAAAACCCGCTGTAGATAGTATACAAATACCTAGTGATTCTGATATCTTAAAAGGTGCTAATACTACAAATATAGAACTTTCAAAAGCAAATATTAGACCTAGAGTTCGAATGACATATCTATATCAATATGCGCAGATAAATAATCTTTTAGTCATAGGTACAGGAAATTTATCAGAGTGCACAGTTGGATATTTTACAAAATGGGGAGATGGAGCATGTGATATAAATCCAATGAGATTCATTACAAAAAGAGAAGTATATATTTTGGCTAAGTATTTACAAGTTCCAGAATGTATAATAAATAAAAAACCATCTGCAGGACTTTGGGAAGGTCAAACTGATGAAGAAGAATTAGGAATAAAGTATGAGCAAATTGATGAATTTATTCTAAACGGAACTTCTGGTAATGAAGAAGTTGATAAAGTAATAAAAATCAAAAATGAAAGAGCTATGCATAAACTAAAACAAATTTCGGTTTTTAATAAATAATTGTGAAATAGAAAGAGGATACAATATGAAGATTTATGTAATAAGACATGCACAGACAGATTCTAATAAGAATGGGATAGCAGGAGACATTGAAGAAGATATTAATGAAACAGGTGTACAACAATGTTTGGAGGCAAGAGAAAAGGTTAAGAATTTAGATATAGATTTAATAATATCTTCACCAGCAAGAAGAACTAAACATGTAACAGAAATAATAAATGTAAACAATATTCCTGTAATATATGATGAAAGAATAATAGAAAGAGAATTAGGTAAATACGAAACCTATAATTATAAAGATATAGACAAATCTGATTTTTGGAACTATTATCCTAAAAAGTATTTAGAACTAGAATCAATGAAAAGTGTTTGCGACAGAGTAAATGACTTTATAAAAGATATAAAAGAAAAATATCATGATAAAAAGATACTTCTTGTAACACATGGAGGAGTAACAAGAGGAATTTATTGTAATGCATATGGAATTCCAGAAGACGGAGATTTATCTCTTTTAAATCAGAAAAATTGTGAACTAAAAGAATATGAAGTATAGAAAAAGAAGGAATAGAATATGAAATTAACTAGTAATCAAGCTAAAGAGATGCTAAAAGAAATAGAAGAAAATTTAGAAGATAATTATTGGATAAGACATTCTATATGTGTTGGAGATTCAGCAGGTAGAATAGCAGAAAAATTAGGTTCAGATATAGATAAAGCTATGACTTTAGGATATATTCATGATATAGGAAAAAAGTTTGGAAACTTTCAGGAACATGATATGAATGGTTATATGTATATAAAAGAACTTGGATATGATGAAGAGTATGCTAATGTTTGTTTAACACATTCATGTCTAAATAATGACATAAAGTGTACAGTAGGCATAGTATTATCTGATAATAAGGTAAGGACTGATTTCATAGAAAACCATGAATATACTATTTATGAGAAAATAATTAATTTATGTGATTTGATGTGTACAGATGTAAATATGACATTAGAAAAAAGATTAATAGATATATTTGTAAGAAGAGGAATAAACGAAAATACTGTTTATCATATAAAAGAAGCACAGAAATTAAAGAAATACTTTGATGATATGTTGGGATATAATGTATATGATTTATTTCCTAATGTTATAGTTTAGATATAAAAGCATGTTTTACATTTTTGAATGTAGCATGTTTTTTTATTAAAATAAAATTCTACAAATATGACACACATATGTCATATTATTGTGATATAATTAAATACGGTGAGGAATATGCAAATTAATAGGTTATTTGAAATAGTATACATGTTGTTAGAAAGAAAAAACATTACAGCAAAAGAACTTGCTGATAAGTTTGAAGTGTCTACAAGAACAATTTATAGAGATATAGAAATACTAAGTGCAGCGAAAATTCCTATATATGCAGTAAAAGGAAAAGGTGGAGGAATTGCTCTTTTAGATGATTATGTATTAAATAAATCAATATTATCAGAAGAAGAACAAAATCAAATATTGTTTGCTCTTCAAAGTATGGATAAAATAAGTAATCAAGATGAAAAGAATGTATTAGAAAAAATGAGTTCCATTTTTAATAAAAGTAGAACAAATTGGATAGAAGTAGATTTTTCAGACTGGGGAACAATAGGAGATCAAGATAAAACATTTAATTTAATTAAAGAAGCAGTATTAAAGCAAAAGGTATTAGAATTCATATACTATAATTCCTATGGAGAAGATAAAAAAAGACAGGTAGAACCGCTTCAAATATATTTTAAAGACAAAGCATGGTATTTAAAGTCCTATTGCAGAGATAAAAAGGATTACAGATTATTTAAAATATCAAGAATGAAAGATATTAAAATATTAGATGAAACTTTTAAAAGAGAATTATCTGAAATAGTAGAGAAGAAGCAGGAGTTTAAAACTATAAAACTAGAATTAGAAATTTCCAAAAGTATGTCATATAGAGTATATGATGAATTCAAGAAAGAAAATATAACTAAAAAGGAAAATGGAGACTTCATTGTAAATATAGAATATCCTGAAAATGATTGGGTATATGGATATATTTTATCTTTTGGAGAGAATATAAAAGTTATATCACCAGAATATGCAAAAGATATTATAAAAGAAAAACTACAAAAAAGTATGAAAAATTATTTATAATATGACAGACAGTTGTCAAATTTACTTATATATAATTCAAACCAGGAGGTAAGAATTATGGAATATGAAATTGTAGAATTAGAAGAAAAAATAGTAGAAGGAATTAACGTAAGAACAACCAATCAAGATGGAAAATCTATACAAGATATAGGGGCTTTGTGGCAAAAATTTTATGCAGAAGGAGAATACAACAAAATCGAAAACAAAGTAAATAATAAAGCAATAGGTTTATACACAGAATATGAAGGTGATTATACAAAACCATATAGCTTTATAGTATGTAGTGAAGTAGATAAAAAGTCTAATAATATGGAAAACAGAATAGTTAAAGTAATTCCAAAAGGCAGATATGCTAAATTCGTAATTATAGGTGATGTTCAAAAATCAGTAGGAGAAGCATGGGGAAAAATCTGGAACATGAATTTAGAAAGAAAGTATACATGTGATTTTGAAGAATATCAAAATAATACAGAAGATATGCAGAATCAAGAAATTCATATTTATATAGCTATAAAATAATAAATGGAAGAGGAGTGCTATATGGAAAAGATAGATTATAAAAAGAAATATAAAGAATTATACTTGCCTAAAACAAAACCAGAGCTTGTTTATGTACCAGATATGAAATTCATAATGATAGAAGGAAAAGGTAATCCAAATGAAGAAAATGGAGAATATCAAGAAGCTATGCAATTGTTATACGGATTATCATTTACAATAAAAATGAGCAAGATGGGAGAAACTAAAATAAATGGTTATTTTGAATATGTTGTACCACCATTAGAAGGATTATGGTGGCAAGAAGGTGTTAAACGGAATTGATTATTCTCATAAAGAAAATTTTAAATGGATTTCAATGATAAGACAGCCAGAATTTGTAACAGAAGAAGTTTTTAAATGGGCTTGTAAAGAATTGAACGATAAAAAAGGACTAGATACTTCAAAGGTGAAATTTAAAGAATTAGAAGAAGGTTTATGTGTTCAAATGATGCACATAGGTTCTTATGATGAAGAACCTAATACAATAAGAAAAATAGATGAATATATAGAAAACAATAATTTGAAAAACGATATAGGTTCTTTACTAAAAGATGAAACAATAAGAAGACATCATGAAATATATTTATCTGACCCTAGAAGAACAGCAGTGAATAATTTAAAAACTGTAATAAGAATACCAGTAATAAAGGAATAAGAATAATGGAATTTATACCAGCAAAAACTATATTGCAAAAAGCTAGTCATTCTGAAGAATGGTTTGGAATTGACTATAATATGAATTTATATAAAGGGTGCTGTCATAAATGTATCTATTGTGATAGTAGAAGTAATTGTTATAAGGTAGAAGATTTTGATAGAGTAAGAGCCAAAGAAAATGAGATAGAAATTTTAGATAAGGAATTAAGTAGCAAGAGGAAGAAAGGAGTTATAGGTATTGGAGCAATGTCTGATACATATAATCCTTTTGAAAAAGAATACGAGATAACTAGGAAAGCACTAAAACTTGTATCTAAATATAACTTTGGGGTATCTATAGAAACAAAAAGTAATCTTATTACTAGAGATATAGATTTGTTTAAAGAAATAAATTCTAAGGCAAATGTAATATTAAAATTTACAATAACTACAGCAGATGACGTTTTATCAAAAATTATAGAACCATGTGTATGTATATCTTCAGAAAGACTAAAAGCAATGAAAAAATTATCAGATGAAGGATTATTTGTTGGAACTCTACTTACACCTATCATTCCATTTATAACAGATTCTGAAGAGAATATAAGAGAAGTGATAAGGTTATCAGCAGAAAATGGAGCAAAATTTGTGTTCTCAATGGGTGGTGTGACATTAAGAGAAAATCAAAGAGACTATTTTTTTAAGGAATTAGACAAGTCTTTTCCTGGATTAAAACAAAAGTATATAGAAACATTTGGTAATGATTATTTTTGTTATCCACTAAATAAAAATTTGAGCAGAGTTTTTAAGGAAGAATGCGATAAATATGGTTTGATATATAAAATGAAAGAGATAATAAAAGCATATAAAAAGGAGAATAGCAATGAAGAACAGTTAAGATTTATATAAAAGGAAGTTATAGTGAAGGTTTAGAATATGATAGGAAAGTATATAAGTACTTTCCTATTTTAATATAATAATATAATTGAAAACTACATAAAGTTATGATAATATAATTTTAAATTTGGGAATATGGGATTTAAAGAAAAGATGATAGGTAAAGCATATACAGCTGGAATTTCTGATTTCATTACAAGTGTGTCAACAGTGATTGCGATTTATAGATATTATTATAGAAGTAAAATAAAGGAGAAGGATATATGAAAATTGGAGTAGATGTAGATAATACAATAACAAATACAATGCCAATCTTAAAGGCATATTGCAGAAGATATAATGATGAAGTTATAAAAAGAAATCTAGAAATGAATGAAAAAGGCTATTCATCAAGAACATTATATAATTGGACGCCTGAAGAAAATCTTGCGTTTTGTAATAAATATTTACAGGAAATTGTTCTTCAAGCAGATATAAAAGAAAATGCTAGAGAAATAATAGAAAAGATAAAAAACGAAGGTAATGAAATATATATAATAAGTGCAAGAAGTGAGCCAACGTTTATAGATCCATATAATGTAACAAAAGGATTTTTAGATAAAAATAATATTGTATATGATAAAATAATAGTCAATTGTGAGGATAAATACACATATTGTAAAGAAAATGGTATTGATTTAATAATGGATGATGAGCCCCAAAATGTAAATCCTATTTCTGAAATAATACCAGTAATAGTTTTTGAGGGATTACAAAATGAAGACTGTAAAGGCGAAAATGTCATCAAAGTAAATACTTGGAAAGAAGTATATAAAGAATATAGAAATATAAAAGAGAAATTAGATAAATAAATATTGGAGGAAAAAATGAGAATAGGAATAGACATAGATGGAGTATTAACAGATATATCAAAATTCTATTTAGATTATGGAGCAAAATTTGCTTTTGAAAATAATATAGAACCAATAATAGCAGATCCTAATGAATATGAAATTGAAGAGATATTAGATTTAGAAAAGGGAGCACATAAAGAATTTTGGAAAAAATATGATGAGTTCTATACTAAAAAAATATATACAAGAGAGTTTGCTGCTGAAGTAATAGACAAATTAAAAAACGAAGGTAATGAAATACATATAATTACTGCAAGAAATCCAAATGAAGAACAAAGCGAAACATGGACAAGTGATTGGCTAGATGATAACAATATTCATTATGATAATTTAGTATTTACTGATAAGAAAGTAGAATATTGTAAAGAGAACAATATAGATTTAATGATAGAAGATAGTGTAAATAATATTCTAGCACTATCTAAGGTAATCCCAGTTGTATGTTTAGATAACAGATATAATAAAGAGTGTGAAGGAAAGAACATAACAAGATGCTATAGTTGGTATGATATTTATAGTAAAATATTAAAAATGAATAAGAGGGGATAATAAATGATAGTAGAGAATCAATATTTGGATGAACTATTAAATATATTTGATAATAATCACAAAAACCATGTAGTAGATAGAACAGCATCACAAAGAATGCCTGTAGTTGTGTATGTAAAAGATGAAGAACCAGTAGGATATGGAGTAGTATATATAGGAAAAAATTTTTGTGAACAAGAAGAATATCCAATTACTATAGAAGAAGCAAAAGATGATTCTGTATATATATGGCAATTAGTTACAAAACAGGGATTTGAAAATCAAGGCATAGCTACAAGTATAGTAAGATATATAACAGAGAAATATAAAGATCATGATATATATGTGTCTGTAAATATAAATAATTATGCAAGTATGAAATGTCAATGTAAATGTGGATTTGTACCAATAAAGGCATTTGATGATAATGGAAAAACACATATAATTCTAAAAAAAGAACAAGTAATAGAAAAATAAAATCTATTTTTTACAAAAATATAAAAAAACTCAGCCAAAGAGTATAAAAACTTTGGCTGGATTAAATTAAAATCAGCATATAAAAAATATACTGGATTAAAATGTACTAATATTCTATGCAGTATATTTATGTTCTATTCAAATAAAATAACGACAGTCTTGAAGACTGTCGGATTAAAATGATAACGTAACTTTCGTTACGGATTAAAATGTTTTATTTAATATAATTATACTATTAATATTACTAGAAAGTCAATACTATTTAAAAACTTCGCTGTTTGTCAGGAAATTCCTGTAATTTATAATAGTTTCCTAGTGCTCTATTGATATTCTTTAGGTCATTTGGTGTTATTCGGTTTATAAGTCCATTTGTCCTTTGAGGATTCAATACCCTTAATTTGCTAATATTTTTAATCTGTTCAATCATAGCGGTAGAATTTTTCTGTTCTAAATCTATATGATACCATCTTTTATCATTTAACCTAACAGATGTCAGAGGTAGTATTGTACACATGGGAAAATTGGTTTGAGTTCTAACAATAATAGCAGGTCGAATTTTATTTTGTTCACTTCCTACATTTATTCCTAAATTACACCAATATATAAAATTATTTGTAATAGGAAAAGACGGAATACTTTTCTTGAATTTCATTTTTGCTTTGTCTTTAGTCCAGCTAGCATATTCGACAGCTAAATCATCAGGAATATTCTCTAGTATTGCTTTTGTTTCATCGAAATGATTATCAATTTCTATATTCATAAATTCACCTCATGTTCGAATTATAGCATATCAAAAGCAACAAGTAAACAAAAGTTCGTAAAATTTGGAGGAATTTTGTTAAGAATTAGAGTTTATTATAGGAATATAAATATTAGTAGTGATTTTTCCTACATATTCTTCTACATCAGGAATTGTATCTAAATCATATCCTAAATAAGGTATAACACATGCATAAACCATATTAGTAAAATTAGCAATATCTGTTGCTTTTCTACTTTCTATACTAAACTTTAAAAATGTTTTGTTCTCTATTGTATAAGGTTTGCTTCCCTTAAAGTTATGAGTACTTGCAATATGATATGTAGCCATTTGGGAATCGTCTATAAATTTATCATATTCTACTATTCCATATCTTTTATCTCCAAAAATGAAATCTTTATTTGCAAGCATTTCATCCCAGAAAGGAGAAGCAATTTCAGGAATAATATCTATTGGCATAGTTTTACTTACACTATATAAATTAAAACTTATATTTTTAACAATTGAGTAATTTATTTCTTCATAATCTTTACTAACTTGCATAAAGTCAAAGACAGGGAAAACCTTTAAGTTAGTTTTATTCTTAAAAATATCTTTTGGGCTAAATCCCATCATTTTTTTAAATGCTCTTCCAAAAGAAGTAGCTGAATCATATCCATACTTTAATGCAACATCTATAACTTTAGTTCCATTTAACAAATCAGTACAAGATACAGTAAGTCTTCTTTTTCTTATATATTCAGATAGAGATATATTAGTCACAAAATAGAATATTCTATGAAGTGAATATTCATTAACACACAATATTTTAGCAAGATTTTTATATTCTAAATCTTTATCTAGATTATTTTCTATATATTTAATTAATTCATCTAATTTATCTATACTTCCGCTTAAACATAAACCACTCCTAACAAACATTATATCATCTTTACATAAATTTGACTAGAGTTTTTAGTAAATCCGTAAACTATAGAATTAAAAAAACAGATAAAATATTGACTTACGAAAACAAATAAGATAATATAAACATAATATTTGAGATATTGGAGATTGTTTATATGAGTAATTTGATTTATAGAAGAATAGTAAAAAAAGATGAAAAACAATTAAGGGAATTAATAAAGGTTGTACTAGGAGATTTGGAAAGACTAGAGTTTTTTGTACCATTTTCAGAGGAAGAAATCCAAGACATACTTGATGAAAGCAAAGTTATAGCATATGGAGCATATGATAATGAAAAGTTAGTAGGAAGTGGACAGCTATTTTTAGATGAAAAATATGTGGAAGATATAAAGAAAGCTATTAAAATAGACGATAGTAAAGTTCTGGAACTTGGAGGATATTTAGTTTTAGAGGAATATAGAAATCAAGGAATCATGAAAAAATTACAAGAAATATTATCAAAAGAAGCCCAAAAAACAGGATTTGATTATGCAGTAATTACAGCACATCCAGATAATGTTTCATCAAATAGCGTTATTAAACATAGCAAAGCAAGACTTGTAAAAACAATGAATTTAGGTGAGTTTTTAAGAAACATATATCTATTACAATTAAAGGAGAAATAGAAAATGGAATTATCTTTAGAATACATATTATCACAAGTGTTTATAGTTATTAGTTACTTATTTTTAGTATTAACATATCAAAGTAAATCAAGAAAGAATATTTTAATATATAGTTTTGTATCTTTAATTGCAAATGCTATATCATATGTATTTTTACAAGCATATACAGGACTTGCAATGTGTTTTGTAGCGATTTTTAGAAATATAATATTCATGATTGATGAGAAGAGAAACGGTAAAAGTGATGAGATAAAGAAAAAGGATATTCTGATATTAATAGTACTATATGCAATATCAATCATATCAACAGTATTTACATATGATGGATTCTTAAGTTTACTATCTGTTTTTGCAACAATGCTATATACATATTCTGTATGGCAAAAGAAGACATCTGTTTACAAGATACTAGGATTGCCAATAGGAATATTATGGATAGCATATAACATTTATATAATGTCTATATTTGGAATAATACTAGAAACAATACTTACCATATCTGCAATATATGGTTATTGTAGAGAAAAGAAAAATAAATAAACATAGAATTTGAAGAGGTAGAAGGACTTTAATGCTTTCTACCTCTTTTAAAGTTTCTAAATAGTAGATTACATAAAAACTATTTAATTTGTTATGCACCCAAACTATAATTGATTCATATGCAACGTTGTTGCGTTTAATATATAAGGTATTTTAATCAATAACAGGAAGGAGTTAATTTATGAGTATACGGTTAAGTTCGAAAGAAAAAGAAGATTTGGTTGTAAAAAATCAAGGGCTTGTACGCTATATTGTGAACAAGCTAGGGGCAAATTATAGTGATTATGATGATTTGGTCTCGATAGGCAATATAGGATTAATCAAAGCTGCTGTAAGTTTTGATGATTCTAAGGGAATAAGATTTGCAACATATGCAACTACTTGCATAAATAATGAGATTTTTATGCATTTTAGGAAAGAAAAGCAAAATACAAATGTTATTTCGTTAGATGAACCAATTGCTAATGATGGTAATGGAGGAGAATTGACACTAGCAAGTGTGATTCCTAGTTCTGATAGAGATTTTGTAGAAAAAATTGAGGGAATTGTAGCTTTTGAAAAAGTTATAAGCATCATATTAAATCTTTTAGAACCAAGAGAGAAATTTGTTATGTTGAATTATATAGCTGGTAATAGCCAAGCTTACATTAGTAAAATATTAAATATTTCACAGAGCTATATTTCGAGAATTACAAACAGAACATGTCAGAAGGTAAAAATTTATTTTTCTACTAAACAACAATATAAGGAGGTTTTCTCAATGACAATGGTAGATAATAGTTTATACAAAATTACTTTTTATTCAAAAGATATTAAACAATTCAATAAGATTTTTTCAACACTTTTATTGAATTTGAAACCTGAAGCAACTTTACCTGATTTTAAAGTTAGTTGCAACAAAGAACGGATAGTAATTAATTTACCTGCAGATCTTCAAGCGTTTTCTTTTGTTGCTCAAATTATTCAAGAAATTGATGATTTTGAGATTTCATTTAAATCTTCAAATAAAGATTCATTGGAATCAGAAGAAGAAAATATAAAGGTTGAGACAAGAGAACATGATACAAAGAATATTGAGCAAAAAATGAAAGAATCAGAAATCCCAGAAGTTGATTCAATCAATGAGGATTTACCAGAATCTGAAAGCTCAGAAGTTAATCCAATCAATGAGGATTTACCAGAATCTGAAATAGATAAAAATCCAAAAGTCGAAACAGATGACAAAGTTAAATCAAGAAAAGATAACAAAACTAAGAAAGTAAGAGACTATATATTAACATTACAATCTTTTACTTCTAAGGAATTAAGTGAGCATTTTCCTGATTTAAGTGTAGGTGATATAGGAAGCGCACTACACATTATTAAAAATAAAGGATTGATAACATCTACAGGCAGAGGTAAATATATTGTAAATGAAAATTCGCCTAAACCTGAAACTATTGAAAATACAGAAGTAAAGAAGTGCAGTAAAGCTAAACCAGTAAAAGACAATAAAGTCGAAAAAGTAAGAGATTATATATTAACATTAGAATCTTTTACTTCTAAGGAATTAAGTCAGCAATTTCCTGATTTAAGTATAGGTGATATAGGAAATGCACTGTATCTCGCTAAAAAGAAAGGATTAATAATATCTACAGATAGGGGCAAATATACTGTAAATAAAGATTAAAATACCGAAACATTGCTGTTATATTAATGGCAATGTTTTTTTATGTATAAATATAATATATTTATCTTATAACAATAAATACAAATCAACAAAAGAGATATCAAAAAAGTAGAGTAATTCCTTTTAATTAGATATATATTTTAGCTAGATATCTAATTGGAGGTGTTTTTTGTTATGAACATATACAATTTTAATAGAAATATTAACGGACTTAAAAACTTAAATGAAGGAGAATATACAAATCAGATGTTTAGCAACCTTGAAAATGAAATAGCAAATAGTTTAAACATTGATTTGGACAATCAAAATAAATATATAAATAAAGAAATTAAATTTTAAGGATTAACAGATGAAAAATAATGTAATAACAATTGGATTAAAAGGAACAAAAAGATATATATTTTTGCTCCTTGTTTTGAGTATAGTATTTTCATATTTAACATTACAAACAGCTATATATATAAAATATGCAATAGATAATGTTATTTGTAATGACTATGAAACATTACCAGCATTAATTAAACGAATATTAACTAACAATCATATGTATGACCTATTGATAATCTCAGCAATTATTATAATAATAAATTTATTAATTATGTTTGTGAGCTATCTAAGAAATATAACAACAAGTAAATTTAAACTGAAAATAAATACTAATGTAAAATCAGAGTTATATAAACATATCTTAAATTTGGAATACAAAAGTTATAACTCATATGACAAAACAGAAATTCTACAGAGAATAACAGAGGATAGCGATGTTTATTCTAGCTTTTTTCAAAATCAATTTAATATGATAATAGATATAATATTCTTAAGTATATTTATAATAACAGAAACAGTACACTTAAATGTTGCTATAACAATATATTTTGCAATTACATTTGTTGTAATGGCATCATTTTCTATATGGTATGTAAAAAGACTAGACAAGCAAGTTAATGAATGTATTGGGAAAAGAAAAGCATTGTTAGGAGCAACAATGCTAAATCTTAATAATTTTAAACTAGTAAGAATGTTAAACAAACAAGAAGAGGAAATAGAAAAATATGAAAGTTTAAATAAAGAATGTACAAACAGCAATATCAAATTAATAAAATTAATTCTATTCTATGAAATAATGAATGACCACATAACATATTTAAAAACCCCTATAATTTTTATAATAGGAGGAATAGCTGTTATATCTGGAAATATGACTATTCGGAGGAATAACAGTATTATTAAACTATGCAGAAAACATATTTAACTATTTTCTAGAATTAGGAGCAAACTTTGAATCAATTGATAATTTCTATGCTGTTAGTAAAAAGATAAGTAAAATACTTAAATTGAAAGAAGAAACAAAAGAGAATAATTCATATAATCTAGATGGAGATGTAATGTTTAGCAATGTAGAAATATTTGCTGAAGATAAACCAATGTTAAAAGATTTGAATTTTTTAATAAGAAAAGGCGAAAAAGTAGCTATTATCGGAGACAATGGAAGTGGCAAAAGTTTATTATCAAAAGCAGTATTAGGATTTAATGATTATAACGGAAATATATATGTAAATAATCACAATACAAGTAGATTAAATAAAAGTAATATAAGAAAATATATTGATTTAGTAGAAGGAAATTCATATTTATTTAAAGGTACAATTTTAGATAATGTATTGTTAAAGAATAAGGATGATAAAAAAGAAAAATTACTGGATGAAGTTTTTAAAGATTGTGAAATCTATGATGATATTCAAAGATTTAATGAAAAAGAAAACACATTAGTTGGAGAGAAAGGAACAAAACTATCAGGAGGACAAAAACAAAGAATATCAATTGCAAGAACACTAATCAAGGACAAGCCAATACTTATACTTGATGAAGCATTTAATAAAATTGATAAGAATACAAAGGAAAAAATATTAATCAATCTTATAAATAAATATTCTGAAAAGACAATGGTATTTATAACACATGACTTAAGTATAACAAAATATGTAGATAGAATAATATACATAGATGAGAACACAACTATAGTTGGAAAACATAACGATTTAATAAAAAGAAATTCTAAATACAGAAAATTAGTAAAAATGAATTGTGATATAGGAGCAAAAGATGAGGATTAACACTAATAAATTAAAAGAATTAAAAAAAATGTATAAAGAAGCACGGACATCATAAGAAATTTATTCAGCTTTTTATACTAATTGATGTTAGAATGATTTTTGAATTTATATTAGCTACATATATTACAAAAAAAGTTATAAATGTAGAAATTGTGAATGGCAATATAAAAGGAGTTGTTCTATATTCAATATTATATATTTTAATAATATTGGTACAAAGTTATATGGTTTTAAAACATTGTGATATAAGGTGCATATTAGAGATTATAATGCGAGGAGAATTAAGAGATAAAGTATTTAGAAAATTGCAAAAGGTTGGCACAAAGTTTTATGATGATAACGGAGCAGGAACAATACTTCAATTTATGCAAAACGATACAAATGAAGCAGCTAGATTATTCCCAGATATAATGGTAGAAATGTTTTTTATGGGACTTGGAAGATTTACAATTATAGCTATTTTACTTATGTTTATTGAAATTAAAGTAACGTTACTAATTGTAGGATTATATATAATTGGATATGCAGTGACTGTGTATTTTAATAGAAAAACAGTAAAAGAAATATATGAAATAAGAAAAACTAATATTGAGATTTATACATTAATAAATGATGGAATAGAAGGTTTCTTAACAATAAAAACATTAGAAATTGCAGAGAATAAAATACAAGAGCTAGAAGAGAGATTAAAAGAATTTACTGAGAAAAATAAAAATGTAGAAAAGATAGTTGGAAAGTATAATAGTATTTTTACATTTATAACCTCTCTTGCTATTCCTTTCATAATATATTTTGCAGGTAATAATGTTGCTAAAGGACTTGCTACATATGCAGAAATAATGTTATTAATTGAATATAGTGGAGAACTTAAATATGAATTTAATTGGTTTATAAAGCATTTAACAGATTTTAACAAATCATTTATTTCATATTCAAAGATGTTAAAATTCTTAGAGTTAGACAATATGGAGAATGTTAATGAAGGGGAAGATTTAAAGAGAATTGATTCCATAGAATTTAAAGATGTAAATTTCTCATACAATGACAATCAAAAAACTATTAAAGGATTTAGTCTGAAAATAGATAAAAATGATAAGGTTGCTTTAGTTGGAAAGACTGGAAGCGGAAAGAGTACAATTACAAATTTACTGTGTAGATTTTATGAACCGAACAAAGGAAAAATATTAATTAATGATATTGATTACAAAAGGTTTAGTATAGCATCTCTAAGGCATAATATAGGATATATAATGCAAGATGTACAAATCTTGCCCAATACAATAATTGATAATATAAGGTACGTTAATAAAGAAATAAGCGAAGAAGAAATAGAAAATATATTTAGAAGATTAAAATTCCACGACAAGATAATGAGTTTAGAAAATGGATATAATACAGATATTTTTAGCAATACAGATATATTGTCAACTGGAGAAAAGCAGTTAATTAGTTTTGCAAGAATTATGGCAATGAATCCAGATTTAATAATACTAGATGAGGCAACATCTAATTTAAGCTATAACTCTGAATTACTTGTAAAAAATGCAATAGAGGAAGTAACAAAAGGAAAGATAAGCATAATGATAGCACATAGATTAGAGACTACTAAACTATGTAATAAGATCGTTACTATGCAAGATGGGATCATAGTATAAATATTGTAAAAGAATGTTTGACAAAATAATATAAAAATAATATAATAAAGAAAACAAGGTCCACAAAATGTGGTACCATCAGGAATTGATTTTGAATCACATCTCTAATGGTTAGCAGAGATGTGATTCTCTTTATATGTAATTATAGACAAAGCTATAATTAAAACAAGAGAGATGATAGCAAAAGCTATATTGCTAATTAAAGATAAAATCAATAATTTTAATAAAACTTCTTCTAACATACAAATCACCTCACTTTCTTTAGAAATATGAGATGATACCACATTCTGCTTTCCTTGCTTTCTTCCAAAATTATACAATTCAAAAAAATGAAAGTCAAGAGAAAAACAAACAAAAGTTCTGAAAATATTTACGGAAATTTACAACTATGATATTATAATATTAATTTAAATCAACAAACTTTGCTTCATGGCATTTCGCCAATAAAATTCAAATAATCAAAATAAAATATGAAAGGAATGATGAACATAGAACTAAAAAAGATAGAAGAAGGAATAATACCTATTTACGCAAATAAATCAAAAGAGAGATTAATTAATGCAAGAGAATTGCACAAAGTTTTAAAAAATAGAAGACAATTTGCCAATTGGATAAAACAAAGAATTGAACAATATAATTTTATAGAAAATAAAGAATATATCCGCTTTAACAATTTTGTTAAAGCGGATGAAAAAGGATATGGTAACAAAACTCAAATAATAATACAAATCAATTCATTGATATAATGCAGAATGCAATAAATTATAAAAGTGATTTGGTTGATATATAAAACATAATGTGATATATTGTACTCAACTGTTGGAGGAATAATAATCAATGAATAGTATAATGAATAATAAATGTTTAGATATATTTTGTGAAATAACAAAGATACCAAGAAAATCTGGAGAAGAATCTAAAATAGCAGATTATCTAGAAAATTTTGCTCATGAGAGAAATTTAGAATGCTATCGAGACAAATACAATAATGTACTAATAAAAAAGGAAAAACAAAATACAAAAAATAATGATGTACTGATTTTACAAGCACATTCAGATATGGTATGTGTAAAAACTGAAGAAAGTAAGTGTGATTTTCAAGACAATACAATAGAAATTATAAAAGAAGGCGATGTTATAAGAGCGAAAGACACTTCGCTAGGTGCAGATGATGGAATAGGAGTAGCTTTTATTTTAACAATTTTAGATAGTAAAGATATAAAACATCCCAATTTAGAATGTTTATTTACAACAGAAGAAGAAACTACTTTTAATGGAGCAATTAATTTTGATTATTCTAAACTTAAAGGTAAAAAGATAGTAAATTTTGACCATTGCCAAGATGA
Source organism: uncultured Clostridium sp. (assembly GCA_948437895.1). GTDB lineage: Bacteria > Bacillota > Clostridia > TANB77 > CAG-508 > CAG-452. The sequence continues at coordinate 35,666 of CAOJKK010000002.1, forward strand.
TTCATTAGTAATAGGTTGTGATGGAGATATTGCAAATGAATATATTTTGCAAGGAAAATTTGTAGAAAATAATTTTAAACAATATAAAATAAGAATTAGCAATTTGAAAGGCGGACATTCAGGAATAGAAATAAATAAAAATAGAGCTAATGCAATAGTAATGATGGCACAAATATTAAAAGAATTGCAGAATTTCTCTGAAATATGTGTTAATGATATAAATGGAGGAACGTCAGCAGAGAATATTCCAGAACATTGTGAATGTCAGATTAATACAGAAATAGATATAGAAATTATAAAAAAGCAAATAGATAAATATTTATCAATAAATACTTTTGTGGATGAAAATCCTAAAATTGAAGTAAAACAAGTACAGAAAAGTAAGAGAGCTTTTTCAATAGAAGATACTAAAAATTTGATAAATGAGATATTGATTTTTGAAAAGGGAATACTAACATATAGAAATAATAAAATTATGACTTCAGAAAGCGTAGGCATGATTTCTTGCAAAGACAATAGAATAAATATTAAGGCAATTTTAAGAAGTAGTGATAAAAAAGAAATAGAAAGATATAACAAGGAAAAAGATATAATATCTAAAGAATATAAATTTAAAAAAGAGGAAATGTATATAGATGCTATATGGTTGCCAAAAGAAGATTCAGAACTTACGAATAAATACAAAGAAGCATATATTAAGGTTAACAATGCAATTCCAAAGATAGAAGTGGGAAGCCATGCAGTAACTGAATGTAATGTGTTTTTTAAAAATATCCCACAAGCAGATATAATTTCTATAGGAACAATAATTGAGAATTTTCATACTGTGAATGAAAGAATATATATAAGTTCATGTGAGAAGGTATTAAATACAATTATAGAATTTTTAAAAAAATTTAATGATTAAATAAAAATGTATTAAAGATATGTAAAAAGAGGTGGAACAATATATGTTATTTAAAAATGCAAGTGAGGTAAAACCTTGCGGTATGTTTTCTATGCAGCATTTAATATTGCTTGTAATAACAACAGCTTGTATAATAACTGCAATAGAACAAACTAAAAATATGAAAAAAGACCAAGTAAAAGAAGTAATTAAAAAAGCAACTATCTTTTTATGGGTTTTAGAAATAATAAAAATTATATTTAATATTATTAATTATGGAGTTACAGCAGTAAATAAATATGTACCATTATATTTCTGTAGCCTTATACTATATGCAGGAATATTTAGTGGGTTTTGCAAAGGGGTATTAAAAAAAGTTGGAGATGTATTTTTATCAACAGGAGGAATTATAGCAGGAATGATATTTTTAATATCGCCATTAACATCACTCACAACATATCCATCTATCCACTTCATAAGCATACACAGTTTTGTATTACATGGCACAATGGTATATATAGGAATATTAATGCTTATAACAAAGTATGTAACAATAGAGAAAAAAGATATCATTTATTATTCAACAATAATAATAGTAATAAGTGCTATAGCATATGTAGTAAATACTATATGTGATAGCAATTTAATGTTTATATCACAAAACTATCCAGGAACATTTATTGAAATAATATATAATGTAACAGGAAACCTATTCCCAATAGTAATGGTTCTTGCACAAGCAACATTACCATTCTATATAGTGTATGGAATATACAATGTATTTAGAAATAAAAAACAAATAAATATCAGCAATGATACATATAATGAAGAGAATGTTATATAGCAATTAGAGATAATTGGAGGGTACTTTATGTATGATGTAATAATAATAGGCGCAGGTCCTGCACGGGATATCTGCAAGCATTTATGCTAAAAGAGGAAACTTAAATCCTCTTGTTATATATAATGATAAATCAAGTTTAGAAAAAACAGAGAAAATAGACAATTATTATGGCTTTGAAAACGGAGTAGATGGAAAGAAACTATATGAAGATGGAATAAATCAAGCAAAAAATTTAAATATTGATGTAAAAAATGAAGAAGTAATAAAAATAGAATTCGCAGAAAAAGGGTATACTGTTACTACATCAAAAGATAAATATGATTCAAAAACTATAATACTTGCTACAGGTAATAAAAAGAATACACCTAATATAAAAGGAATAAAAGAATTTGAGGGTAAAGGAATAAGTTATTGTGCAATTTGTGATGGCTTTTTCTATAGAGATAAAAATGTAGTTGTGATTGGAAGCGGAAATTATGCAGTATCTGAAACAAATGATTTAATAAATATAACAAAAGAAATAACAATACTAACTAATGGAAAAGAAACACCTGAAATAAGAGCAGAAAATGTTAAAATAAATGATAAAGAGATACGAGAAATAAGAGGAGAAGAAAAAGCAGAAGAAATAGAGTTTACTGATAACAGTACAATAAAAACAGATGGGATTTTTATAGCAGAAGGAATAGCAGGAAGTTCAGAATTTGCAAAGAAATTAGGAATAATAACTAAAAATAATAAGATAATAGTAAATGAGAAGATGGAGACTAATGTACCAGGAATATATGCATGTGGTGATTGCACAGGAGGATTGCTTCAAATATCAAAGGCTGTATATGAAGGCACAATTGCTGGATTAGAAACAATAAAATATTTAAAAAATAATTAGGAGGTAAATTATGAGTGTATTGAAAATAACAAGTGATAATTTTGAGAAAGAGGTTTTAAATTCTGATAAAACAACAATTATAGATTTTTATGCAGATTGGTGCGGACCATGTAAAATGATGTCACCAGTTATAGATGAAATAGCAGAAGAAAATGATAATGTGAAAGTTGGAAAATTAAATGTTGATGAGGCACAAAATATAGCTGTAAAGTATAATGTTATGAGTATACCAACTATAATAATATTTAAAAATGGAAAAGAAGACAAAAGATTTGTAGGAGTTACTAGTAAAGGAAATATATTAAATTCTATTTAAATAAAATTATAGTAAAGGAGGCATAGTATGGACAGAAAAGTAAAAGTTGTACAATTAGGTACAGGTAAAATGGCTAAATATACAATGAGGTATGTTTTAGAAAAAGGCGGAGAAATAGTTGGAGCCATTGATGTCAATCCAGCAGTTATAGGAAAAGACATAGGAGAAATAATAGGTGGAGGAAATTTAGGTGTAAAAGTAATAGATTTAAAAGATGCAGAAAATATGCTTAAAGAAATAAAACAAGACATATGCATAATAGAAACAATGAGTTTATTAAAAGACATAGAGGAACCACTAATGTTATGTGCAAAACTTGGAATAAATGCAATTACAACATGTGAAGAAGCATTTTATTCTTGGAATTCAAACCCAAATTTAACTAAAAAAGTAGATGAGCTTGCAAAACAAACAGGATGCACAATAACAGGCGCAGGATATCAAGATATATATTGGGGACAATTAATAACAAGTATATGTGGGTCTACGCAGAAAATAACAAAAATAAAAGGAAGTTCTAGTTATAATGTAGAAGATTATGGTATAGCACTAGCTAATGCACATGGAGCAGGACTTACACTAAAAGAATTTGAAGAGCAAGTTGCAGTAGTAGACAAAATAAGTGATGAAGAAAGACAAAAAATTATAGAAAGTGGAGAATACTTACCATCATATATGTGGAACACAAATGGATGGTTATGTGATAAATTGGGATTAACAGTAAAATCACAAACACAAGTAACAGTTCCAACAACAAATAAAGAAGACATTTATTCTGAAACTTTGGGAGTAACAGTAAAGGCAGGAGATGCAACAGGAATGAGTGCTATTGTTACAACAGAAACAAATGAGGGAATAACAATAGAATCAGAGTGCATAGGAAAAGTATATTCAAAAGATGACTTTGATAAAAACGAATGGACAGTATATGGAGAACCAGACACAACTATAACAGTTGCAAGACCAGCTACAGTTGAACTTACATGTGCAACAATAGTAAATAGAATTCCAGATGTAATAAATGCAAAACCAGGATTCTTACCAACAGCAGAAATAGGGGAACTTAATTTCAAAACAAGAACATTAAATGAATATGTAAAATAAATAAGAGAATATGTTGAAAAATAAAATATCTTTATGCTATTATAAGCGTAAAGGTATTTTATTTTTTATAGGGGAGAAATAATATGTGGTTTGTTTTTGCATTATCAACTTTGCTATGTTGGGGAATAGCAGATTTATTTTATAAAAAGGGAGCAAATGAAAAAGATAAATATAGCCATTTAAAAACATCTATGATGGTTGGTTTAGTAATGGGAATTCATGCTATATGTATGCTTGCTTTTACCGATATGAATTACAATTTTAAAAATATATTAATATATTTACCAGTATCATTAATGTACATATTATCAATGACTATAGGATATTTTGGATTAAGATATTTAGAAGTATCAATATCTTCACCAATTCAAAATTCATCAGGTGCAGTCACATGTTTACTTTGCTTAATATTTTTAAATCAAGCTTTAGATAAAATTACTGCAATTGCAGTTATATGCATTAGTGTAGGTATATTTATGCTTGGAGTATTAGAAAAGTCAAAACAGAAGAAATATCAAGAATTAAATGAAAAGAAATACAAAATAGGTTTTGTTGCTTTTACAATACCAATTATATATTGCGTAATAGATGCATTAGGAACCTTTTTTGATGCGTATTATTTGGATAGTATAGAAACTACTCCATTACTAAATGTAACAGAAGCAACTTTAGAAAATGTTGCAAACACTTCTTATGAATTAACTTTTTTAATATGTGCAATTCTTATATTTATTTTCCTTCGATTTATAAAGAAAGAAAAGGTACATATTAAAGCACAAAAAGAAAGAATAGGTGCAGCGGTGTTTGAAACACTAGGACAATTTACATATGTATATGCAATGAGTGGGAACGGAGCTGTAGCAGCACCAATGATTTCAGCATATAGCATAATATCGGTTATATTATCAAGAATATTTTTAAAGGAAAAGCTTGATAATAAGCAATATTTAATTATTGCATTAGTAATGAGTGGAATAATACTTTTAGGAACTACAGATGTATAAATACTAATAAAAGTTTTTTATTGTCATAGGAAAAGTCATCTTTTATCTTGACAAGTATAAGATTTTTCCGTATACAACAAGGTTAATTTACCTTGGCTTGTGCGATTATGTTAGAATTATATCGATTTAAAGGGAATGATAGAATTTGAGGAATAAAAAGAAAGAATATTTATATAAAAAAGAATATGTATATTTGTATTTGGGACAATTTACTTTTAGATTTGGAAATGCATTAATAGATATTTTTGGTACAGTAATGATGTACAAAAGTGGAATGCCTATATCTTTAATACTATTTTTATATGGAATAAGATTTGGTATAATGGGACTTCTTTCACCTTTGTTTATTAAGGTAGCATCCAAATATGGAGTAGCATTTTGTAGATTACTTGCAAATATTTGTAGAGTAATAACAAGTTATATGTTAATTGCAGACAACTATAACCTTACTATATTTATACTAACAATGGCATTAGCGGGTGCTTTATCTAATCCAATAGAAAATGCAATTTCAGCAAGGGTTATAGATGAAAAATATAGAGGAAAATATAATGGAATAAGAGCTATACTAAATGCTTTAGCTACAGCATTGGCAACTGCAGTCATAACAATGGGAGTAGTATCTAATAACAATATATATACTATTGTTTTAGCAACAATAGCTTTTGGATTGCAAGTTTATTTTCAAAGAAAGATAGATTATAAACCTGAGCAGAAAAGTAAAGAGAAATATGTTGATATATTAAAAGATGTAGTAAAAATTAAAAGTCCTGCTAAGAAAATATCCATTGTAAAAGCATTTGACATTGTAGAAAGATTTTTTGTGCCTTTATATATTTATATAGCTCTTAATGACTTTGTTGCTTTTTCGACAGTAATCATTATATCTTTAACTATACAAAGTATAATACTATTTGTTTCACGGCTCATATGCAGATAAGAATATGATAAAAACAAATGGAATTGCATCAATTTTAAAAGCAATAGTATCAGGTATATTTTTAATTGCTAAAAACAAAGTGATTATATCTGTAAATAATATGGTATATGATAATGTTAAAAAAGTATATGAAACAACATATACAACTGCTTTGCAAACTTTTATAAAGGATTCGAATGTGGATAATGATAAATTATCTACATTAGCTGAAATGTGGCTTTGCTTTACAGAGTTAATAGAACTTACTATTTTAGCAATAGTAGCAATTTATATTAAAGAAAAAGTTTTTATTTTATTATTCATATTTGAAATATTAGCTATATTTTATGGCAAAAGAACTATTGATAAATATTATAAAGAGGAGAAAAACAAATGATAGCAATAGTAATATTAAATGCATTTATAAGTACTATAGCTCAATACATAGACAAGCATTTAGTAGGAAAGTGTGGGATAACTAGAAAAGATTATTTCTATTACATGTGTTTATCTATGATACCATTTGCAGCAATTATGGTTGTAATAGAAACAATAAATGGAAATGCAAAATTTGAATTTAATATAATACCAATAGGACTATTATTAGTAGGGATGTTTTTAAGATACAACAAGCAACAAGCAGTACAAGGCAGTATAAAATATCTAAATCCATATGAAGTATCTACATACTTATCCTTACGGAGTAATCCTTGCTTTTATAATAGACTCAATATTAGGAATAAAAGAATTCTCAATAATAACACTTGTTTCTATTTTTCTAACTCTATTAGGAGTATTTATATTAGCTGATGTTAAGCTAAAAATAAAAGAACTTAGGAGAGATTTACTTGTTAGAATTATAGCAGAAGTAGCACTAGGATATGTTGCACATTATATGCTTAAATACTGGTCAAATGCAGTATATATACTATTACTAAATCTATGTTTAACAGTACTATTTTCTAAAGGATACACATTTAAATATCATAAAAAACATAAAAGGATAATTAAATGGGTATTTCTGCAACAGACATTTGGATTCTTTACCATTTATTTAGGAAATTATTTATCTACAAATTCTGTAACACTATACCAATATGTAAGACCAGTAACAATCGTGTTTACAATATTTGTAGCATTTATGCTTAAAAACATAGATAGAAAACCGAAACTAAAAGATTTGTTAGCAGTAATTCTAGTAGCCTTAGGAGTATATCTAATAAATTATAATATTTAATTTGTGTAAAGGAGAATGTAAATTGGATAATCAAATAAGTATAGAACAAATTAAAATGTTTTCAAAGAAATATAATGAAGACACACAAAATAAAGTGACAGAGAAGAATATTACAGAAAAAGGTTTGGAAGCAGCATGTATTAGTGAAGAAGTAATAAAGGAAAATGAAAGAATATTTAATATAGAATTGCCAGACTGCAAAAGGCAAGACCAATCTGAAAGCTATAGATGTTGGATGTATGCAAGCTTAAATATGTTAAAACATAATATTACTAAAAATTTAAATATAGATATAAACGAATTAGATTTATCTACAAACTATATAGCTTTTTTTGATAGACTAGAAAAAGCAAATAAAGCATATGAGAATGCAATAAACTTAAATAATCTAGATTTTGATTATATAAATAAAGAAAATATTTTTAGATATGTAGGAACAGAAGGCGGAAGATGGGAATATTTTGTGGCAATAATAAATAAGTATGGACTTGTTCCGAGAAGTATTATGCCAGATACATTTGAAACAAAAAACTGGGAAAAGCTAGAGCGTATATATACTGAAAAAGTAGTGAAAGATGTATTAAAATTATTAAAACTTAAAGAGAAAAATATTAGTATTGATGAGCTTAGAAAAGTAAAAGAAAGGTTTATAGAAGAGAACTATTCTGTATTATCTAAAATATTACGTGAGCCTAAATATGAATTTACATATAAATATAAAGATATTAACAATGAAGAACAAAAAATAGAAAATATAACACCTTTGCAATTTAAAGAAAGATATTTAAGCTTAAAAGTAGAGGACTTTGTATCTATAGAAAATATGCCGATGTACAACAAAGAATACTATAAAATATATAGAAAAAAATATATGGGTGGAGTAATAGGAAAAGGCAATGCGCAATTTTTGAATTTACCTATTAATGAAATAAAAGAATTAGTTATAAAGCAATTAAAAGATAGAGTTCCTGTGTATATGGGAGTAAATATTACAAAATTCAGAGATGATAAATCAGGAGTGTTAGATACAAGATTATATAATTATAAAGAAATGCTAGGACTTGAATCATTAACTAAAGAAGAAGCTTTAAATATGTATAATATTAGATATCATCATGCAATGATATTCTGTGGGGTGCATTTAGAAGACAACAAACCTATAAGATGGAAAATAGAAGATAGTTATGGGGACAAAGAAAAGTTTGATGGATATTATATAATGAATGATAATTACTTTGATGAGTTCGTAATCAATGTAGTAATAGATAAGAAGTATTTGAACGAAAAACAATTAAAAGCATTGGAGCAAGAGCCAATAGAAATAGAAGGAGAAGAACCCGGATAAAATAAAAACATTATAATAGCTAAAGAGTAGAATGTATCCACTTTTTTAAAATTGACTTTTATGTAAATCTTTGTTAAAATTGAAAAGATAACGGTAGTATCTGTTAATTTATATAGTGAGGTCAGTTCGCTATCTGTGCATAAATAATTTTGCATATTGGAGGATGCATATAATGAATAATATTTATAAAACATTCGAAAGAATTAATAATTTCCCTAAGCGGATAAATATGTTAAAGATGTCTTTTGTTGCTTGCATGGCAGTTATTGCAATTATTTTTATATTTTTTTATGAAAAGATAAATTTGTTCGTAACTATTTTATTGTGTCTTTCAGTTGTTATTGCTACTATATTACTCATAGTAATCCATATGTTTGAAAAAAGCATACAAAAAGAATTAAGTGAATTAAAAAAGCAATATAGAGAAATAAAAATAAAATATAGGAGTAATGTTTCAGATATTTCGGTTACTATGATGTTAGGTACAACCTTTTTGAGAGGGCCCGAAAGTGATGATAATATCTTAATTATTGCAATACTTGTAGACGATACAATTGAGTATCAACATATGAACAAACATAAACTTGAAGAAATATTTGAATAAAGTTTGGACTACTATACTGACCATAGTAGTCCTTTTTTATTGTAAAATAAAAGTAAATATGATAAAATTCATTGGTATTAACAAACGTTTAAGAAAAGAGGAGATAAAATGAAAAGGGTAGTAACAATACAAGATATATCATGTGTAGGAAAATGTTCACTTACAGTAGCACTTCCAATAATATCAGCAATGGGAATAGAAACAGCAGTTATACCAACGGCTGTACTTTCAACACACACAGCATTTAAGAACTTTACATATAGGGATTTAAGTAATGATTTGCCGAAAATAGCAAAACATTGGAAACAAGAGCAGTTTGATTTTGATGGGATTTATACAGGATATTTAGGTTCAATAGAACAAATAGATATGTTAAAAGAATTCTTTAAAGAATTTAAAACACATGATAATTTCATATTCATAGATCCAGTTATGGCAGATAACGGAAAGCTATATTCAGGATTTGACCAAAAGTTTGCATTAGAAATGAAAGAGCTATGTAAAATGGCAGATGTAATAGTTCCAAACCTTACAGAAGCAAGTTATATGTTAGAAAGAGAATACAAAGAAAATTATACAGAAGAAGAAATAAAAGAAATACTATTAGAGCTTAGCAATCTAGGGCCTAAAGAGGTTATTTTGACAGGTGTCAGTTTTAAAGATAATGAATTAGGAGTAATGTCATATAATAGAGAAAATGATAAATTCTTTTCATACTTTAGAGAAAAAGTACCTGCTAAGTATCATGGTACTGGAGATATATTTGCAAGTACACTAGTTGGAGCAATGGTAAATGATAACTCTCTAGAAGAAGCCCTTAAAATTGCAGTAGATTATGTATGGGAAACTATTAATGATACTTACGTAACGAAAAAAGAAGATGCATATGGTGTTAATTTTGAAAGCAAAATGGCATATCTAATTGATAGAATTAAGAGATAATTAAGGAGAAATAAAATGAAAATAATATATGGAAGTGGAAATGCTGGGAAAGTTCAAGAAGTAAAAGAATTGTTCAAAAATAATAAAATAGATGTAGAGTTATTATCTTTAAAAGATATAAACTTTAATGAAGAAATAGATGAGAACGGAAAAACATTTGAAGAGAATTCTTTAATTAAAGCAAAAGCAATAAAGGATTTTTGCACAAGAAATAATATAAATGAAATAATAATAACAGATGATGCTGGATTATGTGTAGATGCATTAGATGGAAGACCTGGTGTATATAGTGCGAGATATGCAGGAGATCATGCACCACAGGAAGAAGTAATAAATAAATTACTAAGTGAACTTGAAAATGTACCTGATGAAAAAAGGACAGCACAATTTGTTTGTGTGTTAACAGCAATTTTAAAAGATGGAAGAATAATTGTAGCAAGAGGAGAAACAAAGGGAAGAATAGCAAAAGTTCCAGGACCTATGGGAAAACTTACATATGGACCTATATTTGAGCCAGATGAATATGGAAAAGTTATGAATGAGTTAACACCTGAACAATTAAAACATACACATAGAGAGAAAGCATTAGTTGAACTATTAAATAAAATGCATGAATTAAAATATGGGGGGGATTCATATGAAAATATCATTTTATACTAATTTTCTTACACACCACCAATTACCTTTCTGCTTAGAAATGTATAAGAAATATGGGGAGAATTTTAAGTTTGTATCAACTGTTAAAATAAATGAAGAAAGATTAAGTTTAGGATACAAAGATATGGATAATGATTATCCTTTTGTTTTAAAAGCTTATGAAAGTGAAGAAAAATATAAGGAAGCAATGAAACTTGCTTTGGATAGTGATGTAGTTATAATGGGATCAACTCAGACAGATGAATATATAACTGAGAGATTAAAGCAAGATAAACTAACATTTAGATATTATGCTAGGATTTTCTATAAAGGAATATTTAGCATATTTGATTTTAAAAACTTGAATATAGTTTATAACAAACATTTTAAATATAGAAAAAATAAAAATTTATATTTATTATGTGCAAGTGGTTATGGGCCAAATGATTTTAATAAATTAGGAATGTACCTAGAAAAATGTTTCAAATGGGGATATTTCCCAGAGACCAAAATATATGATGAAAAAGAACTGATGTTAAAAAAAGAAAATGATACGATAAACATTGTTTGGGTTGGACGTTTTATAAAATGGAAAAAACCAGAGATCATGATTAAACTAGCTCAAAAATTAAAGAAAAATAATTATAAGTTTGAGATAAAAATGATAGGTAATGGTGTTTTATTTAATAAAACACAAAAACAAATTGAAAAATACAAATTACAAAATGAAGTCAAATTAATTGGAGCTGTGGATAGTGATAAGGTAAGAGACTATATGGAAAAGTCTAATATATTTATATGTACAAGCGATAGAACAGAAAGATGGGGAGTAGTACTAAATGAAGCTATGAATAGTGGATGTGCAACTGTTGCATATAAGGGAATTGGAGGAGTGCCTTTTCTAATAAATAATAAAAACAATGGATTTGCATACTCAGACTTTAATAATTTATACAATAAAACAGAAAAATTAATTAGTGATAAAGAATTGAGAGAAAAGATTTCAATAAATGCTTATAAAACAATATCTGAAATATGGACAGCAGATAATGCAACAAATAATTTTGAGTTGCTAATAAATTCAATAATTAACAAAACAGAAAATCCAGTAAAAGATGGACCTGCAAGTAATGCATATCCATTTAAGAGTAAATAGTTGATTTTAAAAAAACTTTTATGATAAAATGCTCTTGTAAAATACACATATAAATCATACTAATAAATATATATTAGATGGAGGATAAAATGAAAGAAGAAATAAAGTCTAAATTTGAAGAATTATTTGGTAGTGAAGGGGATATCAAAGTATATTTTGCACCAGGAAGAGTTAATTTAATAGGAGAACATACTGACTATAACGGAGGACACGTTTTTCCGTGCGCTCTTACAATGGGTACATATGCAGTAGCAAGAAAAAGAAGTGATAATAAACTAAGATTTTACTCAATGAATTTTGAAAAAATAGGTGTTTTAGAAAGTACAATAGATGAATTAAAATATAATCAAGAAGAAGATTGGATTAATTATCCTAAAGCAATGATATGGGCATTAAAAAGTGAAGGATACAAAATAGATACAGGATTTGATATTGTATACAATGGAACAATACCAAACGGAGCAGGACTTTCATCATCTGCATCAATAGAAGTTTTAACAGGATTTGTCTTAAAAGATTTATTCGGATTAGATGTTGATATGGTAAAAATTGCCTTACTTGGACAAAAAGCAGAAAATCAATATGTAGGTGTAAACTGTGGAATAATGGACCAATTCATAATAGCAAATGGAAAAAAAGATTGTGCAGTATTTTTAGATACAGCAACACTAGAATATGAATATGCGCCAGTAAAACTAGAAAATGAAAAAATAGTAATAATGAATACAAACAAAAAGAGAGGACTTGGGGATTCTAAGTATAATGAAAGAAGAGCAGAGTGTGAAAAAGCTTTAGAAGAATTACAAGAAAAACTAGATATAAAAACACTTGGAGAGTTAACAGAAGAAGAATTTGAAGCAAACAAATATTTAATTAAAGATGAAAATAGACAAAAAAGAGCAAAGCATGCAGTATATGAAAATCAAAGAACAATAAAAGCTGTAAAAGCACTTGAAGATAATAAAATAGATTTACTAGGAGAATTAATGATAGCATCACATAATTCTTTAAGAGATGACTATGAAGTAACAGGAAAAGAACTAGACACATTAGTAGAAGAAAGCTTAAAGCAAGACGGAGTAGTTGGAGCTAGAATGACAGGAGCAGGATTCGGAGGATGTGCAGTAAGTATAGTAAAGAAAGATAAAGTAGAAGACTTTATAAAAAATGTAGGAAAAGCATACAAAGAAAAAATAGGATATGAAGCAGACTTTTATGCTGTTGAAATAGGAGATGGACCAATAGTATTATAAAATTAAGATAAGAGGCGAGTATTACTCGTCTCTTACATTTTGTCGTTTTTTGAAATACGAAAATTATTTACAAATTTTAAAAGATAGTGTTTAATATAAATAGATATATCTTAAAATTTAAATCTATTAATTTTAATATCTATAGATATAATAAAACAAATTATCAATATTTTTTAATCAGATAATTTGAATTCCAAGAAAAAACCAAAAAGCATTTCAATATGTTTGTTAATTGTGCTCAAAATATTGCATAAGCAAATTATATTATGCTAAAATAAGGAGGAAGTAAATATTGAATAGAGAGTTATTAAATATAGAAAGTATAAGAAAATGTATATCAAGAAGAAATATAATTTGGACAAAACATTGTTTAAACAGAATAAATCAAAGAAATATATTAATAGCAGATATAAAAACCGCAATAAATAATGGAAAGATTATTGAATACTATTATGAGGATTATCCATATCCAAGTTGTTTAATTATAGGAAAAGATACAAATGATAATATAGTACATATAGTATGTGGGATGAACAATAATTTGGCTTTTATTATAACCGCTTATCATCCAGACAGCGATGAATGGGAAGAAGATATGAAAACAAGGAGGGAAGAATAATGAATTGTTTTAAATGTGAAGGAAAATTAATAGAAAAGAAAGTGAATTATATGGTAGACCTTGAAAGCACAATCATTATTATAAAAGAAGTTCCAGCGAGAGTATGTACTCAATGTGGAGAACAATATTTTGATGATGAAACATCAGAAAATATTGAAATTATAGTTAATAAATTAAAAGACTTATCAACAGAAGTAACTATTATAAATTACAAAGAAAATGTAGCATAATTATAAAGAAGGAAGTAATATGAGTATTATAGGTATTGATATAGGAAGTTCAACAATAAAAATAGTAGAATATGAAAATAGTAAAATTCTAAACAAAGCTATTTCAGAAAATAAAGATTATGAATTAGTGCTTGATAACTTTATAATTCAAAATAATATAAAAGAAATAGACAAAATTGTTGTAACAGGAATAAATGCTAAAAAGATAAATTTGAATAAATATGATGTACCAGTAGAATTTGTGGAAGAATTTATTGCAATAGGAACAGGCGGATTATACTTATCTGAAAAAGAAAGAGCAATTATTGCAAGTATTGGAACAGGAACAGCATTGATAAGAGCAGAAAAAGGGAGAGAATCTAAACATTTAGGAGGAACTGGTGTAGGAGCAGGAACACTAACCAATCTTTGTAATAAATTTGCAAGTACTAAATCTTTTGAAGAAATAATAGAATTATCTAAAAAAGGAGATTTAAGTAAGATTGACTTAAGAATTGCAGATTTAACAGATGAAGATATAAAAACACTTCCACCAGAACTTACTTTAGCAAATTTCGGAAAATTGCAAGAAAATGCAAACAAAGCTGACGTTGTGATGGGAATTGTAAATATGGTATTTGAAGTAATAGGAATGATGACAGCATTTGCAAGTATAAATGATAATATCAAAGATGTCGTGCTAATAGGAAATATTACATGCATACCAGTAGTAAAAGATGTTATGAATAAGATAGAAAAAACTCATGGACTGTCTTTCATAATACCAGAAAATGCACAATATGGAGTTGCCATTGGTGCAATAAAAAGTATAGAAAAAAATCTTTAAAATTTATTAAAAATCATTTGACAAAGACATGCTTTTAATAGATAATTAATATGTTGAATTGAAATTAAGAACACAAGAAAAAACATTTTAAGTTACAAAGGAGGTACATTATAAATGTACATATTTAATAAGATTACAGTAAATCCACAACTACCTAAAAAAATAGAAAGACTATCTGAAATATCAAATAATTTATGGTGGTCATGGAACACAGAATTTCTAAAATTATTTAAAAAAATCGATATAGATTTATGGGAGAAAATAGGTAAAAATCCTGTAAAATTTCTAAAACAAGTTGACCAAGAAAAATTAGAAAGAATTGCTGAAGATTCTGAATTTTTAAAAGAATATAATAGAAATGTAGAAAATTTTGAAGGCTACATGAACAGTAAAAATACTTGGTTTAACAAAACTTATCCAGAAAACAAAAATGATTTAATTGCATATTTTTCAGCAGAATATGGATTGGATGAAATACTTCCAATATATTCTGGAGGACTTGGTATTCTTTCTGGAGACCATTTAAAATCTTCAAGTGATTTAGGACTTCCATTAGTGGCAGTAGGTTTGTTATATAAAAATGGATACTTCCATCAAAAAATAAACAATATTGGTATGCAAGAAAGTGAATATCATGACATTGATTTAAGTAATTTGCCAATAACTCCTGTAAAAAGAGAAACAGGAGAAGATTTAATTATATCTGTAAAAATGCCTAATTCTAGAGTATACTTAAAAGTTTGGAAAATAGCAGTAGGTAGAATAAATCTATACTTACTAGATTCAGATATAGAAGAAAATAGCGAAGAATATAGAGGAATAACGCTAAGACTTTATGGTGGGGACCAAGAAATGAGAATTCAGCAAGAAATAGTTCTAGGAATAGGAGGAGTAACATTGCTTAAAGAACTAGGGCTTGTTCCAACTGTTTATCATATGAACGAAGGTCATTCATCATTCTTAGTATTAGAATTAATAAAAAATATAATGGAAGAGAAAAAGGTTTCTTTCAATATAGCAAGGGATATAGTAACAGCAAAAACTGTATTTACAACACATACACCAGTACCAGCAGGAAATGACATATTCCCAACTGATTTAGTAGAAAGATATTTTGATGGATTTTGGAAAAAACTTGGACTTTCTAAAGAAGAATTCTTAGAATTAGGAATGAAACCAAGAGAAGAAAATAAAACAACATTCAATATGGGAATATTAGCATTAAAAGTAGCTGGTAAGAAAAATGGAGTAAGCAAATTACATGGAGCAGTTTCAAGAGAACTATTTGGTGATGTATGGCCAGAAATTGCACCAAATGAATCTCCAATAACATATGTAACAAATGGTGTACACACATGTACATGGCTTGCACCAACTTTAAAGGAATTATATAACAAATATTTAACACCATTCTGGCAAGATAAAATTCATTTAAACGAAACATGGGAAAAAATAAATGATATTCCAGATGAAGAATTATGGAATGAACATAGATTAAGAAAAGAAAAATTATTAAGTCTAGTAAAAGCAAATGTAACAAACAGACTAAGAAATTCGGGTATGCATTATGATGAAATAAAAGAGATAACATCAAAACTAAATCCAGATGCATTAACAATAGGATTTTCAAGGAGATTTGCTACATACAAAAGAGCTACATTAATATTTAAAGATTTAGAAAGAATAACACAAATACTAAACGACGAATCAAGACCAGTACAATTAATATTTGCAGGAAAAGCTCATCCTAAAGATATTGAAGGACAAAACTTAATAAAAAGAATACATGAAATATCAATGATGCCACAATTCAAAGGTAAGATATTCTTGCTTGAAGGATATGATATGGCAATGGCAAGACACTTAATATCTGGAGTAGATGTATGGCTTAATAATCCAAGAAGACCAATGGAAGCATCTGGTACAAGTGGTGAAAAGGCATCTGTAAATGGTGTTGTAAACTTTAGTATTTTAGATGGATGGTGGGCAGAAGGATATAATCAAAAAAATGGTTGGGCAATTGGAACAAATGCAGAATACTATTCTTATGAAGAACAAGATAAGGCAGATAGTGATAGTATTTATAGTATTTTAGAAAATAAAATAATACCTGCATATTATAACCAAGAAAATGGAATATCTAAAGACTGGATTGAATATATGAAAAACTCTATAATTTCAACAGGTGGAAATTACAGTATGGCAAGAATGATTACTGATTATACAAGTAAGCTATATATTCCATTATGCAATTTAACAAATAAATACTTTAACAACCTAGAGTTGGTTACAGACTATAACAGAGTTAAAGAAGACTTGTATTCAAATTGGAATGATATTGAAATTACTCAAAACAATAATTTAGATAATATTTCAATGGATGCTGGAAAGAATATAGAAGTATCTTGCAATGTTAAACTACCAAATATAAATGTTGAAAACATCGAAGCACAAGTATATTATGGAAAAATACTTGATAATGGTACAATAGAAAATATAAGCATAATTCCAATGAATTTAGTTGATAGCAATACTGAAGAAAAGGTATATACATATAATGCTAAAATAGAATTAAAAACAGGTGGAAATTATGGATATACATTCAGAGTAATGCCAAAACATGAAATGCTTTTGGAAAGTAGCAATTTAAATCTAGTAAAATGGATAACAAAATAAATATAACTAAAAATCTTCTTTATAAAATTAAAGAAGATTTTTGTTTATGAATGTTGCAAAAATAACTGTAAATAACTATAATATATAGAGAAAAAAACTGAAAACACAAAAAGAGGAGATTATATGAGAAAAACTAAAATAGTATGTACTTTAGGACCTGCTACAGACGACCCTAAAGTTTTAAAAGAATTAATGCTTGCAGGTATGAATGTTGGAAGAATTAACTTTTCACATGGAAATTACAAAGATCAAGCAGGAAGAATAAATTTGTTTAAATCAGTAAGAGATGAGCTAGGTTTACCCATACCGCTTTTACTAGATACTCAAGGACCTGAAATAAGAATTGGAAAATTTAAGGAACCAAAGGTATTATTAAAAGCAGGAAAAACATTTACTTTATTAAATGAAGATACATTAGGAGATGAAACAAAAGTATCTATAACATATAAGGATTTATATAAAGATATAGAAATAGGCAAAACAATATTGATAAATGATGGAACAATAGAATTAACAGTAAAAGAAATTGTAGATAAAGATATTATTTGTGAAGTTGTACAAGGCGGATATTTAACAGATAGAAAAAGTATAAATGTACCAGATTTAGTTTTAAATTTACCAAGTATTACTAATAAAGATATAGATGATATTAAATATGGAATAGCATCTGGATTTGACTATATAGCAGCATCATTTGTTAGAAAGCAAAAAGATGTATTAGCAATCAAAGAAGTTTTGAAAGAGAATGGCGGTAAAGATATAAAAGTTATATCTAAAATAGAAAATAGAGAAGGTATAAATAACTTTGATGAAATTTTAGAGGTATCTGATGGAATAATGGTTGCGAGAGGAGATTTAGGTGTTGAAATTCCTATGGAAGAAGTACCTATTTATCAAAAACAATTTATTAAAAAAACATATGCCCAAGGGAAACCAGTAATTACAGCAACACAAATGTTAGAGTCAATGATAACAAATTCAAAACCAACTAGAGCAGAAGTAAGCGATATAGCTAATGCTATATATGATGGAAGTAGTGCAATAATGTTATCTGGAGAGACTGCAACAGGAGAGTACCCTATAGAGTGTGTTAAAGTAATGAATAGAGTTGCAATAGCAATCGAAAAATCTTTAAAATATTGGAAAAGATTTAAAAATAGGAATTATGAATTAGAGAAATTTGACTATAACTTTAACATGAATTATTCAGTATGTATGTCTGCTGCAAACATTAAAGCAAAAGCAATAGTTGCTTATACAAACACAGGAAGTACATCAAGAACTGTATCAAGCTTTGGACCAGAATGTCCAATATTTGCAATAACAGAAAACGAGAGAACATATAGACAACAAGGATTATGCTGGAATATAATACCTAAACTATTCCCGCATCAAGAAACTATAGATAAACTAGTTTATTTAGGAATAGATACATTAAAAAAAGAAGGATTCCTTCAAGAAGGAGATGTTGTAGCTATTGCAGGAGGAGCGAAGGCTGTTTGTGATTTGTCAGACAATGAAGCAAGTGTAAATAGTTCTATGGGAGGAATTGTTAAAATATAGTAATATAATTTAAATAGGGTATATAAGAAAGGTAACAGTAAAATGTTATCTTTTTTATTTGGTAACAAATAGTAAAAAAATATCATAATATGTAATATATACAAAAATAAGGAGGAATTTTAATGTATAGAAACTATATGCAAAAAAAATCATGCTGCTCTTGTAATTGCAAATGCGATAAGAAAGATGCAGATCTAATAGATGATACTTGCGAATGTGTTAAAAATACTATGGATGTTCAAGATGTATGTGAATGCGGATTTGATGAAGAAGATAGATTATTTCCTGAAAATCCAATGCTTGCACAAAGCTATGTGCCATGGCAAACAATGGATAAAACATTTACTCCATGTGTTGGATTAAAAATGGGAACAATTTTTCCAGAATTAGTAAGCCCATATATGCCTGGACAATCAATGGAAGAAATTGAGTTTATTAGAAGAACAAATAAAATAGGAGAGGGGTGTAACAAATGCTAGACTGTAAAGAAAATAAATGTGAAAATTCTAAATGTGAAGAAAATAGAAAACATTGTGAATGTGGAAAAGATATGAGAAGACAAGAAATGATTGATCAAATAAAATGCTTAAGATTTTCAATAATTGAACTTGGTCTATATTTGGATACACATCCTGAAGACCAAAAAGCATTATGTTTGCATAGAGAATATGCAAAACAATTAAAAGACTTAGAAGACAAATATCAAAAAATGTATGGGCCACTTACAATATTTTTCCCATGCAATAAATGGAGATGGCTTGAAGAACCATGGCCATGGGAAAGGGGGAATTATTAATGTGGACCTATAATAAAGTATTAGAATATCCAATAAATATTAAATGTCCAAATCCAAGACTTGCAAAAAATATAATATCTCAATATGGAGGACCTGATGGAGAACTTGCAGCATCACTTAGATATTTATCTCAAAGATTTGGAATGCCAGATCAAAAATCAAAAGCTATATTAAATGATATAGGAACAGAAGAACTTGCTCACTTAGAAATGGTAGGAACTATAGTTCACCAATTAACAGATGGTGTATCTGCAGAAGAAATGGAAAAAGCAGGTTTAGGAGCATATTATACAGATCATGGCTTAGGAGTGTATCCTCAAGCTGCGGCTGGATGGCCATTTAGTGCAGCTGTATTAGCTGTAAAAGGTGATCCAATTGCAGATCTTCAAGAAGACCTTGCTGCTGAACAAAAAGCAAGAGCAACTTATGAAAAATTAATAGATTTATGCAAAGATGATCCAGATGTAATTGATCCACTTCGTTTCTTAAGAGAAAGAGAAGTAGTTCACTTCCAAAGATTTGGAGAAGCACTTAGAGGAGTACAAGACAAACTTGCAGAAAAGAAATTTTATATGAATAAAGATATAAAATGCAGATAAAATTTTATTATAAATTTTCAAAAAATTATAGGGGGTACCTTAAAAAGTATCTCCTATTTTTGTAAAACGGAGGAATAAGAGGATATATAATCTAATAAAATTATTATTGGAGGGATTTTATGATAAAAAAATATGAAATAATAAGTGCAATTTTTGTATGTATACTAGGTACTTTATTACATTTTACATATGAGTTTTCTGGAGAAAACACACTTGTGGCATCATTTTCGGCAGTCAATGAAAGTGTATGGGAACATCTAAAATTATTATTCTTTCCTATGTTACTCAGTACAATAATTGGTTATTTTTATATAGGGAAAAATATACCCAACTTTATATGTTCAAAAACTTTAGGAGTAATTGCATCTATGTTGTTTATAATAATATTTTTTTACACTTATACAGGAATTATAGGCAAAAGTATTGTCTTCATAGACATAGCATCATTTTTCATTGCTGTCATATTGGGTGAATATTTAGCTTATAAACTTATGATAAGTACCTTTAAGTGTAACAACGTAGTTTCTATAGTTGTTTTAACAATTATATTAATATGTTTTGTACTCTTTACTTATTATACTCCTAAGATAGAAATATTTAGGGATCCAGTAACAAATAATTATGGAATATAGAAAAGCTCCTTCAATTATAATATTGAAGGAGCTTTTCTATATTATTTACATTATACTTCTAACTTTTTCTATAATCATATTAAGAGCAACTTCATTGTGTCCACCTTCTGGAACAATAATATCTGCAAATTTTTTACTAGGCTCTACGAATTGTTCATGCATAGGCTTAACTGTTGCACAATATTGAGAAACAACAGAATTTAGAGTACGACCTCTTTGCTCAACATCACGTAAAAGCCTTCTTATAAATCTAATATCTGCATCAGTATCTACAAATATTTTTATATCCATTAAGTCTCTAAGCTCCTTGTTTTCAAATATCAATATACCATCTACAATAATGACTTTTTTAGGAATAACTTCAACAGTTTCATCTAATCTTTGATGATCAACGAAAGAATATTCTGGTCTGTAAATAGTATTTCCTTTTTTTAATTCTTTTAAGTGTTCTATAAGCAAACTAGTTTCAATTGAATCTGGATGATCATAGTTTAACTTTGTTCTTTCTTCAAATGGAAGTTCAGGATGAGCTTTATAATAAAAATCATGTGATATCATAGTAATATCATTACTAAATTCTTTTTTTATATTTTCGGCAAGAGTACTTTTACCGTGAACCTGTACCACCTGCAATGCCTATTATAATTGGATCAAGTGCCATATATTTGTTACCTCCGAATATTTATTATACATACATAATAAAGTATTTTTCTAATAAAAGCAAGTAAAGGTATCAAAATACAATAAATATCTACAAAATATTTATATGAAATAAAATCTTGAAAATACGCTGAAAGAGACATATAATAATAAAAGAGAAGAAGGTGAAACAATGGTATTAATAGGAAAGATTACGAAAGGTATGGGTGTTGCAGGAAGATTTGTAAACATGATGCAAAAAGCATTTTATGAAAAAACAAAAGTAAAGTTATATCCAGGAACATTAAATATAAAGTTAAGTGATCTATATATTCTAAAACCAGATTATATAATAAAACCAGAAGAATATGGTGGAACATTTAATGTTCAAATACAGCAGTGCAAAGTTTTAGGAGAAAATGCATATATACTAAGATCAGAAAAAAATATAGATGACAAAGGAGATTATGGACAAGATATAATAGAAATAATTTCAAATATAAATTTTAGAGAAAAATATAATTTAAAAGATGAAGATGAAATAAAAGTAGAAATATAAATTGAGTACGCTCCAGAGTGCATGGCAGTCCTTATACGAGATTTTGTCGCAAAAGGGACACATCTATGCCTCAATTTTTTATTTTTTAAAATTTTAGTTCTAAAACACTTTTTATTAGCATATATATATTTAAGGACAAGTTATATATAAGGAGAAAAATATGCTAATTTCTAATTTACTTACATATTTTCCAGAAGAAATTTCCGAAACAATTGAAGAATACTTCAAAGAAGATAAAGAAGAAAAAAATAAATCCATTGAAGAAATAAGATTAAGGGCGGACAAGCCATTAATCTTAAAATTCAATAAAAAAGAAGTAGTTTTTAAAGTAAATATAACTCAGGAAATGATACTTCAAACTTTACAGAAGGTTTGTGATAATTCAATATACAGTTTTCAAGGACAAATAAGAGAAGGTTTCATTACATTAAAAGGCGGACATAGAATAGGAATAACAGGAAATTGTGTAATTGAAGATGGAAAGGTTTCAAATATAAATTACATATCAAGTTTGAATTTTAGAATTGCAAAAGAAATAAAAGGATGTAGTAATAAATTACTAAAGTATGTATTAGATTTAGAAAATAATAATATATACACAACACTTATAGTATCACCACCAGGGGTACGGAAAAACTACCATTCTAAGAGATTTAATACGAAAGATTAGTACAGGTATAGAGAAATTGAATTTTATTGGTATTAATGTTGGATTAGTTGATGAAAGAGGAGAGATTGCTGCTATGTATAAAGGAATTTCTCAGAATGATATAGGTATAAGGACAGACGTACTTGATAATATACCAAAAGCAATTGGAATGAGAATGCTAATAAGATCAATGGCACCAAAAGTGATTTCTGCAGATGAGATCGGAAACAATGATGAAGTAGAACCTATAAACTATGCAATATGTTCAGGAATAAAAGGTATATTTACAGCACATGGATCTTCATTAGAAGAAATATCAATAAATCCAACATTAAAAGATTTATTAAATCTACATGCTTTTGAAAGAATAATCTTTTTAAGTGATAGAAATCAAAAGGCAGAAGTAGAAACTGTCTATACATTAAATAAAAAAACATCAGAGTATAGTATTATGGAGTGATTTTTATGTTGTTTATTAAAATTATAATTTATTCATTAATATTTCTATCATGTTCAACAATAGGAATATTAATTTCAAAGAAATATGTCAATAGAGTAAATGAGTTAAGAGAATTTAAAAATGCTTTGAATCTTTTTAAAACAAAAATTAGATATACATATGAACCATTGCCAGAGATTTTTGCAGAAATATCAGAAAGTATAGAATCAAACATATCAACAGTGTTTAAACAAGCATCTGAAAAAATGTCTGCATGTACAGCTGGAGAAGCTTGGAACTTGGCATTAAAAGTTAATACATTAAATATAGATGAAGAGGATAAGACTGTGCTAAAAAATCTTAGCAAATTGCTTGGTAAAACAGACTTAGAAGGACAACTTAATCAAATAGAGATGACATCTGATTTTTTAGACAAACAAATTAGAAAAGCGGAAAACCAAAAAGAAAAAAGTGAAAGAATGTATAGAACACTTGGAATGATTATGGGAATGGTAATTGTAATAATACTTATTTAATGTTTAAAGGAGTTTACATATGAATATAGATTTATTATTTAAGATAGCCGCAATTGGAATTTTAGTTGCAGTTTTGCATCAAGTTTTAGTAAGGGCAGGAAGAGAAGATCAAGCTATGATGACAACACTTGCGGGATTAGTAATTGTACTTACAATGGTTATAAAAGAAATAAGTACACTATTTAATACAGTAAGAACAATATTTGGATTGTAGGGTGAAGTTATTGGATATTGTAAAGATAATAGGTGTGGGATTAATTGCACTAATAATAATTATCATATTAAAACAGTACAAGCCTGAATTTACAGTATATGTATCAATAATAGCAGGTGCAATAATAATTTTTATGGTGATGGACAAGCTAACCTCAGTAGTTGGATTACTTACCAATCTTACAAGCAGAACTGGAACAGGAAGTACATTTTTAAAAATACTTCTAAAAATTACAGGAATTGCAATACTAACCGAATTTGCTGTTAGCATTTGTAAGGACTCTGGAGAAACTGCGATTGCAAGCAAAATAGATTTAGGTGGAAAAATAATCATAATAAGTATATCAATACCAATAATAACAGCACTTTTAGAATTATTAATTCAGATATTACCATAGTGAGACAAATGGGACGGGGGTTTTTGTCGCATATATTAATTAGGGAGAACAAATGATAAAGAGAATATTAGTTATATTTATTTTAATATATTTAATAATTATTCCAAGTTCATATTCAACTGATGAGATAATCTCATCTCAAATGGAAGCGTTGAATTTATCTTCTTTCATGACTGAAGGAAAAAAATACACAGAAGATGTTTTTCCAGATATGGATTTAAACGAATTACTTAATTCGGCAATAAGAGGAAATATTGATAACAAAAGTATATTTAAAGGGATTTTATCTGTTTTTGGAAATGAGATTGCCTCAAGTATTTCTCTTTTAGGTAGCATTTTAATAATAATTGTAATACATAGTTTGCTTAAGAGCTTTTCAGAAAATTTAAATAATAACAAAGGGGTTGGACAAATTGCATATTATATAGAATATATTTTAATAGTTACATTAGTAATGGCCAATTTTTCAAGCATAATAGCTATGATAAAAGAGGCAATTTCTAATTTAGTTGGATTTGTTAATTGCTTAATTCCAATTTTACTTGCATTAATGTCCGCTACACGGAAGCGTTGTATCTGTTAGTTTAATACAGCCATTGATAATATTTGCGGTAATATTCATTGCAAATGCTATAACACTATTTATTTTGCCTATAACATTAATTGCAACATCATTAGGAATAATATCGAATTTATCTGACAGAGTTCAAATAGGTAAACTGTCTA
This sequence comes from uncultured Clostridium sp., assembly GCA_948437895.1. GTDB lineage: Bacteria > Bacillota > Clostridia > TANB77 > CAG-508 > CAG-452. The sequence continues at coordinate 60,901 of CAOJKK010000002.1, forward strand.
AGTTTTTAAAATCAGGAATAACTTGGTCTTTAGGAGTAATAGTAACTATATTTGTAAGTATATTATCTCTAGAAGGTGGATTAACTAGTAACATAGATGGACTTGCAGCAAAAGGAATAAAATCCGCAGCAACTACATTTATACCAGTAGTAGGTAAAGCTTTAGGAGAGTCAGTTGATATGGTTATTGGTTCAACATCACTACTTAAAAATTCTATTGGAATTGTTGGTATGATTATAATAATAGGAATATGTGCAATGCCGATAATAAAACTTAGCATACTAACAGTTACATACCACTTTGCATCAGCAATATGTGAACCGTTAGCAGATAAAAAAGTAGTAGCTCTATTAGAGCAAATGGGAGGAACATTTAAAGTGCTTTTAGGAATAATGTTTTTTGTTGCAGTTCTACTGATTATAGGACTGGCTATGTGTATTAAGATATCTAATAATGGAATGATGTATAGGTAGGTGAAATAATGATAGGCTTCATAAATTCATGGGCTCAAGGAATCATATTAGCAGTCATAATTGCCACAATAATTGAAATAATATTACCTGAAGGAAAGAATAAAAAATATGTAAAAACTATTATAGGAATTTATATAATTTTTGTTATGGTATATCCATTAGTGTCAAAAATAACAAGCAAAAATATAAATATAGAGGAATTGCTCAATAGTACAATAAGCAAAACAAGTAAATATGAAACAGACAATGAGTTGGCTATTAACACCAATACATATATAGAAGAAACATACAAACAAAAACTAGAAGATGATATAAAAAGAAGAGCAGTTGAAAAGAACTATGAAATTAATTTTCTAGATCTGAATATAGAAACAGATAATGAGAATTATGGACAGATCAATAGTATTAATATGAAAATATCTAAAAAAGAAGATAATAAAAAGATACAAGATAATACTAATAATACAAATAACAATATTAATCAAATAGAAAAAGTAGAAATAAAGGTATCAAATAATAATAACAAAAGAGAAGAAAATGAAAAGAATGAGATAAGAATACCAGAAGATGAGATAAATGAATTTAAAGAATACCTAGCTAATTCTTATGGAATTGAAAAAGAAAATATTCATGTAAATGAGTAGATTAAAAGAATGGAGGAAGAAATGTTTAAAGAGAAGTTAGAGAATTTAAAGTTAAAATTTACTAAAAATACAGAAGAGAATAATAAAAGGAAAATAGAGAATTTAGTAGTTTTTCTAATTCTTTTAATAATAACAATAATTGCAATAAATACAATATGGAGAGACAAAAAAGAAGATGTGAAGAAAAATGATAACGATGTATCATATAAACAACTTGCAGAAAGTTTAGATAATAATATTAATAGTAATAATCAACAATTAGTTGAATATAATTTAGAACAAAGCTTAGAGGACATACTATCTAAAATGGCAGGAGTTGGAAAAGTACAAGTATTAGTTACATATTCAGAAACTAGTGAAGTTGTTGCAATGTATAATGAAACATACAAATCTAGCAATACAGAAGAAACAGATACAAATGGTGGGATAAGAAAAATTGAAGAAATGGATACAAACAAAGAAATAATATTTGAAGACAAAGACGGTAAACAAACTCCAATTACTCAAAAAGTTGTGATGCCTAAGATTGAAGGAGCTATTGTTACAGCAGAAGGTGCAGGAAATGTTAATATTAAAACAAATATTATTCAAGCAGTTTCTGCAGCAACAGGATTAGCTACATATAGAATTCAAGTTTTTGAAATGGAATCTTAAAATACAAGGAGAGTGTAATTTATGAAAATTTTAAAAAGAAATCAATTAATAGTTTTAGTTGTATCTTTGATGTTAATAACAGCAGGATATTTGAATTTTACTACTAATCAAGGAAATATGCAGACAAGCACAATAGTAGGTGATAGGGATGATGAAAGCATAGGAGATGCACAACTTGTAAGTACAATCCCTGATGAAAACGAACAAGACATGATAGAAAATCTTGTAAATGGACAAACAAATGCCAACGAAACAGAAAACATACCAGAAGAGACAGAAGCCCCAACAAGTAGTGTGGTGGATAATAAAGGAAACGAAAACAAGTCAGAAGATTTCTATTTTACAACATCTAAATTAGAAAGAAATACAATGTATTCAGAACTTTTGGAAACTTATCAAGAAATGTACAATAATTCTACTGCAACAAATGAAGCAAAATCAGAAGCTTTGGGTAAAATAAATAATATTAACAACACTAAAAATGCAATAATGATTTCGGAAAATTTAATAATGGCAAAAGGATTTGAAGACGCAGTAGTATTTGTGAATGAAGGAAGCATAAGTGTAGTTATTAAATCTGAAGAACTAAAGGGAGAACAAGTTGCCCAAATACAAAATATAGTTTCAAGAGAGTTAAATGTTGGAGCAGAAAATATACATATTAGTAATAAATAAAAATGATAAGTTTAAAACTACCTAAGTAAGTTGCTTAGGTAGTTTTTTAGTACCTTACTTAAAAAATAAACATATAATAAAATAAAAGTTATCACTTATGAGAGGAGGTACTAAATGAAACAACTATATCAGGATGCGAAAAATATTATGAAAAAGGATCCTGCTGCAAGAAACATATTAGAAGTTATTATACTATATCCAGGTTTTCATATTTTGATATTTCATAGAATTGCTAATTTTTTATATAGACACAAATTGTTTTTTATAGCTAGATTAATTTCTCAAATAGGAAGATTTATTACAGGAATTGAAATACATCCAGGTGCTAAAATAGGAAAAAGACTATTTATAGACCATGGTATGGGAATAGTTATTGGTGAGACTGCAGAAGTTGGAAATGATTGTACAATATACCACCAAGTAACATTAGGAGGAACAGGTAAAGATAAAAATAAAAGACATCCAACAGTGGGAAACAATGTTATGATAGGTGCTGGTTCTAAAGTATTAGGTCCAATAAAAATAGGTAACAATGTAAAAATAGGAGCTGGTTCTGTTGTATTGCATAATATAGAAAATGATTCGACTGTTGTAGGTGTGCCTATTGATAGGATTATTAAAAGATAAATAATATTAATGAGAAAGAAGAAAAAACAGAAATGAAAAGAAAAAATACGATGCCGGCAAAATAATTATGTAAACACATTTGCAATTTTATGTTAAATATGATATAATATCAAATATAAAGACCATGAATTAAATTTACATGGCTATGATTATATAGTAATCATAATATTAGCAAAAATCCTTTTTTACAGCGTAAGGCTGATGACATATATTAAAAAAACTTTTTTAAAGGAGAACAAAAAATGGAAAAATTATTTTTAGTAACAATTATTGGGATTATTTTGTTTGGATATGCGGTTTCTGCAGTTGCTGCAGAGATAAGAGGAGACAGAGCAGTCGTAACACCCAAATCAGTGTATGTGAATTCGTCTCGAGGAGTCGAAGCAAAATTCTTGCATTCTTCAGCGGCATACAAAATTATGCCTATAACAACTTGGATATGTGTTGGATTAGGCATTTACGGATGGTATAATAATATATTTTCGTCATCTATTACTACCATAACAATTATCACATTTGCAAGTATGGCTATCGTTTACACAGTGGCTTGTATAATTGACATTGCATGCAAAGCGGAAAATGCACCCAAGGACATCCATACTATTATAAGTACTGCAATTAATTGTGTGGTTGTGATAGCGATATCGATTGTTGCTGCAGCTTAAGTTAAGTTATTCCACTAAAGAGCCATATTATAATATGGCTCTTTAGTTTGTATATTTAAATAAAAAATCTGATAAACACCTTGTAAATATTTAATTTATTGGTATAATATACAGAGAATAAGTTGCAAAAATGGAACTTTTTAAGTATAGAAATTTCATTTTTGGAATTTAATTAAGGAAAATAACAAATAATTTTTTATAAATCATGAAAGGGGAAACTATGGTAAAGAAAGTTGCTATAATTACAAATGGCGGAGATTGCCCAGGTCTTAATGCAGTAATCCGTGCAATAGTAAAAACAGCTGAAACTCATGGAGTTGAATGCTATGGATATATAGAAGGATATAAAGGACTTTTAGAAAATAACTATATAAAATTAGAATCTAATGGTTCAGCATCAGGACTTCTTCATAGAGGTGGAACAATTATAGGTGCATCAAACAGTACAAACCTATTCAATTATCCAGTAGAAGAAAATGGAGAAATAGTATATAAAGATATGTCATATAAAGCAGTAGAAAATGCTAGAAATGCAGGATTTGATTGTATATTTACATTAGGAGGAGATGGAACACAAAAATCTGCAAGAGACTTCAGCTTAAGAGGGCTAAATGTAATAGGAGTACCAAAAACAATAGATAATGATGTTGCACATTCAGAAATAACATTTGGATATAATACAGCAGTATCTGTTGCAACAGAAGCACTAGATAGATTACATTCAACAGCAGAATCACATCATAGAATAATGACATTAGAGGTAATGGGAAGATATGCAGGATGGATAGCATTAGAATCTGCAATAGCAGGTGGAGCAGATGCAGCAATAATACCAGAAATACCATATGATATTAATAAGATAGCTGAGAAGATTAACAAAAGAAAAGAAGAAGGTAAAAAATTTAGTATAATTGTTGTATCAGAAGGTGCAAAACCAAAAGATGGAGAAATGATTGTTAAAAAGACTTTAAATGATGGTAAAGGATTGGACAATATAAGACTTGGAGGAATAGGAGAAAAACTTTCAAGAGATTTAGAAGAATTAACTGGAATGGTATCAAGAAATACAGTTCTTGGATATGTACAAAGAGGTGGAACACCAACAGCATTTGATAGAGTGTTATCTACTAAATATGGTTCTAAAGCAATGGAACTTGCATTAGAAGGTAAATTCAATACATTAGTAACATTAAAAAATGGAAAATTAGATTATGTACCATTAGAAGAAGTAGTAGGAAATAACAAAGAAATAGGAGCACGTTCTGGTGGAACAGAAAGTACAAGTATTAAGAGAGTAACAATGGATGATGACTTAGTAAAAATAGCGAGAGATTTAGACATTTGCCTAGGAGATTAAATGTCCCAAAAGGGACGTTTCTAAATGGGACATTTTGTCCAAAAAAATGCATAGGTAATAAGTAACAAACATAAAGGAGAATAAGATGATAAACTTCAAAAAAGAAATAGCAAACAAGATTGCAAAAGTAACAAATCTAAATGAGAAAGAATTAGAAAAATATATAGAAGTACCACCAAATAGTGATTTAGGTGATTATGCTTTTCCATGTTTTAAACTTGCAAAAGATTTAAGAAAAGCACCACCAATGATTGCAAATGATATAAAAGAAAATATAGAAATAGATGAAAGTATAATTGAAAAAATAGATGTAGTAGGTGGATACCTAAACATATTTATAAACAAAGAAACTTTAATAAAAACTGTATTAGAAGAAGTAGCAAAGAAACAAGATAAATATGGTTCTTCAAGCATAGGAGAAGGAAAAAACGTTGTTATAGATTATTCAGCGCCTAATATTGCAAAACCATTCCATATAGGACATTTACGTTCAACTGTTATAGGAGGAGCTTTATATAAAATATATAATTTCTTAGGATATAATAGTGTTGGAATAAACTATTTAGGAGACTGGGGATTGCAATTTGGAAAAGTAATGGCAGGTATTTCTTTGTGGAAAGATGAATATGATTTTGAAAACGACGAAATGTCTAGTATATTAAAAACATATATTAGATTTAATCAAGAAGAAAAAGAAAAACCAGAACTTACAGACTTAGCAAGACAATACTTTAAAAGACTAGAAGATGGTGAAAAGGAAATTGTAGATCTTTGGACACATATTAGAAAAATCAGTTTAGAAAATTATGAAAAAACATATAAATTATTAAATTCTAAATTTGACTCATATAATGGAGAAGCATATTACAATGATAAAATGGATCCAGTAGTAGAAGAATTAAGAGGAAAAGGATTATTAAAAGAATCACAAGGGGCACAAGTAGTAGATTTAGAAGAATACGATATGCCACCATGTATAATAATTACATCAGCAGGAACAACAATATATGCGACAAGAGATTTAGCATCATTAAAAGATAGAATAAACAAATATAATTTTGATAAAGCAATATATGTTGTTGGAAATGAACAACAATTACACTTTAAACAAGTATTTAAAGTGTTAGAATTAATGGGATATGGAGAATATGCATCAAAATGTACACACGTTCCTTTTGGATTAGTAGTAGATAAAGATGGAGAAAAAATAGGGTCAAGAAAAGGAAATTCAGTATTCTTAGAAGATATATTAAATGAAGCAATTGATAAAGTTAGAGATATTATAAACGAAAAAAACCCAAGTCTAGAAGATAAAGATGAAGTAGCGAGAAAAGTAGGGGTAGGAGCAATAATATTTAACGATTTATCAAATAGTAGAATAAAAGATGAAATATTTGACTGGGATATGCTTCTTAACTTCCAAGGAGAAACAGGACCATATATTCAATACATTTATGTAAGAACAAGAAGTTTATTAAATAAAGCTGGATATACACCAAAAATAGAAGAAATCGATTTTAGCAAATTAAAAGAAAAAGAAGCAATTGGAACATTGAAATTAATATATACATTTAACGAAGTAGTACAAAATGCAGCAGATAAAAACGAGCCATCAGTGCTTGCCAGGTACTTAATTGATTTAAGTCAAAACTTTAGTACATTTTATAACGAACATAAAATAATTACAGAAGACAAAGCTATTCAAGATGCAAGACTATTTTTAACATACGCAGTTGGTACAGTATTAAAATCTGGAGCAGAGTTACTAGGCATGGAAATGCCAAATCAAATGTAAGAATTTAAGGAGGAAGAATTATGAATGCAATCGAACTAAAACACCCATTAATTGAACACAAATTAGCAATATTAAGAGACAAAAAAACTGGTACAAAGGAGTTTAGAGAAATTATATCTGAAATTGCAACAATGCTTTGTTATGAAGCAATGAAAGATGCAGAAATGCATGAAGTTGAAATAGAAACGCCAATTCAAAAGATGAAAACAAGAAAAATAAATGAAAACAACTATGCATTTGTTCCAATATTAAGAGCAGGAACAGGAATGCTTGATGGAATCATAAGTGTAGTTCCTAATGCCAAAATAGGACATATAGGAATGTATAGAGATGAAGAAACATTCAAACCAACAGTATATTTCTTTAAAGTTCCAAAAGATATAGATAAAAGAGAAGTATTAATATTAGACCCGATGCTTGCAACAGGTGGTTCAGGACTTGATGCAATCGAACTTTTAAAAGAAAAAGGTGTAAAGAAAATAAAATTCTTATCAATAATTTCTGCACCAGAAGGAATAAAAGTAGTAGAAGAAAAACATCCAGATGTACAAATATATACGGCATGTATTGATGAGAAATTAAATGAAAAAGCATACATAATTCCAGGGCTTGGAGATGCAGGAGATAGAATCTTCGGAACAAAATAGATAGAAAAATCCATTATTACAATTTGTGATAATGGATTTTTGTTTTTTATCTTATTTCAAAAAAATCGTTTATTCTATTTTTGCTATCAAATACGTTGTTATATTGTACAAGTTGATATTTATGCAAAAGCTCTGAGTATTTACTTTCTACATCATAAGTATAATAATTACCTTCATTGTCTATATATCCATTTCCAGTAATTACAGGTAGTTCTTCTTGAATATTTCTTATAAACTCTATATAAGAAGTGGTTTTAAGCTCGGCATTATCTAATAATAACATAGATAAATAGTTAAGACTTATTTTATCTATATATTGTTCTTCAATATCATAATTTGCCCATAAGATGAATGGAGTTATGTATTTACTTGTTTCATCAGTTGTATCTTCCATAATTGCTTCCCAGAATTCATCTTCAAAATATGGAGGTTGGTGGTCTCCAAAGAATAGGATTATAGTTTCTTCATCATAATTTTTAAAATAATTAATTAGATATTCTAAAGCCTTGTCAGATTCTTTTAACAAAGAAAGATATTGCTCAACTCTAGGACAGTTTTCTATATCTGTTAAAAACACTGTAGAATCATATCCAGGTAAATCATAACCACTATGATTTTGCATTGTTACTACAAAATCAAAGATTTTTTCATCATCAGTTTTATTATCAAATTGAGTAGTAATATATTTGTAGGTGCTTAAATCTGTCGGATATCCTCTTAAATAATCTAAATTGTCTAATGTTTCTATACTTTCAAATGTATCAAAACCTAAAAGGGGATATATTGCATTTCTTCTATATCCAGAACCATACCAAGGATGAATAGCGGTTGTAGTATAACCTTGAACCTTTAAAGTAGTAGCAAGTGATGGTGAAGCTTTTCTAATATATTGTTGATAGGGAACCGTTCTATAAGGCATAAAAGCCATTGAATTATTAGTTAAAAATTCCCACTCAGAATTAGGAGTTTGACCGCCAAAAACAGAAACATAAGCATTTCCTCTAATTGTATTTTCTTTCAAACTTTTAAAATATGACATATATTCTTCTGTTGTACTAAACTCTCCGATTAACAGTTAAATCTGAAAAACTTTCACTCATTATTACAACTATATTTGGACTATCATTTTCTATAGAACTACCAGTAGGTAATGTAGAAACAAGATCTTCTTGATAAATTGAATCTTCTAATTCAATTAGAAGATTTTCTACATTTTCAGGTGAATAATTATCAGGCTCATCATTGAATAAGTTTTTGCTTTGCTTTACAAAACTAGCTAAGAAGCCATTGTTTAAATATTCATCTGTAGGTTTCCAAAGATTATTTTCAAAATCAAAGTAATCTATTATACTTGAATTGTAGAAAAGTAAAATAGATGCAAGTACAATTATAAGAAGAATAAATCTTATTACTATATTTATAAATGTTTTACTAAAAGTATATTTTGCTTTTGAACCTACTGACAATATGAAAACAAATAATGAAGTAGAAAGCAATAAATAGTAATTAATACTAAAAGTATAAGTTGTTGCTACATATGCAGCTGTTTTAAGTGATAAAATATCCCATGGAACTAAAGGTGTTCCCCTAAAACAAGTTACTGTGTAATTTATAATGCCTAATATAAATAGTATTGAGTTAGTTATTATAATGGTTAGACTTATTTTGTTTGATACAGCATATATTAATATATGTAATACTACAATCACTATAAAGTTAAAAATTAAACGTTTATTATATAGTGAAAATAGTGTATTTTGATTTAATAGTTCTATAATCATATAAGAAAAGAATATAGATAATATAAAAGAGAATATAGAAAATAAAATATTCAACTTTTTATTTAAATCTATTTTTATAGCAAACAAAATGCAAGATAATATGGAAAACAATATAGAGATTATAAAAGACATATAGTTAAAAGATTCTCCATTCATATATGTTTTATAATTTAATATATTTAATCCAAGTAATACCACCAATATTATTGAAGACAATATTATTCTTTTTTTGCTAGTTGATATGTTCATTTTAGACTCCTATATTGTAAATTTTAATATATTTTATATAGAAACAACATATAATGTCAAGGAATGTCGTAAAAATAGAAAAACAGTAATAAAAAACATATTAAATATGTTGCAATTTTATAATAAAACAATATATAATATGAAAGTAAATGATCGAGGGGGGATTGCTTTGAGAAAATATTTTGGAACGGATGGTATCAGAAGAATTGCGAATACTGAATTAACACCAGAATTAGTATATAAAGTAGCAAAAGCAGGTGCATATGTTTTAGCAAAACATTCGGATCATGCCCCAACTATTTTAATTGGAAGAGACACAAGACTTTCAGGAACATTAATAGAAAGCGCAATGACAGCTGGTTTCTTAAGTTATGGAGCAAATGTTAAACTATTAGGAGTTATGCCAACACCAGCAGTAGCATATTTAACTAAAAAATTAAAAGCAGATGCAAGTGTAGTTATATCTGCATCACACAATACTTTTGAGTTTAATGGAGTAAAATATTTTAGTAATAAAGGTATGAAAATATCTGATGAAATAGAAGAAGAAATAGAAGAAGTGATGGATTCAGGAAAAATAGAAGAATTAAATGCAGTACATAATAAAATAGGTATATCTGAAGATGCTACAGATTTAATAGATGAATATATATTCTTATTCAGAAAGATATTTGAAGATAATATAGAAGAAAATATGAGAGAAGACTTTGTAGTTGGATTAGATGTAGCAAATGGTGCAACATATAAGGTTGCAGAAGAGGTATTTAAAAAGTTAGGTATAAAGTATAGAATAATAAACAATAATCCAGATGGAATAAATATAAACGAAAATTGCGGATCAACTCACTTAGAAGGGTTAAAGAAATTTGTAGTAGAAAACAACTTAAGTTTAGGAATTGCATATGATGGTGATGGCGATAGATGTCTAGCGATAGATGAAAAAGGAAATGTAATTGATGGAGACATGCTACTTGCATTATTTTCTAAATATTTAAAAGAAAAAGGAAAGCTAAATAATGATACTCTAGTTGCAACTATAATGAGTAACTTAGGATTAAATAAATTTGCTGAAAATAATGGTTTAACTTTAAAACAAACAAAAGTTGGAGATAGATATGTTTTAGAGGAAATGCTTAAAAATGGCTACAACTTAGGAGGAGAACAATCAGGACATATAATAATGCTTGATTATAATCCTACAGGGGATGGAATTCTTACATCTTTAATGTTAATTCAAATTTTATTAGAAAAAAATATGCCAGTATCATCACTTTGTGATATAATGCAAGTATATCCACAAGTTTTAGTAAATGCAAAAGTAGATGGTAGTAAAAAGAATGACTATGAAAAAGATAAAGATATACAAAATATGGTAGAGGAACTAGAAAGAGAATTTTCTAGTGAAGGAAGGGTAATAATAAGACCATCTGGAACAGAACCTTTAATTAGAGTAATGATAGAAGGAAAAGATATAGAAAAAATTACTAAAGCAGCTAATAAATTAGCAACTCTTATAGAGGATAAGTTAAAATAGATTTATTAATTTAGAAATAAATAAAAATATACAAAGGAGGAAAATAAATGTTTATTATTGATGTAACAAACTCAGTAACATTAGTTTTACTACTTGCAGCCACAGTATTACTAATTTTTTTAGGAAAGGAAATAAAAAAACCACATGCACCAGCAATAGCATTAATATTCTTTTTAGTTTTAATACTAATGCATAGTGTACAACTTGCAATTATTCCTGAAGTGAATTATGAGACATATCGTTCAACATTATTAAGATGTATATCTATAGATTTAGTAATGGTTTTTATTACATTCTTTGGTTATTTATGGGTAGACGATATAGCATGTAAATTCTACAAAAAGAAAAGCATTGACAATAGTTTAGATTGGTTCTGGAAACAAGTATAGAAACAATAAAAAATAGTTATATTAATAGCAAGTTTTATATTTACAAAACTTGCTATTTTAATACTATTATGATAGAATTTTAAAAGTTAGAAACATTTAAAATTAAAGGAGATTATGTTTTATGAGTGAAGAGAAAAAATATTATATAACAACACCAATATATTATCCAAGTGGTAAATTTCATATAGGAACAGCATATACAACTACATTTGCAAATACAATAAAAAAATATAGACAAATGAGAGGATATGATGCATATCTTTTAACAGGTCTAGATGAACATGGACAAAAAATACAAGATGTTGCAACATCAAGAAAAATGACTCCACAAGAACATGTCGATGAAATGGCAGATGCAGCAAAAGAATTATGGGCAAAAATGAAAATAGATTATGATGACTTTATTAGAACAACAGACGAAAGACATGTGAAAGTTGTAGAGCAAATATTTGAAAGATTTATGAAAAATGGTGATATATATAAAGGAGAATATGAAGGTTGGTATTGTGTACCTTGTGAAACATATTTTACACCAACACAATTAGTAGATGGAAAATGTCCTGACTGTGGTAGAGAAGTTACAAAAATGAAAGAAGAAGCATATTTCTTTAACATGAAAAAATATCAAGATAGACTTATAAAATTCTATGAGGAAAATCCAAACTTTATAGAACCAGCATTTAGAAAAAATGAACTATTTAATAATTTTATAAAACCAGGTCTAGAAGACTTATGCGTAACTCGTACAACATTCGATTGGGGAATAAAAGTTAAAGGCGACGAAAAACATGTTATATATGTTTGGTTAGATGCACTTACAAACTATATTACAGCATTAGGTTATATGTCAGATGATGAAACAAAATTCAATAAATATTGGCCAGCAGATTTACAAATAGTAGGTAAAGATATAATAAGATTTCATGGAATATATTGGCCTATATTCCTAATGGCTTTAGACCTACCAATGCCTAAGAAACTATTTGCACATGGATGGATAATGATGAAAGATGGTAAAATGTCTAAATCAAAAGGTAATGTTATTTATCCAGAAACATTAATAGAAAGATATGGACTAGATGCTACAAAATATTTTCTATTAAAAGAATTATCTATTGGACAAGATGGACTATTCACACCAGAAGGATTTGTGGAAAGATTTAATTCGGATTTATGCAATGATTTAGGTAACTTATTGAACAGAACGATAGGAATGATAAACAAATATTTTGGAGGAGAGATTCCAGAAAAGCCTCAAAATTTAACAGAATTAGATAAAGAATTAGAAAGTTTTGTAAGTGATAAAATAAAATGTGTAGAAAATGAAATGGATGAAGCACATGTAAGTAATGCATTAGAAGAAATTTGGCAAATTATATCAAGAACAAATAAATATATAGATGAAACTATGCCATGGGCACTATTCAAAGAAGAAAAAACAGAAGAATTAAAAGATGTAATGTATCATTTAGTAGAAAACTTAAGAAAAGTTGCAATAATGATAAAACCTTTCATGGAAGAAACTACTCCTAAAATGTTTACTCAATTAGGAATAAGTGATGACAAATTAATGATATGGGATAGTATATATGAATATCCAGAATATGAATCAGGATTGAAAGTTGTAGAAAAAGGAGAGCCTCTATTCGTAAGATTGGATTTAGCAGAAGAAATAGAATTCTTAAAAAATGAAATGCAAAAATAAGGAGAAATAAATGGGAAAGTTATTTGTAATAGATGGAACAGATGCAAGTGGTAAACAAACACAATTGAAAAAGTTGCAAGAAAGATTAGAAAAAGAAAACATAGACTATAAATTAGTATCATTTCCTAATTATGAAAGTCCATCATCTTCATTAGTAAAAATGTATCTATCAGGTGAGTTTGGAGAAAATGCAAAAGAGATAAGTCCATATGTTGCTTCAACATTTTTTGCAGTAGATAGATACGCAACATTTAAAAAAGAATTAGAAGAGTATTATAACAATGGTGGAATAATATTAGCAGATAGATATACAACAGCAAATATGGTACATCAAGCAGGAAAGATAGAAGATAAAGAAGAAAGAGAAAGATTCCTAAACTGGTTATGGGATTACGAATTTAATCTATATAAATTGCCAGTTCCAACAAAAGTATTTTTCTTAAATATGCCACCAGAATATGCTTTTGAATTAATGAAAAACAGAGAAAATAAATTTACACATGAAGCACAAAAAGATATACATGAAAGAGATAAAAATCATATTGTAGATAGCTATAATGCTGCATGTGAAGTAGCAGATAAATATAACTGGTGTAAAATAGATTGTGTAAGAAAAAGTAAAATAAGAACAATAGAAGAGATACATGAAGATATATATAATGAAATTAAGAATATAATATAATTGAAACAAAAGGGGTCTGTCCCCTTTTGTTTCAAAAAGGAAAAGACAATGAAAAAAATAGGATTTTTTGGAGGGTGTTTTAACCCTCCAAGTATTATACATACAAGAATAGCAAACAATTTAATAGAAACAGGAAAATTAGATAAGGTAGTTTTTGTTCCAGTTAATGATTATTATAAAAAGAAAGATTTAGTAGAAGCAAAACATAGATACAATATGTTAAAACTTGCAACTAAATATTATGATAATTTAGAAGTGGATGATATTGAAATAAGAGAAAATCGAGAACTATTTGCAGTAGATGCGTTTGAAGTAATTAATAATAGCTCCTTTGCAAAAGAAACAAATAAAGAAAATGTATTTTTAATTATGGGTTCAGACAATTTCAATAAAATGCCTACATGGAAGGAATATGAAAGAATAAAAGATAAGTATAATTACGTAGTTATAGATAGAGATAAAAAAGAAGTATCATCAACACTTATAAGAGAAATGATAAAAAAAGATGATAAAAAAGTACTAGAATATTTATCTAAAGAAGTATATAAATATATAATAGATAACAATTTATATATATCGTAGATAAATAACAGTTAAGGAGAAAATAATGGAAGAATTATCAACTATACTAAAAGAAGCAAATGAGTGTTTAAATTGTAAAAATCCATTATGTAGAAAAGGATGTCCAATTCAAACAAGAATACCAGACTTTATAGATGCAATAAAACATGAAGATTTAGAAAAGGCATATGTGGTTTTGCAAGAGAACAATATAATGAGTGATATATGTTCAAATGTGTGCCCATATGAAGAATATTGCATGCGGTCATTGTGTAAAGGGGATAAAAGGAAAACCTGTAAGTGTTTCTAGATTAGAGAAATATGTGAATTTATGGGCAAGAGAAAACAATGTAAATTATGTGTATGACATAGCCAGTTCAAATAAAATAAAAGTTGCAGTAGTAGGTTCAGGACCAGCAGGTATAGAATGCCGGAGTTGAACTTGCTAAAAAAGGATATGAAGTTACAATTTTTGAAAAAGAAGAACAAATTGGCGGGCTTTTGACATATGGAATACCAGGATTTAGGCTTCCAAGAAATATTACTGAAAATTTAACTAGTAGAATTAAAAACTTAAATATAGAAATAAAAACAGGCATCGAATTCGGAAAAGATATAACTTTAAAAGAATTAAAAAAAGAATATAGAGCTGTTTTTTTAGGAATAGGAGCAGATATTCCATCTACATATAATTTAAGTAGCGAAGATTGCAAAAATATATATAAGTCAAATTATATTCTAAAGGAATATAATGCAAAAAGAATAGTAAATAATCTTGGAGATGTTATTATAATTGGTGGAGGAAATGTAGCAACAGATTCTGCAAGAGCTGCAATGAGAATGGGGGCAAAATCCAGCACTATAGTCTATAGAAGAGATAAGTCTAAAATGCCTGCTAGACAAATAGAATTAGATGAAGCAATAGCAGATGGAGTTAAAGTAATATACAATACTAGAGTTATAGATGCAAATGTTGAAGATGGGTATTTAAAATCAGTTAATTGTATAAAAACAGATTCATCTACTGAAAAAGTAATTGATATAGATAATAGTGAATTTTCTATTAAAGCAGATACTGTAATATTTGCAATAGGATTAAAGCCAGATAAAGAATTAATTGCAAAAGAAAGAGTAGAACTAGATGATAGAGGATTGATAAAAATAGACGAAAATAATATGACAAATATAGAAGGAGTGTTTGCAGGAGGAGATGTGTCTCAAAATAAGGCAACTGTCTGCAAAGCTATAGAATCAGGAAAAATAGCAGCAGAAAAAATTAATGAATATATAAAAGAAAAGGATATCGCTAAATAAAACGATATCTTTTTTGTGTCGAATTTTGAAATACGAATTTTCTTGACTTTTAATATAAATAAATATTTAATATTATTATATTATTTCTAAAATGATTTTAGATTCATAAAATTCTAGAAAATTTTCCAAAAAAATAAAATATAAAAATAATATTTACAACACGTATAGTATGTGTTAGAATAATATTATCTTGAAAGGAGCATAAATGACCTTTAAAGATTTAGAAAAAATACTAAAAAAAGATGGATGGTATTATTACGATACTGTTGGTTCACATATGCAATATAAACACAAAACAAAAACAGGTAAAGTTACAATACCAAAGCATAAGGGAGATGTAAAGAAAGGTACTTTAAATTCAATTTTAAAACAGGCAGGTTTAAAAGAAAAATACAAATCTTTATTATAGGAGGATAGCATATATGAAATTGATATACCCAGCTATTTTTAAACAAGAAGACATTGGTTACAGTGTTGTAATTCCGGATTTATTAGGATGTTGTACACAAGGAGATACATTGGAAGAAGCTATAGAAATGGCAGAAGATGCTGCATTAGGATGGTTACTTACTGCTCTAGAGGAAAATGAAAATATTCCTGAAGCTAGTGAAATTAGAGATATAGATTTAGAAAGTGAAGATGAATTTGTAAGCTTATTATTATTAGACTTAAGTGCATATTCAGAAAAATATAGTTCTAGAAAATCGGTAAAAAAGACTCTTACTATACCATTTTGGTTAAATGAAAGAGCTGAAAAATTAAAAGTTAATTTTTCTAAAACTCTACAAGATGCATTGATTTTAAAGGTTATTAAGAAGTAATTAAAAATAAAAAAGAGAGCAATTTGAACTAAATTTTAAATAGTTTAGTTCAAATGCTCTCTTTTTGAGAAAGGTTCCATCAATTACCTGAGCGATAGATAATGCCCAAAAAGTCTTACCTTAAGTTTTTCTTTTAAAGGTAAGATAGCATAACATTCACCGAATCCTAAAGATTCAGCTATAACACTTAAGTTTGATACTTTGCATTCGTTTCCTGAACATTTTGATTGATAGAATTTGCAGTGTTTATTTTTGCAAAATACTGCATCATTGGAATCGTGAGCGCTAGAGCTCATTTGCCAACCCTCCTTATAAAATGTAATGAAAAAATTATACTATATTATACATAATATTGCAAATATGTTATATAGCTGGTTGACAAACAAGAACAAATGTTCTAAAATGGTTATGGTGATAATATGGAAAGACAAATTATGCATATAGATGTAAATAATGCCTTTTTATCATGGTATGCTATTTGGAGATTAGATAATGGAGAAGAAATTGATATAAGAGAAATACCAGCAATTATTGGTGGAGACGAATCTAAAAGAGCAGGAATAGTACTTGCAAAAAGTAATCTTGCAAAACAGTTTGGTATAGTTACAGGAGAAACAATATATCAAGCTAAAAAGAAATGTCCTAATATACAAGTATTTAGAGGGAACTATAATTTGTATAGAGAATATTCAGATAAATTATATAAATTATTGTTAGAGTATACAGATAAAATAGAGAGATATTCAATAGATGAATGTTTTCTAGATATGACAGAATATTTAATGAAATCTACACTAATGGATAAAGCAAAAGAAATTAGAAAAAGAGTAAATGAAGAATTAGGATTTACTGTAAATATTGGATTGAGTTCTAATAAATTGCTTGCAAAAATGGCATCAGATTTCGAAAAGCCGAATAAAATACACACATTATATCTAAATGAAATTGAAGAAAAGATGTGGCCATTACCAATCAGAGAATTATTTATGCTTGGAAGAAAAACTGTTCCTAAGTTGTATAATATGAATATTAAAACAATAGGAGATTTAGCTAAAATTGATAAAAAACAATTAATTAGTAAATTTGGGAAACATGGAAAAATGATGTGGGAGTATGCCAATGGAATAGACGATTCAGAAGTAGTATACAAGCATGAAGAACCCAAAAGTATTGGAAATTCAACAACTCTTGCAAAAGATATTAACAATATAGATGCTTTAAATGAAATATTGTTAGCTTTATCAGAACACGTTGCATATAGATTAAGAAAACATGATATGGTCGCAAATGTTATAAATGTAGGATTGAGAACAAATGAATTTAAAGATTTCTCGCATCAAAGTAAGCTAGATTCACCAACAGCTAGTACTAAACAGATATACTTAAAAGCAAAGGAACTTTTAAAATTTATGCATAAAGGAGAACCGATAAGATTAGTTGCATTAAGAGCTGACAAATTAATAAACAAAGACGAAACACAAATATCTTTGTTTAATACCCAAGAAAAAGAAAGGCAAGAAAAACTCGACAAAGCATTAGATGAACTAAAACAAAAATATGGATATTCAAGTATTACAAGAGCTGGAAAACTAGGAATAGACAAGAATATAAATTTTAAGTAGAATTATGAAGAAATAAATATTTTAATTATTGTTTAAAACTATTGATTTTTTAATATTATTTTAATAAACTATATATAAAATATTAGAAAAATTAAGGGAGTGTATATATGGAAGAAAAAGAAATGAAAGAAAACAACAATGAAGAAGCAATAAGAGAAGAAAAAAAGAAATTTAATCTTTTTAAGAAAAAAGAAGTTTGGATTTCAGGACTAATAGGATTAGTCTTAGGAGGAGTTATAATATATTTATTAGGTATGTTTGGCTTTCCTGGACTTGGACATGAAACATTAATAACATTTAAAGGTGGAAGAATAAGAAAAAATGAAGTGTTTAAACAAATGGAAGAACAATATCCAATTAGCTATATATTAGAATTAATAGATAAATCAGTTTTAGAAAAAATGTATGATGTTACAGATGAAGAAAAAGAAGAAATAAAAGAAGAGGCTGAATCAATTTTAAGTATGTATCAAATGTATTATGGTTATACAGAAAAACAATTCTTAGAGGAGAACGGATTTAATACTAAAGAAGATTTTATAGATTATATGGAATTTGACTATAGAAGAAATTTATGTGTTATAGACTATTATAAAACATTAATATCAAATGAAGAAATAGAAAATTATTATAACGATAATGTTTATGGAGAAATTAATACAAAACATATGTTGGTTAAAACATCTGACACAGTAACAGATAAGCAAGCTTTAGCTACAGCAAACGAAATACTAGCAAAACTAAAAGAAGGAAAAAGCTTTGATGATGTAGCAGATGAATACAAAGACAAAATAACAACAGAAAATGTTGATTTTGATAGTTTTGATGCTACTACATTAGCTACAGAATATGTTGAAGCAAGTAAAAAATTAGAAAAAGATAAGTATACAACAGAGGCTGTTAAAACAAGTTTCGGATATCATATTATATATTGTATAAATAAAGCTGATAAACCTTCTTTAGAAGAAGTGGAAAATGATATAGTAGAAACTTTAGGAGCAGGATTAGAGAAAGAAGATCAATATATAAGATACAAAGCTTTAATTAAATTAAGAGAAGATAAAAAAATAAAATTCAAAAATAAGGATTTAGAAGAAAAGTATGAAGAATATTGCGAACAAGTAAACACAGCAACGTCAACAAATACAGAAGAATAAAATTAAAAAGGAGTAACTTTAATTGAGTTACTCCTTTTTTCTAATGAACAAAAACAAAATTTCCAACATAATATAAATAAAAATGGTTGGAGGTTTATTTTAATGAATAATTATGAAATAATGATGAATGGAACTGTAAAAATTGGAGAGTTTGCGCCAGAGTTTGAAGCTAAAACTACAATGGGAAATATTAAACTTTCTGATTATAAAGGTAAATGGGTAGTATTATTTTCTCATCCTGGAGATTTTACACCTGTATGCACAACAGAATTTATTGCATTTTCAAAAGCTAATACATATTTTGAAAATTTAAATACATGTTTAATAGGGTTAAGTATTGATAGTAATCCATCACATCTTGCTTGGCTTTACGATATATGTCTAAAAACTGGAATAGAAGTACCTTTCCCTGTTATTGCCGATAGAAGTGGAGAGATCGCAAGGAAATATGGAATGATAGCAAATAGCGTAAGTTCAACTGAAACAGTAAGAAATGTATTTATTATTGACAATAAAGGGATAGTTAGGACAATATTAGTTTATCCTATGAATGTGGGAAGATGCATTCCAGAAATATTAAGA
Organism: uncultured Clostridium sp.; assembly: GCA_948437895.1. Taxonomy (GTDB): domain Bacteria; phylum Bacillota; class Clostridia; order TANB77; family CAG-508; genus CAG-452. The sequence continues at coordinate 80,835 of CAOJKK010000002.1, forward strand.
ATTGTTGAAGCATTACAAACTGCCGATTGCAATAATGCAGCAACACCAGCTAACTGGCTTCCAGGAGAACCTATCATAGTTCCAGCACCTACAACATGCAATGGACTTAAAGAAAGAGCAAAAACAGTAGAAAGAGATAAGAATGGTATGAGTTGGTATCTAAGCTTTAAAGAATCAGATTGTAGTATTAGAAAATTAGATAATAATGAGATTAAAAAAATGAAAACAAAAAATAATAAAAAACAAATATAGGCGATTTCAAAATGAAAATTAGTTTATTAATATTTTAACTCAAATTGCAAATAATATTAGTACAATAATTTTAAAGGAGGTCAAAATGGAAGGAAAACAATTAATTAATTGTACAGTTTGCAGTTGTGAATTCAATAATGAAAAAACACAAAAATGCGAATTAGAAGATATTATTGTAAGACCATGTAAAAACTGTAATAATGGAAGGGCAGAAGATGAGTCTATGTGTGGTAGCTATAAGTGTAACCACGAAAAAACTAATAATTAACAAATTAAATAATTTAACTAAAAATTCCAACATGAATTTTATATAATATGTGTTGGGATTTTTTATATAAATTATTGACAAGTAAAGATTTAAGAAATAGAATAAAGTTATAAAATATAAGGAGGTAAAATTATGCCATTAGTAACAACTAAAGAAATGTTTCAAAAATCAATGCAAGAAGGATTTGCAATAGGAGCGTTTAATATAAATAATATGGAAATAATACAAGGAATAGTAGATGCAGCACAAAAACAAAATTCACCAGTTATTCTTCAAGCATCAAGCGGAGCAATAAAATATGCAAGAATAAAATACCTGATGAAAATGGTGGAGGCAGCAGTAGAAGAAACAACAATACCAATAGCAATACATTTAGACCATGGAGCTGATTTTGAAGCTTGTAAAATGTGTATAGATAATGGATTTACATCTGTTATGATTGATGGATCAAAATATAGCTTTGAAGAAAATGTAGCGATAACTAAAAAGGTAGTAGAATATGCACATGAAAGAGGAGTAGTAGTAGAGGCAGAATTAGGACAACTTGCAGGAATTGAAGATGATGTTAATGTTTCAGAAGCTGATGCAAAATATACAGATCCTGATCAAGCAAAAGAATTTGTAGAAAGAACAGGATGTGATTCTTTAGCAATAGCAATAGGAACAAGTCATGGAGCATATAAATTTAAAGGAGAAGCAA
>CAOJKK010000003.1 GCA_948437895.1 uncultured Clostridium sp.
TCCAAATAGCACCATGCTTTAGAGATGAAGATGCAAGAGCAGATAGAGCACCAGGAGAATTCTATCAACTAGATATGGAAATGGCATTTAGTACTCAAGAAGATGTTTTTGAAGTAATGGAAGGTGTTATATACAATACATTTAAAGAATTCTCTGATAAGAAGATAGGAGAAATTCCATTCACAAGAATTCCTTTTGAAGAAGCAATGCTTAAATATGGAAGTGACAAACCAGATTTAAGAAACCCACTTATAATACAAGATGTTACAGAAATATTCCAACATGTTGAATTTAATGCATTCAAAGGTAAAATTGTAAGAATAATAGTTCTTCCAGATGCACAAGATGTACCAAGAAAATTCTATGATGGAATGGTAGACTTTGCTACATCTGAATGCAACGCAAAAGGTTTAGCATGGCTTAAAGTAAATGAAGGTAATGAACTTCAAGGACCTATAGCGAAATTTATTGATGAAGAATCAAAAGAAAAACTATTAAAACAAATAGGAGCAAAAGTAGGAGATTCTTTATTCTTCATATCAGATAAAAAAGGAGTTGTAGAAAATATAGCAGGACAAATAAGAAGTGAACTTGCAAACAGATTAGACTTATTAGAAAAAGATACATTTAAATTCTGTTGGATAGTTGATTTCCCAATGTTTGAATTAGATGATGAAGGAAAAGTAGCATTTAGCCATAACCCATTCTCAATGCCACAAGGTGGACTAAAAGCATTAGAAGAAAAAGATCCATTAGAAATACTTGCATATCAATATGATTTAGTATGTAACGGAATAGAATTATCATCAGGCGCTGTAAGAAATCATGATCCAGAGATAATGATAAAAGCATTTGATATAGCAGGATATACAAAAGAAACAATAGAAAACAAATTCCCAGCAATGTTTAATGCATTCCACTATGGAGCACCACCACATGCAGGAATAGCACCAGGTGTAGATAGAATGATAATGCTACTTACAGATGAACCAAACATACGTGAAGTAATAGCATTCCCAATGAACAGTAAAGCACAAGATTTATTAATGGGAGCACCAGGAGAAGTTACAGAAAAACAATTAAGAGAAGTTCATATAAAATTAGATGTAAAAAAAGATAAGTAAAATTGTTAAGTTTGGGGAAAAAGGGGACAGACACCTTTTTCCCCAAATTTTGAAATAGGAAGAGATATATGAAAAAGATACTAATTACAGAGAAACCATCAGTGGCAATGGAATTTGCAAAGGCTTTAAAAATAAATGCAAATAGAAAAAATGGATATTTAGAATCTGAAGATTGGATTATAACTTGGTGTGTTGGACACTTGGTTACTATGTCGTATCCAGAGAAATATGATGAGAAATTAAAACAATGGAGATTGGATACACTTCCTTTTATGCCAAAAGATTGGAAGTATGAAATAATACCAGCAGTTGAAAATCAATTTAAAGTAATACAAAGCTTGCTGCAAAGAGAAGATATTTCTGAAATATATAATGCAGGTGACTCGGGACGTGAGGGAGAATATATTCAAAGACTTGTACTGATGATGGCAAGTCCTAATCCAAATGCAAAGATAAAACGTGTTTGGATAGATTCACAAACAGAAGAAGAAATATTAAGAGGAATAAAAGAAGCAAAAGATGCATCTGAATATGATAGTCTTTCTGATTCTGCATATTTAAGAGCAAAAGAAGATTACTTAATAGGTATTAATTTTTCAAGACTTCTTTCTATTACGCAGGGAAGAAGAGTTGCAAAACAGATAAATGAAGAAAGAACTTCTATTGCAATAGGAAGAGTAATGACATGTGTTCTAGGAATGTGTGTAGAAAGAGAAAGAGAGATTAAGAATTTTATTAAGACTAAATACTATAAAATAATTGGTACTTTCGGAGAAGAAGATAATAATATAGAAGCAGAATGGAAAGTAAATGAGAAATCCAAACTCTATGAATCAAATAAGCTATATAATGATACAGGATTTAAAAAAGAAGAAGATGTAAATCAGTTTATAGATTCATTAAAAGGTCAAAAGGGAGTAGTATCAGAAATAAAAAGATCTAAACAGAAAGAAAATGCTCCACTTTTATTTAACTTAGCAGAGATTCAAAATGAGTGTTCAAAGAAATTCAAAATAAAACCAGATGAAACACTTGAAGTTATACAAGAATTATATGAAAAGAAATTAGTTACATATCCAAGAACAGATGCAAGAGTATTATCTACAGCAGTTGCAAAAGAAATATCTAAAAATTTAAATGGTATTGCAAAAGGATTTAAAGATGAGGAAGTACAAGGGTATATATTTAAAATGATAGAAGAGAAATATTCTACAAATTTAGTTAAGACAAAATATGTAAATGATAGTAAGATTACAGACCATTATGCAATAATTCCAACAGGGCAAGGATTTGAAAATCATGATAAATTATCAAATTTGCAAAAAGATATATACAAAATAATTGTAAAGAGATTTTTAAGTATATTTTATCCAGCTGCTGAATTTAATAAAGTTTCATTAACAATTAATGTTAATGATGAAATATTTACAGCAAGTGAAAAGGTATGTATAAAAAAAGGATATTTAGAAGTTTTGAAACCTAAAAAAGAGGAAAATGAAAAAGAAGAAAACTCTTTATTAAAAGAATTAAAAAAAGGACAAGATATTAATATCCAAGAAATAAAAACAAAAGAAGCTGAAACTACTCCGCCTACAAGATATAATACTGGTTCAATGATATTAGCAATGGAGAATGCAGGAAAGCTTATAGAAGATGAAGAATTAAGAGAACAAATAAAAGGTGCAGGAATAGGAACTAGTGCAACAAGAGCAGAGATAATAAAAAAATTAGAAAAGATTAATTACATAGCTATAAATAATAAAACACAAATAATAACTCCTACAATAAAGGGAGAAGCAATTTATGATGTAGTAAAAGCTTCAATGCCAGATATGCTAAATCCTAAACTAACTGCAAGCTGGGAAAAAGGATTAGAAATGGTCGCAAAGAAAGAAATAATGCCAGATGAGTTTATGGGTAAATTAGAAAGGTATGTAAAATCTAAATTTGATAAGTTAGTAATAAATATGTAGCACACTTGACAACATTATGTAAAGTGTGCTACAATATAATTACAACTAGGATATGTTAGATGTAACAATCTAGTTGATTATATAGATACTCTTCTAAAAGATACAGAAAGTATTAAATTTTATATAAGGAGGATTAGATGGAAGAGGTTAATTAGAAAAGGGACGTTTGTTATTATTAATAAATGTTCCTTTTCATTTTGCTATTTTACATTCGCTTAGAATATGATTTATTAAATTTTCTTTTACTGGAATTGCAGTATAATCCACATAGAAATTTCCAGGAGAATTAATTTTAAGTATTTCGCCAGGTTCTGGAAGTGTACCCATGATATTTTCTTTTGGAATATAGTATGAGGTTTTTGTATTGTTATCAAAGCAAACAGCAAAATTATTATCGAATTTTGCGAAGTTTAGTATAGTATGCCATGGCAGACTTTTTGCACATTCGAAAGACTGCTTTTTATTTAAATTATCTTTTAATTCATTTATAAAGTTTCCAATTATAGAATTGTTTTTAGAATCAATTGGTTTTGCCATTAAATTATTTAAGAAATCAAGTTTCAAAGAATCACATCCTTTAATAATATTAGAAGTAAATATATAAAATTATAATGGAAGAAAATGGAAAAGTCAATAAATAAAGATGATATTTTATTACAATATTCGTTGTGATATAATATAGAAACAAAAAAAGAAAAGGAATTAAGAATATGAAAAAGATAAATAGAATAATAACAATATTAGTAATAATTTTAAGTATAACTACATTTACATTTGCACATGGTGGAAATATAAGTGGTTGGAAGGATAAGGATTCTAACAAAATTGTAAGCCATGATGGTAAATACTATGGATATCACAATAAAGATGGAGTTAGACATTATCACGAGGTAAAATGGAATGATAAAAATAATAGATGGGATATAGTAGATAGTAATATTTATTATGATAAGGATTCTAATATAACAACATTAGAAGAATTGTCAAAGAATGATAAAGAAACTGAAAAAGTAATAGTGAAATTTAGTGAGGGTGTTGATGGAGACACAGCTAAATTCGATATGAATGGAGAAATAATCAAAGTAAGATTTTTAGCAGTAGATACACCAGAGAGTGTTCATCCTACAAAAGAAGTACAAGCTTATGGAGTGGAGGCCAGTGATTTTACAAAAGAGAAGTTGAAAAATGCTAAGACCATAGAGTTAGAGTTTGATAATAATTCAGATAAGACAGATAAATATGGTAGATATTTAGCATGGATATGGGTAGATGGAGAATTGCTTCAAGATCTATTAGTAAAAGAAGGTTTAGCTAAAGTAGCATATTTATATGCTGATTATAAATATACAAGTCTTTTACAAGAAAGTGAAAAAGTAGCAAAAGAAGCTAAAATAGGAATCTGGAAAGATGAAGCTTCAAATGAATATAGTGAGAAAGAGGATTTTGTAGATATCGAAGAAGTAGAGAATAATAGTATACAACCAAATGAAAAACCAAAAGATACAAATTATATTAAAGAGATATCATTAACTTTAGTGTTAATAGTAATAGCAGTAATAGTGAAATTCATAAAAAGAAAGCAGTAATAAAAAGTTTCGTTCTAAGATAACCTTCATATGAATACAATTAAACAAATGTATTTCGTATGGAGGTTTTGCTTTATGAAAAACAAATCAATAGAAGAACGTGCAGTTTGCCTAGCACAATATATAATAGATTCTAAAGATACAGTACGTGGAGCAGCAAAAAAATTTGGAATTTCAAAATCTACAGTACATAAAGATGTAAGCGAAAGATTAATTCATATAAATAAAACTTTAGCGATAGAAGTTAGGAAAGTTTTAGATGAGAATAAAGCAGAAAGACATATAAGAGGAGGAATGGCTACAAAAATGAAATATAGCCATGAATGTCCCAAAAGGGACGTTTCTTAGTGGGACACTTTGTCCCAAATAAAGCAAAAGTTACCTAGTATAAGATAAAAATACAGAGAATAAAATTCTCTGTATTTTACTTTTTAATAATTGTTTCTTTGTTGTTTTCTAGCTCTTCTACATTCTACACATCTTGTTGGTTCTTGAAATCCTTTTTCGCTATAAAATGCTTGTTCACCTTCAGTGAAAACAAACTCAGCACCACAATCTTTACATGTTAAAGTTTTGTCTGCCATTATAAGTTCCTCCTTCTTAGAATTCTAATTTAATTTCTTTGACACAAATGATCCATTCCAAAAAGAAGGGTAATATAGTCTAAATAAATTAAATCGGTTTTAACAACCAAGTAAAAGTATATCATACAATAAATAATTTAACAAGAGAAATTTTATTAAAATAAGGGTTTATATATAAATTAGGACCTATAATTACAAAAAGACATAATTAATCTTGAAATCTATATATTAATAGTATATATTATGTTGTGTTAAAGGGAGGGAGAAAAAATGCTAGATTTAATTCTTATTATACTATTAATAGTTAGTATATCTAAACCAGATATATTATTAGCGAAGAAAGTAAGAGAGAAAGCAAATGAGGAACAAAAAAGTGTATTAGCAAAGAATATTAGAAAAGTATATGGTTTTCTAATAGCAACAATAGAAACTGTAGCTCTTCGTAGATATGTTGATGATGATTTAGGTATAGTACTTCTTATTGTAACTATCGTACTATTAGTACTATTTTTTGTATTTGCTGTGCCAGCAATAAAAGAAAATAGAAAAATACTTAAAGAGTTAAATAAATAATAATACATAGAAATGTCTCAGAAGGGAGCATCCCTTTTGGGACATTTTGTTCTTAAGTCGTTCACCAATCTACAAACTTCGACATAGAATATACTACCAATATTTTTTTGGAGTGATAATAATGAGCATAAAAAAAGGAGATATTGTAGGTAGAAAATCCTATGGAAAAGATGTTTTTTTTGTTGTAGATAATATATTAAAAACTAGATTAGATAATCAGTTTGCACTACTTAAAGGACTTAATATTAGAGTTATGGCAGATAGTCCTATAGAAGATTTAGAGATAATTAGTAAAGAAGATGTCATAAATAGTATAAAGTCAGTAGATATAAATTTGGAAAAAAGAATAAAAGTAGGGAAAGACAAGGTTAATAATTCTTTAAAGAGACAGAAAATATATACAGGTAAAATATTGCATTTAGATGGTGATAGAAAATATAGTGAGAAGTCAGCAAGGTACTATAATAAAATTGGACTTAATGCAGTAGTTAAGAATATTGCAGAAAATAGACAGGCAAAGGTAGTAGTACCACTTCTTAATAAATATAATCCAGATATTCTAATAATAACTGGACATGATGCGATGCTTAAAAATGGAAGTAATTATAATAATATATATAATTACAGAAATTCTAGGCATTTTATAAACACAGTAAAAGAAGCAAGAAAATGGGGAATGAGTTCTGATAAATTAGTTATATTTGCGGGAGCATGCCAAAGTTTTTATGAGGGTATAATTTCAGCAGGAGCAGATTTTGCATCATCACCAGGAAGAATATTAATAGATTTCGTTGATCCATTAATAGTTGCAGAAAAAATTGCTATTACTGAAGAGTATAGATTTGTAAGTAGCACAGAAATTTCAAGAGAAATAAAGGAAGGTGCAAGAGGGGTTAGTGGTATTGGAGCAAGAGGAAAAAGCAAAATTATAGGTTAGTAATATTAACGTAACAATAATGTAATACAATTGTAATAATAGACAGTGAAAATGGTTATATACCTAGAGCACCAATAGATACAGAAAACAAACAGGAACAGCAGTTTTTTGACAATTTTCATGTCTGATGATATAATTGCATCATCTAAAATATGAAGGTGCGTGAGATTTATGATCTACAAAAATGATATCTCTAGTATAAAAGATGAGATAGGAGAAAAAATCGGACAAAAGATAATTGTTAAAGGATCACTTGGAAGAAACAAACCTTTTGAAGAACAAGCAGTTATAAAAGAAACATATCCAAATATATTTGTAGTGCAATATCAAGAACATGACACAAATGTTAGCTATAGATATATAGATATACTTACAAGAGATTTAGAAGTTTCAGTATTTGATGGAGAAGGATATTGTCCATTAATACCACCAGTACAAAAGTAAAAAATAATATAAGTTTAAAATTCCTAAGTAATTAGGAATTTTTTTTGTCCAACTTAATATAATATATATTATTAAACTTTAAAGGAGGGATTTTATATGCTACTAGAAACAGAAAAAGAGAGAGTATGCATAAACAAAAAAGTTGGGCAAAACATAAAAGAAACTGAAGTAGAGGGAGACGTTATAGTAAATGATATTAAACCAGATGTATTAAATATAATCAGTGCAGATGGAATACCATGTGTATATAAAAAAGAAGTAATGGATGGAAAAGTTAGGATAGATGGGAGTATTAATACATATATTATATACTTAGCAGACAATGAAGAAGCTTCAATAAGAAGTCTTAATACAGTTCTAGACTTTACACAGGTAATAGATGTAGAGGGATGTATGACAGGGATGACTTCAAAAGAAAGTATAAATATAAAAAACATTGAATGCAAAGTATTAAATGGAAGAAAAATAAATGTAAAGACTACTTTGAGCATAGGTTCAAAAGTTTATTCAAATGATAATGTAGAAGTTATATCTAATATAAATAACTTGGATGATGTTCAAGTGCTAAATAATGATAGAATGGTAAATTCTTTAATTGGAGAGGGAAATACAAAAGTATATGCAAAAGATACAATAAGTGTAGATGTAGCAGATGAACTAGCAGAAATAATGAAAGCAAATATTAGAATTGTAGATAAAGATATAAAATTAAGCTATAACAAAGTATTAGCTAAAGCAGATGCAGAGGTTTCAATCTTGTATTTAACAGAAGATAATAGAATAAGAAATATAAATACAAGAATTCCAGTCATGGGATTTATAGACATAGAAAATATTAGTGATGAAGCGATATGTGATGTGGATTATCAAATCAAAAATCTAATAATAAAACCTAACAATAGCGATATGAATTCAGTATATATAGAAGTAGAAATAGAGATTTCATGTTTTGCATATGAGACAAGGAACATTAGCTTAATCGAGGATTTATATAGTATATCATCAGATTTGAATTTTACTGAGCAAGAAATAAATACAATGTCAGGAAAACAAAATATAAATGAGATATGTGATATAAGAGAACAAATAAGCATTCCTGAAATGGACGGCAATGCACTATATAATGTTAAAACTACTCCTAATATATTAAATACAACTATTAAAAATGGCAAAGTTATTTATGAGGGAGAAATGTCTGTAGAGTTATTGTTTGAAATGAATAGCACAGTTAATTCTAGAAACATAGAAATACCATTTAATTTTGAAGTTATGTCTGACGGAATAGATGAAAATTGTATGGTTGATACAGATATTGATGTTAGAAAAGATGACTTTATTGTAAATGGTGGAAGTATTGATGCAAATATTGAATTAGAATTTAATGTTAGCGTAAGCAAAAGCGAGAGATTAAATATAATAAATGATATTTCATTAGAAGAGACTAGAGAAAATAATATATATAGTATGGTAATATATTTTGTTAAACCAGGAGATACTTTATGGAAGATAGCTAAAAAATTTAGAAGTACAATTGAGGATATAGCAAGAGTAAATGGAATAGAAGACCCAAATAAGATTTATCCAGGCGAGCAATTGTATATACCTAAATTTGTTAAGAAAGCAGTAGCTGTATAATGGATAGTATATATTCAAGAAAAAGAATAAAAATTCCAAAGATACAAGGATTTTATACAAACAATAAAAATGCTAAAAAGTTTTTTAGCATTTTTATTATAATCCTAATTGCTATTCTTACATTTTATACTCTGTTTAAATCAATAAATCCTATGTTTGAAGAACTGTGTGTGGAAAAAGCAAGACAGCTGGGTACATATATAATGAATAATGCTTCTAATATAATATTAGATAATACTAATTATAGTAATATTGTGTCAATTGAAAAAGATGGAAATAATAATGTATTAAAAACAGATGTTGTTGTAATTAATAAGATTGCTTCTGATATAGCACTAGAAGCGGAAAAACAATTTAAAGAACTTGAAAAAGATAATATAAAAATACCAGTGGGGGCATTAACAGGAAATAAGCTTCTTGCAGGAAGTGGACCTGATATTAATATAAAAGTTATTCCAGCAGGAAATATATTAACCGAAATAAAAAATGAATTTGAAGCACAGGGAATAAATCAAACAGTATATAGAATATATCTAGAATTAACTTGTAAGGTGAGTATAGTAACACCATACAAAACAATTGAAAATGAAATTGTAAATCAAGTACTATTAGTAGAAACTGTAGTAGTAGGAGATGTACCAAATTCGTATTATAATTTAGAAGGGATTAGACAAGATAATGCCATAGATGTTATAGAATAAAAATAAGGAAATTTTTTCCTTATTTTTTTAAAAACACTTGATTAAGAAAATGATATATGATATAAAATAATAGAAAATAGGAATAAATCCTATTTTAGGAGAAGATTTATGAAAAAATATTCCAGACAAAGAGAAATAATACTAGAAGTATTAAAGAATACACATATGCATCCAACTGCGGAGCAAATATGTGAAATGGTAAAAGAGAATGAGCCAAGTATTAGTAGAAGTACAGTTTATAGAAATATTAATCTTCTAGTAGAAGAAGGCGTTATAAAGAAACTATCTATGCCACTTGGTCCTGACAAGTTTGATTATATTCATAAACCACATGACCATATTGTATGTGTAAAATGTGGTAAAATATATGATTTTGAATATGATTTCTATAACAAAGAACTATCAGAGAAAATACAGAAAGAGACAGGAATAGAGACAGATTTGGATTCAATAACAATAAATGGAATATGTAAAGATTGTAAATCAAAAAGTAGAATTTAGGAGGTTTTTAAAAATGGCAGATTTAAAAGGAACGAAAACAGAGAAAAATTTAATGGAGGCATTTGCTGGTGAATCACAAGCAAGAAATAAATATACATATTTTGCAAGCAAAGCAAAAAAAGAAGGATATGAGCAAATAGCAGCAATATTTCAAGAGACAGCTGATAACGAAAAAGAACATGCAAAAATGTGGTTTAAATTATTAAATAATGGTATTGGAACAACTGCAGAAAACTTAAAAGCAGCAGCTGAAGGAGAAAACTTTGAATGGACAGATATGTATGATAGAATGGCTAAAGAAGCTAGAGAAGAAGGGTTTGACCATATAGCTGAATTATTTGAAGGTGTAGCAAAAATAGAAAAAGAACATGAAGAAAGATATATGAAATTATTAGAAAATGTAGAAGATGGATTAGTATTTAGCAGAGATGGAGATAAAATATGGAAATGTAGAAACTGTGGACATATTCATATTGGAAAAGAAGCTCCAGAAGTTTGTCCAGTATGTGCACATCCAAGAGCATATTTTGAAATAAAAGCAGAAAACTATTAATAATTAGAGTAGAAAATGACTATATAAGGCTATAAATATCGTAAATAATGATATTTATAGCCTTTTTCGTTCGACAAATCAAATTACGACAAATTTTTCTAATAGAAAAATGCTATAATCCATACGGACAGTAGATATATGCATAATAATTACACAAAAGAAAAGGGGTGAATATTTTGAAGAGGCTATATGCAACTGTAGATATTAACAAGGAAAATTCAAAAGGTAAAATCAAGTATTATGAGGTACAAGGAGAGAGTTATGGAGTGGAGATAGTAAGAGAGGAAAATAGCAAGGTTTTACAAACGAAGGCAATAGAGAATATAACAGACAAACAAGAAGGAATTAATAAAGTGTTAGAAATGCTTATAAATAATCTAGTTACTCCAGAGACTGTAGAATATATAGAAGAAGACTTAATTTATTAATTGATGTTATGATAAAGGAAGTATTGTGAATTATATTTTGGATATAGTTCATAATGCTTTTTTTATTGAAACTATTTACAGAAATTGAGTTTCAAAACTTGAGGTGCCAATTTGTCACCTCAAAAGAAAATGAAAAATCGGAGGTGGAAAAATGAAATAGAAGATAAATGTATAATTGAAAAGCTAATAAATATATGATAGTATACATATGAAATATAAAATGGGTTAATAGAAAGGAAAATAAGATGAGAATAGGTATAGATATAGATGGAGTTTTAACAAATATAGAACAGTTTGTATTTGATTATGTAATTAAATATTGTGTTGAAAATAATATTGAATATAATGTAGGTAAAAGCAATTACGATTATTGTAAGACATTTAATATAAGTAAAGAGCAAGAAATGAATTTTTGGAGTAAATATTTAGAATATTATGCAATAAATGAAAAAGCTAGGCCTTTTGCATCAGAAGTTATAAGAAAATTAAAAGAAGATGGGCATGAAATATATATAATAACTGCTAGATGGTTTACTAATAGGGATGATGACATAGGAAATAAAATGAGGGAAATAGTTAAAGATTGGCTATGTAAAAATAGTATATTATATGATAGATTGATTTTCTCGAAAGCAGAAAAAGAAAGAAAATATAAAGAGATTATTGATAATGATATAGATATAATGATTGAAGATAGTCCAAACAACATAAATGAAATATCAAATTTTATTCCAGTAATTTGTTACAATACATTATATAATGAAGAATGTAAAGGAAAAAACGTAATTAGATGTTATAGTTGGTATGATATATATTCTAAAATTCTAAAGATTTTATAGTTTAAAAAGAAATTTATATTAATGAAGTAAAATAGAAAAGAGGAACCCATTAGAGTTCCTCTTTTCTATTTTACTTAGAAGAATTTTTGAGCTTACGATACTCATCATTGGATACATAATGCCACCAGCCTTCGATTCTGTTATTAATAAGATGTTGCGTAACAGTTTCAAAGTCCTTTTTTGATGAGACATAGGGTATACCGCCATTAATGCCAGTTGATATACCTAACTGGCTTGCAACTGATCTTGCTTTATTCATTTGGCAAAGATCTCCTTCAAAGTAAAATTTTTCCCCTCGATTAGAGGGAGTGGAATGAGCATTTGCTAACAATTCCGCTACTCCGGGATTCATACTTAATTTCATCTTGTCATTTCCTTTCCGGTTTTAATTATAAATTTAGTATAAATAAATCATACTAGTGTAAATATTATACAATAATTTACATAAAAAAGCAAATTAAAGAATAAATTACTCTAAATATAATCTATGTGCAAAACGACGAAGTATAGAAAAATTTTGAACTTTAAGAAAATAAAAAATCCAGAATAAAAATTCTGGATTTTTTGTATATTGTAAATATTGTCTATCTTTTGCTGAATTGTGGAGCTTTTCTTGCTTTTTTAAGTCCGTATTTTTTACGTTCTTTCATTCTAGCATCTCTTGTTAAGAATCCAGCAGATTTTAGAGTTGGTCTATATTCTGCATTTGCTTCAACTAAAGCTCTTGCTATACCATGTCTTATAGCTCCTGCTTGACCACTGATTCCTCCACCTGTTACTTTTGCAATAACATCAAATTTATCTAATGAGTTTGTTGCAACTAATGGTTGTCTTACTATAACTTTTAAAGTTTCAACACCTAAGAATTCATCTAAAGGTTTGTTGTTTATTGTAATGTTTCCATTACCATTTACAAGTCTTACTCTTGCTATTGATTTTTTTCTTCTACCTGTTCCATAGAATGTTATTTTTTCTTTTTTTGCTGCCATATTACTTTACCTCCCAAACTTCAGGTTTTTGTGCTTGATTTTCATGCTCATTTCCTGCATAAATTCTTACTTTATTAATCATTTTTCTTCCTAATCTGTTATGTGGAAGCATTCCTTTTATTGCAAGCATCATTGCTTTTTCAGGATTTTTTTCTAACATGTCTTTAGCTTTTACTTCTTTCATTCCTCCGATATATCCTGAATGATGTCTATATATTTTTTGATCTAATTTTTTTCCTGTTAAAATAATGTCTTGTGCATTTAATATAATAACATGATCACCTGTATCTTGATTTGGTGTAAATGTTGGTTTGTGTTTTCCTCTTAATAATTTTGCAGCTTCAGCAGCTACTCTACCTAATGGTTTTTGGCTAGCGTCAATTATATACCATTTGCTTTCAATTTCACTTTTCTTTGCCATATATGTTGTATTATTCATTGTAAAATTGTCCTCCCTTATAAACTTATTTTATATTTTAATATATTTATGTAAGAAAATATTTTTAATCTACCGGGTAATAGGATAAAATATAACCTTACAAATATTCGTACCCAACTATTTTAATATATAAATTAAAAAAAGTCAATAAAAAGCATTGACTTTTTTAAAAAAATAGGTTATTATATTTAAAGTCAAAGAAGAAGAATCCACTTCTCACCTTATCCAAGTGGGGAAAAAGGTTAATATTTAAATTACAAACAATAAAATAAGTAATATAAATATCAAATGTGGATTAACTTGTTCTTTAGAACAAGTTTTTTATTTGGAGGTGAATTGATATAAAACAAGACTTATTAATCAATGAGCAAATAAGATTCAAAGAAGTTCAAGTAATTGACAATGAAGGTAATAAATTAGAAAAAATGCCTATACATGATGCAATGAACTTAGCTATGGATAAAAATTTAGATTTAGTTTTAGTTTCTTCAAATCCTACTAATCCAGTATGTAAATTAATGGATTATGGAAAATATAAATTTGAACAATCTAAAAGAGAAAAAGAATCTAAAAAGAAACAAAAAACATTTGAATTAAAAGAGTTAAGAGTTACACCAAATATTGAAGATCATGATTTTAGTTTTAAAGTAAAAAATGCTAAGAAATTCTTAAGTGATGGAAATAAGGTTAAAATAACAGTCAGATTTAGAGGAAGAGAACTTAACTATGTAAAATTAGGTGAACAAGTATTAAATAAGTTTTCAGAAGAATTATCTGAAGTAGCAACTTTAGAAAAGAAACCTTTATTAGAAGGTAAAAACTTATTCATTATACTAGCACCAAACAAATAAATAATAAACATATAAGGGGAGGTACAAAAATGCCAAAGTTAAAAACAAATAAAGCAGCATCAAAAAGATATGCTTATACAGCTAAAGGAAAAGTAAAAAGAACATCAGCTAACTCTAGACACAGATTAGCAACAAAAACAAAGAGACAAAAAATGTCAAGAAGATCAAGTGCTTATGCAGATAAAACATGCGAAGCAGGAGTTAAAAAATTATTACCATATGGAAATTAAGGAGGGAAAATAAATGGCAAGAGTTAAAACAGCAAGAATAACAAGAAAAAAACATAAAAAAGTATTAAAACAAGCAAAAGGATATTTTGGAGCAAAAAGTTATAGATTTAGAAATGCAAACCAAGCAGTGCTTAAATCATTATCATACGCTTATGTTGGAAGAAAAGACAAAAAAAGCGATTTTAGAAAATTATGGATTACAAGAATAAATGCTGCAGCAAGAATGAATGGAACAACATACAGCAAAATGATAGCAGGACTTAAAAAAGCTAATGTTAATATAAACAGAAAAATGTTAGCAGATTTAGCAGTAAATGATATGAAAGCATTTGAAGAAATTGCAAACATTGCAAAAAATGCATAATAGAGTATAAAAATTAGAAGTCGAGTTAGACTTCTTTTTTGTTTTCATTCTAAATTTTAAATTATTTGAATAGCAATAAACATAAAATATATTGACATCAGTGTTTCTTAAAAACTATATTTAGTTTATAAATATAGTTTTTAGGAATAGGTGAAATTTGAGTATGGATAATTATAATAAAGGAATAACTTTAATTGCTTTAATTATTGTAATAATAATAATGTTAATATTAGTTGGAGTAACGGTGAATGTAGCATTAAATGGAGAACTGTTTATAAAAACAAAACAAGCATCTAATAGGACAAACGATGAAGTCTTAAGAGAAAGAATAATATCATATGTGATAGGAGCAATAAGTGAAGATGGGATGTTTGAATTTGAAAAGTTTAGAAACAATATATGTAAATTGGATGGGGAAAAGGAGTATTTTGGAGACAATACAGTTATTGGAAAAAAATATGAGGTAGATATTAATGGACGTATTACTCCAGTTACTTTAATAGAAATGACAAAAGAAGAGTCGAAAAAGATTTACCTTGAAACTAACTCAAGTGGAAAAATAACAAATTGCGATATGATTGGCAGGAAACTAGAAATACCATATAAAGTAGAAGATGAACTTATTACAGTAATAGGATATAGATCTATGTCGCAAGATGGAACGATAATATGGGGTGATCCTACATATCTAGATATAATCATTTCTTATGGAATAAAGACAATAGAAGATAAGGCTTTTTATAAAAATACCTACATTAAAAGTATAGAAATACCAAAAAGTGTGAATAAAATTGGCGTGGAAGCTTTTGCAGGGTGTAGTAATTTAGAAAAAATAGTAATAAAGAAAGAAATAGGAAGCTTAGACTTAACTAATAGTGGTTTAACAGAGGAGCAAATTAATAGTATAATATGGGAACCATAAAAATACAGAGATAATTTGAAATCTCTGTATTTTCTCATAATAAAACAAAGTTTATTGCTTTTTCATTTTTGGTTTTGAAACAAGTGATGCAATATATCCAAAGAAAACAGCTGCTGCAATTCCACCTGCTGCTGCGGCAGTACCACCAGTAAAAGCACCTACCAAACCTGATTCTTGAACTTTTTGTATTGCTCCTTTGGCAAGTAGATTACCAAAACCAGTTAAAGGAACCGTTGCGCCTGCGCCAGCAAAATCAACCAAATGTTGATAGATTCCGAAGTCCTCCAAGAATTGCCCCTAAGCTTACAAATATAACAAGTATTCTTGCAGGAGTAAGTTTGGTTTTATCAATTAAAATTTGTCCAATTATACAAATTAATCCACCAACAACAAAAGCTCTTACAATTTGCATCCAATCTAAATTATTAAAGAAATCTTGCATAATACATAATCCTTTCTATAAGTTGTTTTCTATTGATATTGCATGAGCAATACCAGGTATAGATTCTCCTTGTTGTGAAGAGGTTGCATTTGTTAATGCACCTGTTGCAATAAGAAGTATTTTATTTAATTTCTTTTGTTTTAATTGGTTAAATAAATAACCAGAAAAAATTGTTCCGCAACATGCACAACCAGAGCCACCAGAGTGAGTATCTTGTTTTTCTTTATCAAAAATCAATACTCCACAATCATCATAATTATTTTTGATGTTATATCCTTTTGTTTGGCATAGCTCAATTGCAATTTCTTTTCCTACATATCCTAAATCTCCAGAAAAGATTCCATCATAGTAACTTGGGTTTCTTCCTGTATCTTTAAAGTGTGTAAGTAATGTATCTACAAAAGCTGGTGCCATTGCAGCGCCCATGTTATTTGCATCTTTTATACCCATGTCAACAATTTTTCCGGTTGTAATGCTAGTTATATATGGACCTTCCCCATTTTTAGATACTATGGCTGAGCCTGCACCTGTTACAGTCCATTGAGAAGAAGGTGGTCTTTGGTTACCTAACTCTAATGGAAATCTAAATTGCTTTTCTGCGCTACAGAAATGGCTAGATGCTGCTGATATAATATTTTCTGCTCCACCTCCATCTATGAAAACAGAAGCTAAACTTAGGGCTTCAACAAATGTTGAGCAAGCTCCAAATATTCCAAAGAAAGGAACATTTAATTCTCTTAAACCAAAACTAGAAGAAATACATTGGTTTAATAAATCTCCTGCAAAACAATAATCTATTTTATCTGCAGCAACTTTTGATTTGATAATGCTTGAATTTACAGCTTCTCTTATGATTTTACTTTCTGCTTTTTCCCAAGTTTTTTCACCCCAAAACTCGTCCTCCAAACATTTATCAAAATACTGAGCCATTGGTCCTTCTGCTTCTTTTGGGCCAACTATAGATGCAGTTTCTAGTATGCTTATTGGGTTATCAAATTTAATACTTTGTGATCCTATTTTTTGCATAAAAACCTCCTAATTACCTAAACTAATGTTATGGCTTGTGTGTTGAATATTAAATAAACTATTCCAACAAGAATAGATGTAGAAATTCCATAAACAAGTACGGGACCAGCTACTGTAAACATTTTTGCACCAACACCCATAACATATCCTTCTGATTTATATTCCATAGCTGGTGATACAATTGAATTTGCAAAACCAGTAATAGGAACAAGAGAACCTGCTCCAGCGAATTTTCCAATTCTATTAAATAAATTAAGAGCAGTTAAAAATGCACTTAAGAATATTAATATAATTGAAGTTATAGTAGCACTTATTTCATTATCTAAGCCTCTATACTTACAAATTTCCATTATGAATTGTCCAATTGTGCAAATTAATCCACCAACCCAAAATGCGTTAAAACAATTTTTTATTATTGGAGAATTAGGAGACTTCTGGTCAACATATTCTTGATATTCTTTTTGCGTATTAATTGGTTTCATTATTAACTATTCTCCTTTCTATTTTCATCAACACTAAAAGATAAATCAATTGTAGAATAATATTCAGCTATTTTATTACCATCTATTTTTGCCTTTTGTTCTAAAACAGTGACAGATGAAATATAGTCAATGCTTTTAGATGCTTCCATAATTGTTTTATTTATTGCATCTTTCCATGATATATCAGATATACCAGTTAATTTTAAATGTTTCTCAATTGCCATATAAAAACCTCCATTTTATGTGATGTTTTTATATTTTCCAAAACTGCTAAAAATATACAAAAATATGGACAAAAAAGTATATTACAGTTGTGTTACAATTGAGTTACAATTCGACCAATATTATTGACTTTTTGCTTATTTAATATAAAATAGTAATGAAAAAATTTTGTTAATATTGAATATTTTGCCTAAAAATAAAAAATGTTCAAGTATCAAAGAAAATAAAATGATATAAAATATAAATGATAAAAAACTAAGGAGAAAATAATGTCAAGCTGTTTAGGATTATATATAGAAAATAATATAATTAAATATGCAAAAGTTTCTAAAGAACGTGATAATTTCAAAGTTGAAGCATTTGGAATAAAGTTCTATGACAATATTGATGATGCAGTTAAACAAATTGTAAATGAAACATATAGTTATAAAACTCCAATTAGTATCAATTTATCAGATGAAAAATACACTTATTCTGATCTGTTTAGTTTGCTTAATCAAAAAGATTTAAATAAAGCAGTTAAAACAGAATTCGAATATTTTTGCAATGAAAACCGCAAAAATCATAATGCATTAGAATATAGAAACTTATTAACACCAAATTTAGACGATAAAGATAAGGTTACAAGTTTATATGCTTATGCTGAGAAATCTAGTATAACAGGAAGACTTCAACTATTATCTGGATTTAGAGTAAATAATATATCTCCATTACCAGTTAGCATGGCTAATTTAATACGTAATACAGATAAGAAAAATAAAATTATTGTTAATATAGAAAAGAATACATCTGTTACATTTATTGTTAATGGTAAAATAAATAGAGTTGAGATCATAGATACAGGGATGAAAGAGATTTTTGACAACATAATAATGAAAGAAAACTCTTATGCAAAAGCTTATGAAATATGTAAAAATACTACAATATATACTGCTCAAGGTAGAAATCTTCAGGTAGAAGAAAATGAATATATGGAAGATATAATGCCAGTGTTGTATAATATCATAGAAAAGCTAAAACAAGTGATAGCATCTAGTGGAATAGATATAGATGATATATATATAACAGGACTTGCTGCTGCAATTAATAATATTGATTTATATTTCCAAGAAAATTTCATGGATAAAAAGTGTGAGATATTAGCACCATTCTTTATTAAAAAATCAAATATAAAATTGAATATTAGGGATTATATAGAAGTAAACTCTGCTATTGCTTTAGCACTTCAAGGCTTAGGATTAGGACACAAAGAGATGAACTTTAGAAATAAAGGCACACTTGATCAATTAGGACAATTATTGAATATGGAGATTGGGGGATCAAGCAATAAAAAGGGTGGCACTACTGGAAGTGGAATAAATAAAATTAAAGATATGTTCAAGAGCGATTTTAGTAAATCATTAGATATGATAGAAAGAAATATGATAAGATTTGCTTCAGGGGTATTAATCTTAACTATAGTATATATGGGATTTAGCGCATTTTTAACAAGTCAAATTAATAAGAAAGAATCAGAAGTACAAACTTTTATTTCAGAATCTAAACAAGAAATAGGGAACATTTCAAATAATACAAAACTTATTAATGAAAGAACAAATCAATATGATAAGATGATTGAAAAAATAAATGAGGCTAATAATAAAATCACACAAAGCTATGCAAGAAAAAACGCACTTCCTAATTTATTAACTGAGATAATGTTTAATATACCAAAAGAGGTACAACTAATATCAATAAATAACACAACAGGTAAATCAATAAAGATAGAAGCAAAATCTAAAGAATATGAACAATTAGGATATTTTATAGCAAAAATAAAAAATGAAGGAATTTTGACAGATGTAACTTCAACATCAGGAGTTAAACAAGATGATTTTGTACTAGTTACTATAGAAGGTAACTTACCATATTAAAAGAAGAATTTAGAAGGAGAGTATTGTGAAAAAGATATTAATAACAGTTGTAACTATATTATTATTAATTTTGACATATTTTACACTTACAAAAGGTATAAGTTTTTTAAAGATAAAAAGTATTAATGATATAAAAGCTGCAAGTAATAAATTAAATAGTGATTTTGATGAAGCCAATAATCTTTCAAACAAGACTTATCCTGAAGAGACTGAAGGATTAGAGGAAGCTATCAGAAAATTAAAGATTAGTAAACAACAATATGAAAGCAAAAGTTTAAGTAGTGGAGACAAAAGTTCACTAGGAACAGTAGAAATTAAAACATATAAAATACACTACTTATGGACAATACTTGGTAATTATAGAAAAGATAGAGGAGTACAATCATTAAATCTAGATTTAAAATCTACTCAAAACAAAGATATATATGATTTAGAATTTACTCTATTTGGTAGCTATACAAGTATAACAGATTTTTTATATGATATAGAAAATGATGAAGAATTGAATTTTGAAGTTAAAAATTTTGTGATCACATCAGATTTAGAGAATACAACACCATCAAGCCCTACACAATCTAATAATAATATTTTGAACAACACACAAAATAATAATACACAATCAAATTCATCACAAAATAATCAAAATACTAATACAGTAAATAACAAAAAGAGTGATGGAATAACACTTAAAGCAAAATTTACAGTTGAGAGTGTAGGAATTACTTTGGATTAGAATTATGGAGGAAATCAATGACAAAAACTATTTTTAAAGAAATTGGAATTGTATTAATGCTTTTAATAGCAGTTGCTTTATTATTAGCTATAATATTTTATGATTATGTTCCTAATAATAAGATAGTACCAGCAAAAATACAAGCATATGAAATGCCGAATGATATACAAGAAGAATTAAAAGAGTCTGTTTCAGGTGAACAAAATATAGTAGTAACACGTTATATAGACAATGCTGATTTAGATGCATATGAGTCTACAAATGATTATAATAAAGGAAAAGTAAATCCATTTGCAGATTATACAGAGAAAACACCAAGTAATATAACGGGAAATAATACTGCAAATAATAATACAACAAATACAGTAGGAAGCAACAACAATGAGACAACTTCATCAGGAAGAAATGAGGTGTATATAAATACACCTGGTAAAAACTATTGATATTATTTATATAAATAATATATATACAAAATTTAAAAAGGAGGGAAACAAATGATGAAAGGTCAAAAAGGTATTACATTAGTAGCATTAGTTATTACAATTATAGTAATGTTAATATTAGTAGGTGTATCTGTAACTGTAGCATTACAAGGAGGATTATTTGATACAGCTAAAAAAGCAGCAAGTGATACAAATGTAGCAGGACAATCAGAAAATAACCTATCTAATGGAGATGTAAACATAGGTGGAAATATCTATGATGCTAATGATTATGCTACAAATTCAAATCCACAACCAAAAGCAACAACACCAGGTGTATAATTGAAATTTTATATTTAAAACAAATAAACATTAGGGCATATGCATTAAATGAATGTATATGCCCAAAATTCTATAACATAAAAGGAGCAATGATTTGGAGACAATAATATATTTTTTAATATTTATAATTGGTACATTATTTGGTAGTTTTTTTACATTAGCAGTATATAGAATACCAATCAGACAAAGTATAGTACATGGTAGATCATATTGTCCAAAATGTAATCACAAATTGGGATTTTTAGATTTAATACCAGTGCTTAGTTATATATGTCTTAGAGGAAAATGTAGATATTGTAAAGAAAAAATAAGAGGAAGATACATATTTTTAGAGGTTTTATCAGGATTAACATTCCTTTTATTTGCTATGTCATTGAGAATTAATATATATAATATGCAAATAGATAAATTAGTATATTTAATTTTTGGAATACTATTTATCTCAACATTATTTATAATAGGAGGAATTGAAAAAGAGAAACATACTATTTCAAATCCAGTACTACTATTTGGATTAATTACACAAACTATATATATAATATATTTATATACATTGGGAACTAATATATATAGATATGTTATATATTTATTTGTAATGCTAATTTTAGTGGTTATAAACACAATATCACTAAAGAAAAAAGCAAAAGAGTTGTATCCTATACAAATTTTAACTCTATGTTCATATATACCACTTTATATTAGAGAAGAGCTAGTAATAATAAGTATTATTATTACACTGTTATTAATAGCTATAAGGCAAATGATAATTAGTAGCAAGGATGATAAAGGGGAAATCATAGAAAATAAGGATGAGGATATACCAATAGGATTTTACTTATGTACTACAAACATTATTATGATAATATTGCAAAATTTCATTTTTTAAGGGGAAATAATATGAAAAAGGAACGATTAAAGGATCAAAAAGGATTTGCTGGTTCTGATGCATTAATTGCTGTTCTGATTATTGCATTATTTGCAGGGCTAATTGCAACAATTTCATATAATATATATTTATCTAGTAGCTCGACAAAGAGAATGAGTAAAGCTACAGAATATATTGTCGATGTTTTCGAGTATATTGACAAAATATATTATGATAGTATAACAGAGGAAAATTTGATTAGATATTTTAATAATAAATATTATTATGAAAGTGATGGAGTTACCCCTAAAGCAGGTGCTGAAGTAAGAATAAATAGACAAGATGAAAATATTGATACACCATTTAAGGTAAGATTAAGTTTAGTTAAATATAATCAAACAGAAGGAAATACTGATAAGTTAGATTTAGTTCAAGAAATAACGATGACAGTAACATATAAATTAGGAGACAAAGACCAGAAAATAGAAATGAAAAAAATAAAATCTAGAGAAAATTTAGAAACACCTAATTCTCCAGACATGAGTCTTTTAAAACTAGATCAGGGATTTCATGCCTATCCAATAAAAAAAGTAAATAACAATTGGATGGTCTGTGATGAAAGAGATAATTCTTGGTATGACTATGAAACAGGTAAGTGGGCTTTGATTTTAAAAACAAATAGAGAACTAAGTGTTAATGAACAAATAGATACAAATAATTTACTAACAAATGAAGAGATATATGCATGGATTCCGCGTTTTGCATATGATAGGAATAATAATAGTATTGTATTTTTATTTAGTAATAGCAATAATTATATAGACAAAACAACTGAGTATAGCAAGTTAGTTGATATAAATGAGGTTAAAGATAAGAATTACCAAATACTATCAGATTTTACAAATAATCAAAAAGAGCTAATAGGAATATGGACAGAGAACTCAAACAATGTAGCATATCAAACATTGGAAAGCGTATATCCATTAAAAAAATAGTTTATTGGCAATTTTATGTAAAAACATAAAATATATGTAAAATTTTAGAGAAATATAATATAATATATATAGATTAAGTGTACAAGGAGGAATTTACACTATGGATAACAAAAGAAAAGGACCAATAGGTATAGAACTAGTTAGAAGAGGAATAGTTAATGAAGAAGATATAAGCAAAGCTTTAGAATATCAAAGAGATAATCCAGACATGAAAATTATAGAAGTAATACATAAATTGGGATTATGTGATCCATATGTTTTGATTGAAGCATTAGGAGATATTTTGGATGAAAAATCAATAATATTGACACAAAGTGACATTAATTTAAATGTTTCTGACTATATATCAATAGATGTAGCAAGACAGAACAAAGCAGTCCCTTTTGCCATAACTGGAAATAAAATAAAAGTATGTTTTTCAGATACTTTAAATAAAAGAGCAGTAGATACAATAAGACTGATTCTTTTAAACAAAGGTCTTATAATGGAAAGATATATAACATTTGAAAGCAATATTAATGAAATTTTAGAGTCTTTAGAAGGATCAGCTACAGATAATATTAGCTCTACTGGTGATACAACAGGACTTGTAGATACAATTATAAAAACAGCAATTAAAAAAAGAGCAAGTGATATACACATAGAACCATTAGAGAATGGTGTAGCTGTAAGATATAGAATTGATGGAGAATTAGTTAGTGCAGCTAAAATACCTAAAGAGAAGCAAGCTCAAATAATAGGTAGATTAAAAGCAATTTCAAATATGTATCAAGAAAAACAAGAATCACAAGATGGTAGAATTGTGTTATATCCAGATTACAATATTCGTGTTTCTTCACAAAAGAATATATATGGAGAAAAATTTGTATTAAGATTATTAAAGAAAAATCTTAATATTAGAGGACTTACAGATTTAGGATTTCCTCAAGATGAAAAACTTATAAAATCAAGTTTTAATAAAAGAAATTGTATAACAATAATTGCAGCACCAACAGGTGAAGGAAAAACAACAACACTATATAGTATAATAGACTATTTAAATAGACCAGAAATAAATATCACAACAATAGAAGATCCAGTAGAAATCCGTATACCAGGATTAAATCAAATTGAAATAAATGAAAAGTTAAGGTTTTCAGATTCATTAAGAACAGTATTAAGACAAGACCCAGATATTATATTACTTGGAGAGATAAGAGATAAAGAAACTGCTGAAATAGCATTGCAAGCAGGACAAACAGGACATCATGTTTTATCAACTATACATACAATAGATGCTATAGAAGTTATAACAAGACTTAGAAAAATGGGAATATCAAACTACGACATTTCAAGCACAGTAGGAACATTAGTATCACAAAGGTTAGTAAGAAAACTATGCCCAAAATGTGCAAAGAAAAGAGAATTTACTGAAGAAGAAAAAAATATAATTGCGAAAATAGGTGAAAAATATAACGTTAAATTCGATCTAGAAGGGAAATTTACATATGATGCAGTAGGATGTAAGGAGTGCAATAATAGTGGATATTATGATAGAATAGCAGCATTTGAAGTTTTATCAATGGAGGATAATATAAGAGAGCTAATTGTAAATGGAGCATCAACTATAGAAATTAGAAATGAAGCTCTAAAGGGAGACTACAAACCACTATTAGTAGATTGTATTAACAAAGTAATTGATGGAATTACTAATTTAGACGAAATAGATAGAAAACTAATAATATACTAAGATAAGCAATTATAATTTAAGGAGGAAAACAATGTTAAATATCAATAAAGTGCTAGATGTTGCAATAGAACAAGATGCATCAGATGTACATTTAATATATGGACTAAAACCTATAATGAGGATTTCAAGGGAATTAAAAGAATTAGAAAATGAAGATGTAATAGAAGAAAATGAACTATATGAGGCATATGACTATTTCGTAAGAGGAAATGTTGACAAAGATGAAATATATAAAACTACAAAGAAATTAGATACCTCTTTTGAATATGGAAATGTTAGATTGAGAGTAAATATATCATCAGCAGACGATATGCCTATTTTTACATTAAGAATTATAAAAAATACTTTACCAAAGTTTGAGGAACTAGGTGTGCCAGATATAGTAAGACGTATGACATATCAACCTCAAGGACTAATATTGGTTACAGGAAAAACAAATTCAGGAAAGACAACAACATTAAATGCGTTAATAAATGAAATAAATGAAACTCAAAACAAAAAGATTTTAACATTAGAAAAGCCTATAGAATACAAGCATTCTTGTAAAAAATCAGTAATAGTACAAAAAGAAGTAGGAAAAGGCGGAGATGTTTCTAGTTTCAGAGATGGTGTTAAAAACTCTTTAAGAGAAGACTGTGATATACTAGTAATTGGAGAGATAAGAGATAAAGAAACAATGGAAGCTGCGATAGACATGGCAGAGTCAGGACATTTAGTAATAGGAACACTTCATACAAAATCTTGTGCCGAAACAATTGATAGGATGATAAACTTCTATGAAGTTAGAGATCAAGCAAGTATAAAATATTTAATGTCATCATTACTAAAATTAGTTGTATCACAAAGACTATTAAGGGGAGTAGATGGAAAACTTGTAATGTTACCAGAGGTAATGGTAGTAGATAATGTGGTCGCAGGATGTATTAGAAAAGAGAGATTTAGTGTTGCAGAATTGGAAGACGCAATTCAGGGAAATATAGATAAAGGAAATATCAGCCTAATAAATTCAATAGCAAAATTATTTGTTGAAGAAAAAATTTCATTAGAACAAGCAAAATCACAAATAGAAGAGAAAAATATTGAAACATTGAATAGAACAATTATGCAAATGAAAATAAAGAGAGGATAATAAAA
This sequence comes from uncultured Clostridium sp., assembly GCA_948437895.1. Classification (GTDB taxonomy): domain Bacteria; phylum Bacillota; class Clostridia; order TANB77; family CAG-508; genus CAG-452. The sequence goes on from CAOJKK010000003.1 coordinate 25,979, forward strand.
GGTTAAGAACGGAGGACTTAAGTATGCCTTTATATATTTATAAAGCAGTAACTAAAAATGGACAAGTAGTTAGAAATAGAGTAGAAGAGATAAATAGGTTCGTTTTACTTAAAAAGTTAAAAAACAATGGACTTATGCCTATTAAAGTTACTCAAATACAGATGAGTGGTAAGGCTAGTAAAATAAGAAAGAATCAAAAAAGAAATATAGAAACTAGTGATAGTATATTAAAAAGCATAAGAGAGAGGCAAAAGAACACAGAGATGATGTCAAAAAAGGAAATTTTTAAGCAAGATGCTAAAAGAATTCTTTTTACAAATTTGAAAATAACTAACAGAGACATTGTAATATTTACACAAAATTTCTATTTATTGAAAAAGGCCAACTTTAATAATATACATGCATTATCTACTATTATTGAGAGCACAGAAAATCCATCATTTAAAGCAATAATTGAGGATATACTATTAGGTGTAGAATCAGGTGAAAATATGTATACAACAATGGAATACTACACAGGAGTATTCCCACCGATATATATAAACATGATAAAAGTAGGAGAACTATCTCGGATCACTAACTAGAGCATTAGAACAGGCAGTTAAATACTTAGATGAAAGTGCAGCATTAACGAAAAAGATAAAAAGTATTCTTGTGCCAAATATAATACAATTTGTTGCATTATTAGCACTATTAGTAATTGGTACATTAGTTGCAATTCCAGCAATACAAAATGTACTTGATCAAGTTGGAAGTACAGATCAACTTCCAGGACCTACTCTGTGGTTTAAAGGTGTATTAGATAATCTAGTTCAGTTTTGGTATATACCAGTTGCTATAATATTAGCAGCATTAATAGGAATATATTTATATATTAAAACTCCACAAGGGAAATATAGATTTGATTACTTTAAATATAGAATGCCAGTGTTTGGTCCATTAATATATGCTATTGATTTTTCAAGATTAATAAAAGCAATATTGTTAAATATAAGAAATGGAATGAGAATACAAGAGGCACTAGAGACTAGTAAAAATATATCAAACAACTTAGTTATGCTTTCATTAATAGAATCATCAATTAATAATATATTAGTTGGACAAAGTTGGATAGAACCATTTGAAAAATCTGGCTTATCAAGTCCTATGATCACAGAAATGCTAAAAATAGGAATGCAAACAGATTTAGCAGAAATGATGGAAAAACTATTAGAATATATGGAAATAGACATTGATAATATTATGACAAGAATTATGAAGGTATTACCTCAAATTGTATATATAATAGTAGGAATACTATTGATATTTGTAACAGTAGTAGTTTTAGTACCACTAATACAAATATATATGGGTACATGGATGTTCTCAGCATATTTATAAACTATATAAAAGGATTTAAGAATATAGACTTAAATCCTTTTTTGTGTTAAATTATATATATCTTAGGAGGAGAGAAAATGAAAATTGGAATTGATGTTGGTGGAAGTCATGTTGGATTAGGAATCATAGACGAAGAAGGAAAATTATTATTAAAAAACGAAATGGATTATTTATTCCACAATGAAGATATGTCAGAAATTGTAGTAGATAGTATAATTGGATTAATATATAAAACAATACGAGAAAACAAAATAGATAAAAGTGAAATCGAATTAATAGGAGTGACTTTTCCTGGAACCGTAGCTGGAGGAGTTGTAGTAAAAGCAGAAAATTTAGGAATAGAAAATTTGGATGTAGAGGATAAACTAAAAACAGAATTTAATGTTCCAATATATTTGCAAAATGATGCAAAAAGTGCAGCAAAGGCAGAAAAGTATTTTGGTAGTTTAAGAGATTATGATGATGCATTGTTCTTAATAATTGGAACAGGAGTTGGAGGAGCAGCATTTTTGGGAGGGGAATTATTAACACCTAAGAGATATTCTGGACTTGAAGTTGGACATATGGTAATTCAAAAAGGTGGAGAAAAGTGTAATTGTGGAAGAAACGGATGCTTTGAGGCTTATGCATCTATGAAAAGATTAAAACTAAAAATACAGAAGGAATTCAATCTTCCTGATATAGATGGAATAAATATAAAGAAATTTATGTTAGAAAATAAAGACAATAAGAAATTAAATAACATATTAGATACATATATAGATTATTTAACTTTAGGAGTATGTAATTTAATTAATATATTTGAACCAGAGATAATTTCAATAGGAGGAAGTTTTGCACACTACAAAGAAATACTAGTAGATAGATTAGAGAAAAAATTATTAGAGAGGAAAGAGTTATACAATAAAGATACAATTCCTAAAATAGTAGTGGCAGAATTAAAAAACGACGCAGGAATGATAGGTGCAGTAATAGAATAATCTAGCAAAAAGTAGATAGTAATAAAGAGCTTAAATGAGAATATAAATGTTCTTATTTGGTTCTTTTTTTATTGTATTAATAATTCGTATTTTTTTGTTTGACATTTGCAAACAAATGTTTTATAATATACGCAGAATTTACAAAGATTGGAAGTGGTATTATGAAAAGAGAGCTTATAAAGATACAAATGAAAGTAAAAGATAATCTAATAGGTGTTATGAGAGTTGGAGATGTAGATTATATTTCATTAACTGATTTAGCAAAATTTAAAAATGATAAATATCCAGCAAATGTTATTATTCATTGGTTAAGCAATAAAGATACTGCTCTTTATGTTGGTTTGTGGGAAGAGTTAAATAATGAAAAATTTAATTTAACGGAATATCGTGAAATTAAGATAAATGAAATTGGAACATCTTCTTATACAATGAGTCCTAAACAATGGATACAAAGAACAAGTGCAATAGGGTTAATTTCGAAAGGCGGAAAATATAGTATTGGAACCTATGCTCACCCAGATTTAGCATTTGAATTTGCAAGTTGGCTAAATGTAGAATTTAAATTATATTTAATAAAAGAATTTGAAAGACTAAAACGAAGTGAAAGTTATCAAAATAAAATTGAGTGGTCAGTTAGGAGAGAACTTGCAAAAACGAATTATAGAATACATACTGATAGTATAAAAGAAAATATAATTCCTACACTTACTGAAAAACAAAAATTATATGCTTATGCTAATGAGGCAGATATTTTAAATGTTGCACTATTTGGAATGACAGCAAAAGAATGGAAAGACAAAAATCCTACTTTAGATGGTAATATGAGAGATTATGCAAATATTCTTCAGTTAGTAATTTTAAGCAATCTAGAGAATTTTAATGCAGAAATGATTGAACAAGGAATTGAGCAGAAAACAAGACTTGAAAAATTAAATAAAATAGCTAAAAAGCAATATCATATTTTACTAGATAGTAATGGGATTAAAAAGATAAAAGCTCTCGATGATAAAAATAATGAAGGAATAATGGGAGCTATAATTAAATAAAAACAATCCATTACTCATAACTTGAGTAATGGATTGCTTTTTAGCTAATTTCAATAATCTCTGAGGATTTAATATATGAAAGACTTTTAGATTGAGTATTACGGTCTATTTTGTAGTACCATATCTCAAGTTTGTCTCCAACATTAACTCCCTTTATAGTGTCAATAACACCTTTGAGACTTCCCTTTGAAAAGTATGATTTCCCAGATTCTTCTGAAATATGAAACTTTTCATGATTTTTGGTTTTGATTAGCATTAAACTCCCTCCAAAAAATTTTATTAAAAGCTTTACTATAAATGAAAACACGAGGAATAAATATAATTAAGCTAAATCTATTATAACATTATGCATCCAAGATATCAAATAAATTATATCAACTATTATTTTAAAAATTATGTACAAAAATTTTATTTATATGATATAATTTATTTGAATTTTAAGGGGGAAATAAAATTGGGTAAAATTGTATTATTAGATGAACTAACAATAAATCAAATTGCTGCAGGAGAAGTTATTGAAAGACCTGCTTCTGTAGTAAAAGAATTAGTAGAAAACTCAATAGATGCAGGAGCAAATAAAATAACAGTTGAAATACAAAATGGTGGAATTAGCAAGATAAGAATTATAGATAATGGAGTTCGGAATATATAAAGATGATATGGAATTTGCATTTGAAAGACATGCTACTAGTAAAATAAGACAAGCTGAGGATTTAGAAACAGTTAAATCAATGGGATTTAGAGGTGAAGCTTTAGCTAGTATTGCAGCAATTGCAAATGTGGAAATGATATCAAGAACAGAAAAAGATGAAGTAGGAAATAGAATTGTAGTAGAAGGCGGAAAAATACTAGAACAAGAAGAGACAGCGTCACAGGTCGGTACTACAATAACAGTAAATAATTTATTCTTTAATACACCTGTAAGATATAAGTTCCTAAAAAAGGACTTTACAGAAGCTGGATATATTGAAGATGCAGTAACAAGAATAGCACTTGCAAACCCTAATATCGCTATAAAATTAGTGAATGGTTCAAAAACGATTATACAAACAACAGGTAATGGAGATATAAAGACTGTAATATATAATATATATGGCAAAGAAGTAGCAGAGGGAATTGTACCAGTTGAGTATGAATATGAAGATATAAAAGTAACAGGTGTAGTTGGGAAACCAGAAATTGCACGTAACAATAGAAGTTATCAATTATTCTTTGTTAATAAAAGATATATAAAAGATAAAACATTATCAGCATCTGCTGAGCAAGCTTTTAAAGGATTGTTAACAATAGGTAAATACGGATTTTTAGTATTAAATATAGATGTAGACCCTAAGAAAATAGATGTTAATGTGCATCCTACTAAATTAGAAATAAGATGGTCAGAAGAACAAAAAGTTTTTAAAGCAGTATACCACTCAATTAGAGAAGGATTATTAAAAGAAGAATTAATAAGCAGTCCTGAAAAAGTAGTTGAAGAGATAAAAGATAATGAAGATAATAAAACAGAAGAATTAGTAGTGGCTGAAAATCAAGAAGCCGTAGAAGAAAACTTTAAGACTCAAACAATGCGAATACCAAGTTTCATAAATATGTTTAAAAAGAAAGACATAGAAGAAAATGATGCAATAGATGAAGAAAATACAATTCAAGAGTTATATAACAAAAAGAATGGTATAGAAAATGAGGAAAAATCCGTAGAAGAAGATGTAAAAAAAGAAGAATTTAAAATCCCTACGGAAGAGCAAATAGATAAAATGGCAAGTATTATAAATATGCAAAAGAATATGGAAGAAATATCTAGAGTTTCAGAAGAGCCTAAAGAAGGTTTTGATGAAATGTATGTAAAAGCCTTTGGGAAATTTCCTGAAAAAGAAGATGAACCAAAAGAAAAAGTAGAAAGTGTTAAACTAAATTCTACAGAAAATATATCAGTATTTGAACAAGATGAAAAATACTCAAAAACACCTAGCTACAAATATATTGGAGCACTTTTTTCAACATACATAGTTATAGAAATAAAAGATGAAATATATATTATAGACCAACATGCTGCACATGAGAGAATAATGTATGAAAAAGTAAAGAAAAACTTCTATAGTGATTCAGAAAAAGATTCACAAATAATGTTACTTCCAGATATAATAACATTATCTCATAAAGAAAAGGAAATTGTAAAAGAAAACGCAGAGCTATTCAAAAAAGCAGGATTCATGTTTGAGGAATTTGGAGATAATACAATAAGATTAATAGGTGTCCCATCATTATGTATGGAATTAGATACTAAAGAGTTATTTCTACAATTGCTAGATGAAATTGATACAGTTGCAATTACTGCAACACAAGAAAAAGAAGACAAATTTATAAGTACAGTAGCATGTAAGGCTGCGGTAAAGGCTAATATGAACCTAAACAAAGAAGAAGTAGACAATTTAATGGAGAAATTATTAGTGTTACCAAATCCATTTACATGTCCACATGGAAGACCTACAGCAATTAAAATGAGTAAGTATGAGATAGAACGCAAATTTAGCAGAAAATAAAAATAATAAAGATAATTTGAGAGGATTTTATGGACAAACCTAAAGTTATAGTAATTGGAGGACCAACAGCTTCTGGAAAATCTAGGCTTGCTGTTGAACTTGCAAAGGAAATAAACGGAGAAATAATATCAGCAGACTCTATGCAAATATACAAAGATATGAATATTGGAACAGCTAAGATAACTAAAGAAGAAATGCAAGGCATTAAACATCATATGATTGATTTTATATCTCCAAGTGAAAGATATAGTGTTTCATCATATAAAAAAGAAGCAGAAAAGTGTATTGATGAAATACTAGAAAAAGGAAAAACTCCTATAATATGTGGAGGTACTGGGCTATATATAGATTCTTTAATATATGGAATAGAATTTTTAGAAGAAAAAATAGATGAAAAATATAGAAATGAGCTAAATGAAATTGCAGGATCAGGAGGGCTAGAAAAGCTATATAATATGGCATTAAAAATTGATCCAGAAGCAATGAAAAAAATAAGTAAAAATGACCAAAAGAGAATAATACGATTACTTGAAATCTATCATAAGACTGGAAAAACAAAAACTCAGCAAGATTTAGAGTCTAGAAAAAATGGAGTAAAATATGATTACAAAGTATTTACTATTAATATGGATAGACAATTGTTGTATGATAGAATTAATAGAAGAGTAGACAAAATGATAGAGGAAGGCTTAATGGAAGAAGTAAAATATATTATAGAAAAGTACGAAGATTTTCCAACAGCAATGCAAGGACTTCGGCTACAAAGAAGTTGTAGATTATCTAGAAGGACAAATTTCTAAAGAAGAAATGATAGAAAAGATAAAAATGGAAACAAGAAGATATGCAAAAAGGCAAATAACTTGGTTCAAGAAAAATAAAGATACATTTTGGATTGATCGGAGAAAGAAAAATAGAAGAAAATATAAATACAATACTTAAAGAAGCTTAAAATAAGGATTGTATGTAAAGGGGGTTACGATAATTGGCTACAAAGAAAAATGGAAATAGAAAAAAGAAGAAAAATAATAAAAGAAAAGATATAGTTAAAATAGTAATTCCTGCTCTTTCTATATTATTATTTGCATATATAATATATACAATTATAAAATTGATTGCCGTACCAACAGATATGGTTATGATTGAGAATGGAACTATCTATAATGAGGAAACTGCCATAGGATATGTAATAAGAGATGAGAAAATCGTAAAAGGAAATAATACTGAAAATGAAATGATACAAATAAAGTCAGAAGGAGAAAAGGTTGCAAAAGGAAATCAGGTTTTCAGATATTCTAGTAAAAATGAAGAAGAAATAAATGCTAAAATTGATGAGTTAAATGTAAAAATACAAGAAGCATTAATTGGACAAAATGGTTTGTTTCCAAGTGATGTAAAAGCAATAGAGAAACAGATAGAAAACAAGATAGATGGACTGAAATCAAAAAATAATATACAAGAAATTTCAGAATATAAAAAAGATATAAATACATATATAACAAAAAAATCAAAAATAGCAGGATCTTTAAGTCAAGCAGGTTCATATATAAATGGATTGATTCAAGAAAGAGAGAGTTATCAAAAAAAATTAAAAGAACAATCTGAATATGTAACTGCACCACTGGCAGGAGTTGTATCATATAGAGTTGATGATCTGGAAGAAACATTAACACCAGATAGTTTTGATAATCTAAATGCAGATTTACTTGAGAAACTAGATATTAAAACAGGACAAATAGTAGCAACAAGTAATCATAAGGGAAAGATAATAAATAACTATGAATGCTATATTGCTACAGTACTTGACTCTGAAGAAGCAAAGCAAGCAGAAGTAGGAAAAACTGTTACATTAAGATTATCTACACAAGATGAAGTGAAAGCAACAATATCACATATATCAAAACAAGAAAATAAATCAGTTTTAATAGTGTTCAGAATAGGAAACTGTGTCGAAAAATTGATAGATTATAGAAAAATAACATTTGATGTAATATGGTGGAGATATGAAGGCTTAAAAGCTCCGAAATCAGCAATTGTATATGACAATGGTTTAAGCTATGTAATAAGGACTAGAGGTGGATATCAAGATAAGATATTAGTAGAAATTTTAAGAGAAAATAATAAATATTGTATAATAGGAAGTTATGATAATGAAGAATTAAAAAGTTTAGGATTTACTACTAATGAAATTATTAATATGAAGAAGATTTCTATATATGATGAAATAGTAATAAATCCAGAAATACAATAAAAATATTACAAAAATATTACAACGACATTAAAATTTTATTACAAACATAAAAACTATTGACAATAAATAAAAAAAGATAGATACTAATACTAGTAAAATTACGAAGGAGAAATTTAGGAGGTTTTTTTAATGGCAGGAGCAATTATGAATAAGGTATATGACTTTTTAGGAATAGAAACAGAAAATGATGAAGAAATGATTGATAATGAAAATGAGAATCTATACTCATATAATTATGACAAAGAAGTAGAAGAAGATGAAGAACCAGAAAGAAAAGGGTTCTTTGGAGGAAAAATTGGTAAAGTGGTTAATATGCCACAACCCCAACAAGTAAGAATGGTTATAACACAACCAACATCATTTGAACAATCAGAAGAAATATGTAACTATTTAAAAGAAAAAAAATCAATAATTGTAAATCTTGAATATGTAAATAAAGATGTTGCAAGAAGAATAGTTGATTTTATAAGTGGAGCAGTTCATGCATTAGATGGTCATATACAAAAAGTGTCAAATGCAATATTCTTAATCGCACCAGTAAACTATGAAATAGCAAGTGATTTAGCAAGAGAAGAAATAAAAAGCAAATTATCAGTTTCATGGTTAAAAAACAGCTAATAACATTTGATAAAGTGGGCATATTATTATGCCCTTTTATTGCATAGATTATAAATAGGGGATATAAGGAGGAAATGTAATGTTAACACCATTAGATATAGAAAATAAGAGATTTGGTAAACAAATGATGAATGGATATAACGTAAATGAAGTGGATGATTTTTTAGATGAATTAACACTTGAATATGGAAGACTATATAAAGAAAATGCTGAACTAAAGGAAAAAAGAGAAGAGTTAGATAGTGATGTAGGAAAATATAAAAATATAGAAAGTACATTGCAAAATACTTTGGTTATGGCACAAAAAACAGCAGATGAAATTACAGCAGTTGCAAAACAACAAGCTGACCAAATAATTAAAGATGCTGAATTTTCAGCAAAAAGTTCTGTAGAAGAATTAAATACACAGATAATGCTTAAAGAAAAAGAGTTAGACGAATTAAAAAAACAATTTGAGGTATATAAAGCAAAAATGGAATCACTATTGATTTCACAATTAGAGTTGTTAAAAGATATAAAAGAAGATTAAAGAATAAAAGCATTTTCATTAGGGACGGAGCAAAATGTAATTTTTTTTACATTTTGCTCCGTCCCTAATGCATATTGCCAAAAACTTGTATTTATGGTATATTATTAATAGCGGTTTAAATGCAATTAAGACAAAGAAGGAGACAAAATGTATCTAATAGTAGGACTTGGAAATCCAGAAGATAAGTATTCAAATACTAGACACAATATGGGATTCGATGTTATTAACGAGTTATCTAAAGAATGTGATATAAAAGTATCAAAATCTAAATTTGATGCTTTTTATGGCATGGGAGAAATAAATGGAAAGAAAGTAATTTTAGCTAAGCCACAAACATATATGAACTTAAGTGGAGAGAGTATTATAAAATTCAAAAAGTTTTATAAACTATCTAACAAAAATATAATAGTCATTTATGATGATATGGATTTAAATATAGGTGATATTAGGCTAAAAGCGAAAGGTGGACCGGGAACTCACAATGGAATGAAATCTGTAATAGAGAATTTGAATACTGAAGAGTTTATAAGAGTTCGTGTTGGAATAGGTGTGCCTAAATATAAAGATGATATTATAAATTATGTATTAGAACAAATTCCAAAAAGGGAAAGAGAAATATTAGATGAAAGTATAATAAAAGCAAAAGACAGTATAATTGAGATTTTAGAAAATGGTATTGACAGAGCGATGAACAAATTTAATTAGAATTAAAGGAGACTTAAATGTTAGAAATTATAATAAATAAAGAGCCAGACAAAAAAAGTATAATGCTAGTAGAAAATGGAATATTAGTTGAAAAACATGAGGAACATCATAATAGACAAAGGCTAGAAGGAAATATATATTGTGGTAAAGTGCAAAATGTATTAGAAGGCATGCAATCAGCATTTATAGATATAGGAGATAAAAGAAATACATTTATAAGACTAAAAGATTTACTTCCAAAAGAAGATGAGTCAAAAAGTAATGATGAATATAAATTACCAGATTGTAATATAAAAGATTTTGTAAAACAAGATATGAAAATATTAGTACAAGTAAAAAGAGATGGAACTGAGAAAAAGGGTGCTAGAGTTTCGACACATATAAATCTTCCAGGAAGATTTGTCGTGTTTATGCCTAATAGTAACTTTATAACGGTATCACAGAAAATAGAAAATGAAGAAGAAAAACAAAGACTAATAAATATTGTGAAAGATATCTTACCAGAAAATACAGGAGCTATAGTAAGGACATCTAGTGAGGGAATAGATGAAGTAAGTATCAAAACTGATTTAGAAGAACTAATAAAAAAATGGAAAAATATAAAAAAACAATATGATGAACACAGACTGAATGGACCAAAACTTGTATATGACAATAAAGCATTACTTAGAAGAACATTAATAGATGTAGTAGATCGTAATTTGAACAGAGTTATAGTCAATGATATAAAAACATATAAAGATGTAAATGAAATATTAAAAAGTATGAATATGCTTGAGAAGATAAAATTAGAACTAAAAGAAAATGAGGATTTATTAGATATGTATTCTTTAAGAGAGCAGTTAGACAAAACGGACAATAGAAAAATATGGCTAAAATGTGGAGGATTTATAACAATAGATAGGACAGAAGCTCTTACTGCTATTGATGTAAATACAGGTAAATATACAGGAAACAAAAACTTAGAGAATACTGTGTTTAAAGTAAACAAAGAGGCAACTATTGAAATAGCTAAGCAATTAAGATTAAGAGATATAGGCGGAATAATAATTATAGACTATATAGATATGCATAATGATAAAAACAAAAGTGAAATAATTGAATTAATAACACAAGAATTGAAAAAAGACAGAACAAAGTCACAAGTACTAGGATTTACTAAACTAAATCTATTAGAAATGACTAGAAAAAATATGTGTAATAATGATGATTTTTAAATGATAAAAAATGGGGTAATAAAATGAAGGTTGGATTTGTATCATTAGGATGTTCTAAAAATTTAATTGATACAGAAATGGCAATAGGGCTGTTTAAGAAAAATAATTTTGAGATAGTAAATGAAGTAGAAAAAGCAGAAATTATAGTGGTAAATACTTGTGGATTTATAGAATCTGCAAAAGAAGAGGCTATAAATACAATTTTGGAAATGGCTGAATACAAAGAAATTGGTAAGTGTAAGTATCTAATAGCAATGGGGTGCTTAGTTCAAAGATATAGTGAAGAATTAAAGAAAGCTATCCCTGAAGTAGACTTATTCTTGAGTATTGACGACTATAATGATTTCTGGAATAAAATTTGCAAGTTAGTAGATGAAGAAAGTAAAGAAATGAAAAATTCTTGCAATCAACTAGAATATATGGATAGAGTTATAAGCACAGGAAATGAAACTGCATATTTGAAGATTGCAGAAGGATGTAGCAATAGATGTACATATTGTGCTATACCATATATAAGAGGGCCATATGTAAGTAGACCATTTGAAGATATATTAGAAGAAGCAAAAAAATTAAGTGAAAAAGGAATAAAAGAACTAATTGTAATTGCTCAAGATACTACAAGATATGGAGAAGACTTATATGGGAAATCAAGATTAAGTGATTTATTACAAGAGCTATGCAAAATAGAGGGATTCAAATGGATTAGATTTCTATATGCATATCCTGAAAGTATAACAGATGAATTAATAAAAACAGTAAAACAAAATGATAAAATATGTAGTTACTTTGACATTCCAATTCAGCATATATCAGACACTGTATTAAAAAGAATGAATAGAAGAACAACAGGAAAACAAATAGAAGACTTAATTATAAAAATCAAAAGTGAAATACCAGATGCAATTTTAAGAACATCACTAATTGTTGGGTTTCCAGGTGAAACTAATGAGGACTTTGATAAACTATATGATTTTGTGAATAAAGGTTATTTTGGAAAACTTGGAGTATTTATGTACTCGAAAGAAGATGGAACACCAGCAGCAAGACTAAAAGAACAAGTACATCATAATACTAAAAAGAAAAGATATAACCAAATTATGAGTATAGCAAAATGTATATCTGGTAAAAATCTTGAAACATGCATAGGTAATACTTATGAAGTATTAATAGAAAATATAACATTTGATAATAAGTTCTATATAGGAAGAACTTATATGGATATACCAGAAACAGATGGAACTGTAATAATTAAGAATACTAGGGAGAATTTATTAGGACAGTTTATTAAGTGTAAAATAACAGGTGTAAAAAATTATGATTTATTAGGAGAGATTTGTGATGAGTAATTTTTTAGATACTATTAAAATAACTGATGAAGATAAAAAGAAAACTATGTCTAGTATAGTGCTAATAATGTTGTATTCTCAAGGAATCATGTCTTTAGAGGAAATATTGCAAACTGAAGAAATGAATGGCAAAGTTATAGATGGAGAAAGAACACATAGAAAGATACAAGATAAATTAAATGAGAATGAAATATTGGCTACATATAGCTTAGCTAAAGAAATAAAAATATCAATACTTGGTTCATCTGATCGCAATAGAAAATTGTTAGATTATTTAGAATTAGGTACAGTTAGTTTAAATAGTGATAAGTTATTAAGATTTGTAAATGAAGCAGTAAGAGATATAGAAACTTTAAAAAGACATAATCCAAATGTAGAATGGAATTTGCAGATAAATAAGATATTCTCAAGATTAGAGGGTAAGGATCCAACTAAAGGTGAAGTGTTAGGATGTGAAAGTGAAGAACCTGTAGATAGAAATTCAAACAAAATAGGAGATAAAATAATTAAGTTTCCAAAAGAATATTCAGGAGAAGAAAGGGCCTAAAAATATTAAAAAATATATTAGAAAATGTAGAATATGTAATATTAATATGATAAAATAAAAACAGCAAAAATATGGAGGTGAAACAATGAAAAAGGTAGCAAAAAGTGTAGCATTATTACTAGTAATGGGGATGGTATTAGTTTTACTTACAGGATGTGGTAGCAATAAATTAGTTGCAACAAAAACAACTGAAGATGCAAGAATGGGAAATTATAAAGAAGAAGTTGTAATGACATTTGAAAAAGATAAAGTAACTAATATTGAAATGAGCATGGAATTTGACAAAGAGGAAACAGCTGCAGCAATGTACTCAATTTTTAATATGGGACTTTCAATGTCAAATGATGATAGCATGCAAGGAATTGAAGCTAAACAAGAAGGCAAAAAATTCATAATGATAATGGATGCAAAAGCATATGCAAAATCAGAAGGTGTATCAGACGAAGAAATGACAAAAGAAGCAATGAAAGCAGCTCTTGAAGCAGATGGATACACAGTTAAATAGAATGTTATATAAATGAACAGGACATATAGTCCTGTTTTTTATTGAATAAAATTATAATATGTGATAAAATGAAACGGTACGAAATAAATATAGTAAGAGTGAAGAAATTATATATATAAATAATTCTAAGAGAGGTACTAAAATGGAAGATAATATAAGTATTAAAAGACATTTGAAATTGTTAAGTAAACAATACAGCAATATAGAACAGGTATCAGAAGAAATAATAAATCTTCAGGCTATACTTAACTTACCTAAAGGAACAGAACTATTTTTAAGTGATATACATGGAGAATATGGATCATTTTCACATATATTAAATAATGGATCAGGTATTATAAAAAATAAGATTGAGGATATATTTAGTAATCAAATAACAGAGCATGAAAGAAGTGCTCTTGCTACTCTAATATATTATCCAGAAGAAAAGTTAACATTAATAAAAAGAGAAGTAAAAGATATAAATGAATGGTATAGCATAACACTATACAGATTAATTGAAGTAGCAAGAGAAGTAAGCTCAAAATACACAAGATCAAAAGTAAGAAAAGCAATGCCAAAGGGATTTGACTATATAATAGATGAATTGTTACATCTTCAAGGATGTGGTCCTGATAAAGAAACTTACTATAAACAAATAATAAAGTCAATAATTGAACTAGATAGGGCAGATGATTTTATAGTTGCAATATCAAATTTAATAAAAAGAATGGCTATTGATCATCTTCATGTATTAGGAGATATATTTGACCGTGGACCTGATGCAAAATTAATAATGGATACATTAATGAATTTCCATAGCCTAGATATACAACTTGGAAATCATGACATATTATGGATGGGAGCTGCATGTGGTAATAAAGCATGTATAGCAAATGTAATTAGAATATGTAGTAGATATGATAATATAAGCACATTAGAAGAAGGATATGGAATTAATATAAGACCACTTGCAACATTCGCGTTAAAAACATATACAAATGATGGATGTAAAAGATTTATGCCTAAAGTATTTGACTATAACAAATATATAAGAAGTGATGAGATATCAATAGCAAAACTTCATAAAGCAATTTCTATAATACAATTTAAATTAGAAGGACAAATAATAAAAGAACATCCAGAATATGAAATGGATGGAAGATTATTATTAGATAAAATAGATTGCAAAAATAAAACTGTAAAAATTGGAGATAGATCATATCCATTAAATGATGCTAATTTCCCGACGATCAATCCAAATAGACCATACGAACTAACAAAAGAAGAAAATGAGATTATAAACAGATTAGAAGAATCATTTAAGAATAGTGAAACATTAAACAAACACATAGCCTTTCTTTATTCAAAAGCTTCAATATATAAATGTTTCAATGCAAATCTTTTATTCCATGGATGCATTCCTATGGAAGAAAACGGAGAATTCTCAAAAGTAGATATATTAGGAAGAACATTATCTGGAAAAGAATATTTAAACTTTATAGATAAAGCTATAAGAAAAGCATATATGGAGAAAAATCAACCTGACAAAGAAAAAGACATAAATGACCTAATGTGGTATTTATGGTGTGGACCAAAATCGCCTTTATTTGGTAAAGAAAAGGCCGCAACATTTGAAAGATATTTTGTAGAAGATAAAGAAATGCACAAAGAGAAGAAAAATCCATATTTTACTTTAATTGAAAATGAAAAAGTATGTAACAGAATTTTAAAAGAATTTGGATTAGAAGGTAAAAATTCACATATAATTAATGGACATATACCAGTAAAAGAAAAGGATGGAGAAAGTCCAATAAAAGCAAATGGAAAACTACTAGTAATTGATGGAGGATTTGCAAAAAGTTATAGAGGCCAAACAGGAAGAGCAGGATATACACTAACATATAATTCATATGGATTAATACTTGCAGCAAATGAACCATTTGATTCTAAAGCAGATGCGATTAGAGAAGAGATAGATATAAAATATGACATAATGGTTAATGAAAAAGAAACAGAAAGAAAGAGTGTTGCAGATACAGATGTAGGAAAAGAAATTCAAGAAGAAGTAGATGATTTAAAATTACTACTTAAAGCATATAGAGAAGGAAAAATAAAACAAGAGATTTAGGAGAATGCACCAAAACATTTAATTTTGGTGCATTCTTTTTGTATATGGATATAGTAGTTATAATATTATTATATTTATTTTTTAAAAATGTAAAATAAACTTGACATAGGGAATGAAATATATTATTATAAAGTAAAGTTAACTTTACTTTTCAAAAGGGAGAGTGATTTGTTGAAAAATAATGTTGAAGAATTTAGAAAGCTAAGAAATGAGAAACAAGAAGATTTAGCAAATATTGTAGGAGTATCAAGGCAAACAATTATCTCAATAGAAAAGGGAAAATATAATCCATCAATAACATTAGCTTTTAAAATAGCTAATCACTTTAACAAATCTATTGAGGAAATATTTATTTATGAGGAGGAAGAATAATGAATAAAATTGTTAAAAAGAAATTAATTGGTTCATTAGTATGTATAATTATAGGCATCATATTTTTTATATATCCGATTATTAATGGAAAAAATATAAGTGAAGATTTACATACATATATGAGTGGATTTGCAGGAGGGATAATTGGAGTTGGAATTTATACATTTATTATAGCAATTAAAGCAATGATTAGTCCAAGCAAAGGTAAAGAATTAGAAAATGAATTTAAAGATGAGAGATTAAATAAAATAAATAGCTGTGCAATGGCTATAAGCTTTAGAATAAGCTTGATATGTGAGGCAGCAGTAAGTGTAATATGTGCATTTACAAGCAATATGCAGATTTCTCAATATGTTGGATTTGCTATTTGTTTTCAATTAATACTATATATAGTTGTTCACTACATTGTTAAAAGAAACAATTAATTGTAACAACTGCGACAAATGGGACGGGGGATTTTGTCGCATGAATATAATTTGTAAACTATATAATTAATAAAAAGTATGTAGATACTTGTTAATAGATATAGTTATATATATAATAAAAAGGAAAGGAATAGGGATGAAAAGATGGGATTAGAAGTAAAAGACGTAAAGAAAAATTATGGTACAAAACTTGCAGTAGATAATCTTTCATTTAGTATTGATAAGCCAGGTGCATTTGGGCTTCTTGGCACAAATGGAGCAGGGAAAACAACAACAATAAGAATGATACTTGGAATCATTAAAAAAGATGATGGAATAATCAATTGGAATGGAAAAGAAGTTGCAAGGAAACATGTTAATTTTGGATACTTACCAGAAGAAAGAGGAATATATCCTAAAACAAAGATATATGACCAATTAATTTATTTTGCAAAACTAAAAGGAATGAAAAAAGAAGAAGCGGATAAATCTATCAAATATTGGTTAAAAAGATTGGAACTAGAAGAATATACATATATGCTAGCAGAGAAGCTATCTAAGGGAAATCAACAAAAGGTTCAGTTTATAACAGCGGTTATGCATGATCCTGAACTAATTGTTCTAGACGAGCCATTTAGTGGACTAGATCCAATTAATACAGAATTACTAAAAGATGTAATGATAGAGCTTATAAACAAAGGGAAATATATTATAATGTCTAGTCATCAAATGAGTTCAATAGAAGAATTTTGTACAGATCTAGTAATATTAGATAAAGGCAAAACTGTGTTAAAAGGAAATCTTAATGAAATTAAAAACAGTTATAAATCTAATAAAATAGAAGTACAATCTTTAGAAAATATTGATAAAATAATTGAAAGCTTAGGATTAAAGGTAATATTTTCTAAAGACAATGACTATGAAATAGCAATTAAAGATGAAGAAGAAGGATACAAATTATACAATTTACTTGCTGAAAAGAATATAAAAATAAGCAAATTTGAACTTAAAAAGCCAAGTTTGCATGACATATTTATAGAGAAAGTAGGTGCAAGTAAATGAGAGATTTAATAACAGTAGCAGAATTCACAATAAAAGATATGATTAAAAGAAAATCTTTTATAATATCTATGATAATAATATTAGTTTTAATAGTAATAGGTTTTAACATACCAAATATTATGAGTAAAATAAAAGGAGATAGTGATTGGAGCAATAAAATATTATTAGTAGATAATGAGAATATATTTGAAGGAAATCTAGAAGCCTTAAATAGTGAAGAAAGTTCATATAACTTTATAATTCAAAATGAGGATATAAGTGAAGAACAAATAAAGAATAAAATAAATAATGGAGAAGTAGATGCTTGCCTATTATTCACAAAAAACGAAAATAAAATAGTTGTTAGCTATTATGTAGAAAGTGTAGTTTCTTTTGGAGAGATACCAGAAGAAGTTCTAAATGCTTTCTCTAGTATTTATAAAAATATACAAATATCAAAATTAGGTTTAACTACAGAACAATTAGAATCATTAAATGCACAATTTAATGTAGACGTAATAGAAACAGATGAAAATGCAGCAAGCGGTAATCAGTTTATAATAATGATGTTATCAATAGTGTTATTCTATGCAATATATTTTTGTGCATATCAAGTTTCTAGTTCAATAACAACAGAAAAGACATCAAAGATAATGGAAACATTAATAACATCTACATCACCAAGAACAATAGTACTTGGAAAAACAATAGGTATTGGTATTGTAGGATTATTACAGATAGTAGCTATAATATTGGTAGCAGTAATATCTGCAAACACTTTCTTACCAGAAGGAATGCTAGATGGGGTATTAGATATGACAAATATAACACCAGTCTTAGCAATTATCACTATAATATATTTCATATTTGGATATTTCTTCTATGCTTTAATGTATGCGCTAACAGGATCTACTGTAAGTAAGCCAGAAGACATAAATTCTGCAAATAGTCCAATAGCAATTATGGCGGTAGCAGGGTTCTATCTAGCATATTTCTCAATGATGAATCCAAGTAGTAATATAAATGTAGTCGCATCAATACTTCCAATATCATCACCATTTAGTATGCCATTTAGAGTAATGATGGGAACAGCAACAACGGGAGAAATTATAACATCAATACTTGTTTTAATAGTTAGTATAGCATTAGTAGCAAAGATATCAATAAAAATATATTCTTCAGCAATATTAAACTATGGTACAAAACTAAGTTTAAAAGATATGATGAAAATATATAAAAATAAAAACTAATTAAAAAGGATTTTGGGGTATTATCCTCAAAATCCTTTTGTTATAATGATTGACACTTACTATCAAAGAATATATAATGTATAGGAAATATGAAATTGAAAGAAAGAGGTATATAAAATGGAGAAAAAACGTGGATTTGAAATAGCAAAAGGATTTGAAGATGCGAATATAAACTTACCAATAAGATCAACAAAAAATTCAGCAGGATATGATATAGAAGCTGCAGAAGACTGTGTTATACCAGCATTTAAACTAGGACAAAAACCAACATTAGTAAAAACAGGTTTAAAAGCATATATGCAATCTGATGAAGTATTAATACTTGCAAATAGAAGTTCTAATCCTGGTAAAAAAGGATTAATATTAGCAAATAGCATAGGAGTAGTAGATAGTGATTACTATGAAAATCCTGATAATGATGGACATATAATGTTTGCATTTTTTAATTTTAAAGATGAAGATGTAGAGATAAAAAAAGGAGATAGAATTGGACAAGGAATGTTCCAAAAATATTTAGTAACAGATAATGATGTAGCAGAAGGAGAAAGAACAGGTGGATTTGGTTCAACAAATTAACATTAGGGACGGAGCAAAATAACAAAAAAATTTCATTAGGGACAGAGCAAAATAAGAGCTCTGTCCCTTTTGGCAAATTATTCACATTTTGCTCTGTCCCTAATAAAAAAATTATGTAAAATATACCAAAAATTCCTTTGACTTCCACCCAAAAATGTGGTATAATAAAAAAGGTCGAGAGAGTAAAAAAGATCAAAGAAGGAGTGACTTATATGTTTAATATTGGTGATAAAGTTGTATACCCAATGCATGGTGCAGGAACAATAGAGGGTATTGAGGAAAAAGATATTTTAGGAGAAAAACAAGCTTACTACATAATAAAAATGCCAGGTGAGGTAAAAGTTATGGTACCTACATCAAAGGCAGAAGGAATTGGAGTAAGAGATATTATAGATAAAGAAGCAGCAGGTAAAGTATTTAAAGTTTTAGAAACAGATTCTACAGAAATGGATGTAAACTGGAACAAAAGATATAGAGACAATATGGATAAAATGAAAAGTGGAGATGTTTACGAAGTAGCAGATGTTGTAAGAAACTTAAGCTTTAAACAAAAAGAAAAAGGCCTTTCAACAGGTGAAAAGAAAATGCTATTAAATGCAAAACAAATATTAGTTAGTGAATTAACACTTGCTGAAAACTCTAACAAAGATGAAGTAGAAGAATTAGTTAATAATACTATAAACAATTCATTTACAGAGTATAGTAAAAATATTGCAAACAGCACACCAGATAACATAGTTAAAAAGTTTATTCCTTTTAATTAATAGACGCAATTTAATTTAAAAAGATCCTAATTGGTTAAGGATCTTTTTTGATTTGAGGAAATAGGAAGGATTTCAAATTTGGTTGTCGAATAATATTATTATGTAAAAGAAAGGCGTAAGAAAATGGTGCGATATAGTGAAGAATTAATTGATGATATAAAAAATAGTAACGATATAGTAGATATAATATCACAATATGTAATATTAAAAAGAAGTGGTAGAAACTTTTTTGGATTGTGTCCTTTCCATAAAGAAAAAACACCTTCTTTTTCTGTGTCACCTGATAAGCAAATTTTTCATTGCTTTGGATGTGGTGCAGGAGGAAATGTTATTCACTTTACTAGCAAAATAGAAAATGTAGATTTTAAAGAAAGCCTAGAAATTTTAGCAGAAAGAGCAGGAATTGAACTTCCAACATTAGAAGGGGGAGCAGACAGTAAGAAACAGTTCTTAAAAGAAAAGGTATATGAGATAAATAAAGAGGCAGCAATGTATTATCATGATATGCTATATAAAGACATTTCAAAACCTGCGCAAGAGTATGTAAAAAAGAGAAAACTGGACAATAAAACTTTAAAAGATTACACAATTGGTTATGCGCCTGCAAATAGCAATCTATATAAATTTCTAAAGCAAAAAGGTTTTACTGATGAAGAAATTTTAGCATCTGACTTAGTAAATAAATATAATAATAATTTTGTAGACAGATTTAGAAACAGACTAATATTTCCAATACAGGATGTAAGAAATAGGTATATTGCATTTGGAGGAAGAGTTCTTGATAATTCACTTCCAAAATATATAAATTCACCAGAAAACATAGTATATAGTAAAGCAAGAAATCTATATGGATTAAATGTAGCAAAAAAGGCAAAACTAGAAAAGCTAATTATAGTTGAAGGCTATATGGATGTGGTATCACTTCATCAAAGAGGAATAGAAAATGTTGTTGCATCATGTGGTACTGCACTTACAGAGGCACAAGGAAGATTACTTAGAAAATATGCGGAAAAGATAATAATCTCTTACGATTCAGATGGAGCAGGACAAGCTGCAACGCTTAGAGGATTGGAGATACTAACAAATCTTGGATGTGATATAAGAATTCTTCAGATGGAAGGTGCTAAAGATCCAGATGAGTATGTTATAAAATACGGAAACGGAAGATTTAATAACTTAGTAGATAAAGCAATTTCATTAGTAGAGTTCAAAGTAAAAGTGCTAAAAAAAGATTTAGATTTAGATAATGTTAATGATAAAATTAAATTCTTAAATGAAATAGCGAAACTATTAAGTACCGTTGACAATAAGATGGAACAGGAAGTATATATAGACACTATTTCTAGGGAATATAGTATTTCTAAAGAAGCCATATATGCAGAAATTAATAAATTAAATTATTCTAGAAACCAAGGAAAAAAGACTTTAGAAAGTAACTATAAAAGAAGTGTTATCAAGAAAAAAGAAACATTGCCAGAAACATTAGTAAAAAGAGAAAACATGATAATTGGGATTCTGCTAAATGGAAAAGAAGAAGTATATAATCAAATCAAAAATATATTATTGCCAGAAGATTTCAAAAAAGAAGAAAACAAGAAAATAATGAAAACTTTGTATGAAGAATTTGAAAAAGGAAATAGTAATATAAATAATATATTGGAGATTTTTAATGATAATGAAGAAATAATTAGTATACTTACAGGACTAATGGCAGATGATTATGAAATAAGAGATGATAAAAAAGCAATAGAAGACTTAATAAATAATTACAAAAAAGAAAAGTTAAACAATAGGAAAAGAGAGATAATAGAGGCTCTAAATGGTGAAAATATGGATAAACAAGAAGCAAGAGACTTGGAGAAAGAGTTACAAGATATAATTATAGATTTGGCTCAGATGAAATAGGAGGTTAATAATGGGTAGATCAAAAAAGGATAATGAAGAAATAATAGAGGAATTAAAAAATAGTAATAAAAAAGCAAAAACAGAACAACCAAAAGCTAAAGGAGATAAAGATACAGACAAGATATCTGAAGATACCAATAGAAAAGTTCAAGACATACTAAAAAAAGCAAAAGAAAAAGGACAAATAACATATGGAGAACTTGCTACACAATTAGGAGATATAAATACAGAACAAATCGATAAGGTATTTGATGCTTTTGAAGAGTTTGGAGTAGATGTTTTAAAGGATGATTTAGAAGAACCAGATATTGAGGACTTAGAAGAAGTAGAAGACATTAAATTAGAAGATATAAATACTATGAGTTTTGATGGTATTAACATTGATGACCCAGTTAGAATGTATCTAAGAGAGATAGGAAAAATACCATTATTAACATTTGAGGAAGAATTAGATCTTGCAAAGCAAGTTTTAGAAGGAAGCGAAGAAGCAAAACAGAAACTTGCAGAATCTAACTTAAGATTAGTAGTTAGTATAGCTAAAAAATATGTAGGGAGAGGAATGCTTTTCTTAGATTTAATTCAAGAAGGAAATATGGGACTTATAAAAGCAGTAGAAAAATTTGATTACGAAAAAGGATTTAAGTTTAGTACTTACGCAACATGGTGGATTAGACAAGCAATTACAAGAGCTATTGCTGATCAAGCTAGAACTATAAGAATACCAGTTCATATGGTAGAAACAATAAATAAATTAATAAGAACATCAAGACATTTACTTCAACAATTAGGTAGAGAGCCAAGTCCAGAAGAAATTGCAAATGAAATGGAAATATCAGTAGAAAAGGTAATGGAAATTCAAAAAATTGCTCAAGATCCAGTTTCATTAGAGACACCTATTGGAGAAGAAGATGATAGCCATTTAGGAGACTTTATACAAGATGAAGATAGTCCAGCACCACAAGATTCTGCAGCATATACATTATTAAAAGAACAATTAGAAGAAGTAATGAACACATTAACACCAAGAGAAGCCAAAGTTCTAAAATTAAGATTTGGTCTTGAAGATGGAAGAGCAAGAACTCTTGAAGAAGTTGGTCGTGAATTCATGGTAACACGTGAAAGAATAAGACAAATAGAAGCAAAAGCATTAAGAAAATTAAGACATCCAAGTAGAAGTAAGAAACTTAAAGATTACATGAATTAATATATATTTGACAATTACATATATTTATGGTAAACTATTAATAGATTTATGTAATTTTATATAAAAGAGGTCGTATATATGGGAAATACAAAAACAAGAGATGGAATATTTGTACAATTAATAGAATTTATTAGAAGCTTTTCAAATCCAGAGGTAGCTAATAATGCTAATGTTTCTGTAGGTGATCTTAGTAAAGATGAGAAAATAGAATTGGCGAAAGTTTTAAAGGCTAGTGGAAATATAAAAAATATAGAAGCTGCAATGGGAATGGGAAAATATAAAGTAGAGGTAGATACTAATAAGGCTAAGAAAGATGCTGCAATTAAAAATGGACAAAAAGTTGTAGAGGATAAAACAAGAGATAATAATTAAGTTATAAATAAAAACAGGAAATTTTAAAAATTTTCTGTTTTTTATTGACAAAATTGGTTAAACTTATTATAATAATACAAGTTCCATATGGCGAAGTAGCTCAGTTGGCTAGAGCAACCGGTTCATACCCGGTAGGTCATGTGTTCGAATCACATCTTCGCTACCAAATAAAACCATGTTTAATGTGGTTTTATTTTTTTGCAAAAAAATTCTAACCTCAGAGTTACTAAGGTTAGATAGATTTGTAACCTATATAGGTTACGGAGGATTTGCACTATACTGGAATTTAAGAATTTCATTCTTGTGAAGTTTAAGGATTTCATCCCGATGTTCATTATAAATTATTTTCCAATACTTTTTGCACCTGCAATCTCTTATTTTGCCTTTCTTAGAACAAAACTGACATGTTAATCTCCGTTTTGCCTCATTTGAAATAGCCATATTACATACCTCCAATAAATTAGTATACATAAATTATAACATATAAATTAAAAAAATGCAAAAAAATCAAGAGTATATAACTCTTGATTTAATAATTAACTATTTTTTATCTTTAAGTCCTGGGATAATTATTTTTTTCTTTTTATCATTTTCGTCTTTAGGTTTTGGTTTTGCAACATTTAAATGTTCAAAAACAGGAGAAAACTCTAAGTTTGTTCCATCACCTGTAACAACTTCAATTTCTTTTTTCTCATTTTCGATATCTTCTGCCATATGATATCACCTCTCAAACTTAATATAAATAAATAATACCATAAAAAAATAAGAATGTCAAAACATTGACATTTTAGCCTATAAATGCAATAATATATATTGTTAAATTAGAAGAAATAGTTAAAATATATATTTATAGACAAGGGGAAATAAAATTGGAAATAGATAAAACAAAATCAATAATTGAAGCAATATTATTTTCAGCAGGAAGAGTTGTTGAATCAAAAGAATTAATGGCAATACTTGAGCTAAGTAATGAAGATGTAGATACAATATTGCAAAATATGAAATCTGAGTTTGACGAACAAAATAGAGGAATTGAAATAATTAAAGTAGATAACGGGTATCAATTATGTTCTAGAAAAGAATATTATGATTATATATACCCAATATTTGATAATAGGGCTAAACCTAATCTATCTGCAGCGGCTCTAGAGACTTTATCTATAATTGCATACAATCCTAAGATAACAAGAGCAGAGATAGAACAAATCAGAGGGGTAAATTCAGATGGAACAATATATAAGCTATTAGAATATAACCTAATAGAAGAAGTAGGAAGATTAGATGCCCCTGGAAGACCAACAATTTATTCTACAACTAAGGAATTCTTAAAAATGTTTGGAATTTCTAATTTAGATGAATTACCAGAACTTCCAAAATACAAAATAGATGAAAATGAGCAAATAGTAATAGATGAGATAATAGAAGAACCTAAAGAAAAAGAAGAAGAATTAAATGAGGCTCCAGACCCCGAAAGGGAAGATCAAGAAAAAACTGATAATGAAAATGTAAGTGAAGAAAAAGAAATTTTGGAGGAGAACAATAATGAGTAAAAAAAATAATAATGATTTTGTTAAGGAAATTACAAATATAGAAGATGACTTTGCTAAATGGTATACAGATATTGTATTAAAAGCAGATTTAGCAGATTACACAGATACAAAAGGATGTATTGCAATAAAACCATATGGATATGCTATATGGGAAAATATACAAAAATATGCAGACAACAAATTTAAAAAAGTTGGAGTAAAGAACATTTACCTTCCAGTATTAATTCCAGAAAGTTTATTAAATAAAGAAAAAGATCATGTAGAAGGATTTGCACCTGAAGTAGCATGGGTAACAATGGGTGGAAAAGAAGAATTAGAAGAAAAACTTTGTATAAGACCTACATCTGAAACAATGTTTTCAGTACTTTATTCAAAATGGGTAAAGTCATGGAGAGATTTACCAATGATATATAATCAATGGTGTAATGTTTTAAGATGGGAAAAAGAAACAAGACCATTCTTACGTTCAAGAGAGTTTTTATGGCAAGAAGGTCATACAGTACATGAAACAGCAGAAGAAGCAGAAAAATTAACAATGAAAATGTTAGACACATATGCAGAAGTTATTGAAGAACTTTTAGCAATACCAGTTATAAAAGGAAGAAAAACAGAAAAAGAAAAGTTTGCGGGAGCAGTAGATACATATACTGTTGAAACATTAATGCATGATGGTAGAGCACTTCAATCAGGTACTAGTCATTACTTTGGTCAAAACTTTACAAAACCATTTGATGTTAAATTCCAAAACAGAGAAGGAAAAGAAGAGTATGCATACCAAACTTCTTGGGGAATAAGTACAAGATTAATTGGTGGTGTTATAATGGCACATGGAGATAATAGAGGATTGAAATTACCACCAAGAGTTGCACCTATTCAAGCAGTTATAGTTCCAATAGCAATGCATAAAGAAGGAGTAAAAGAAAAAGCAGAAGAATTATATGGAAAACTAAATGAAAACTTTAGAATGGAAGTAGATGTAAGGGAAAACTATACACCAGGATATAAATTCAATGATTGGGAAATGAGAGGAGTTCCTGTTAGAATAGAAATAGGACCAAGAGACATTGAAAATGGTGAATGTGTTTTTGTAAGACGTGATAATCAAGAAAAAATGACAGTTAAACTAGATAAAATTGAAGAAACATTAAAAGAAGTATTAGAGAAGATCCAAGAAAATATGTTTAATGAATGTAAAGAGAGAATGATTGCAAGAACAACAGTTGCAAAAGATATGGATGAATTTGTTAAAAATATAAATGAAAATCAAGGATATGTAAAAGCAATGTGGTGTGGTAACCAAGAGTGTGAAGACAAAATAAAAGAATTAACAGGAGCACATTCAAGATGTATACCATTTGAAAAAGAACATATATCTGATAAATGCGTATGCTGTGGAAAAGAAGCAAAAGAGTTTGTTATTTGGGGAAGACAATACTAAACAAGAGATAAGAGGTGATATAATGAAATCACAAAAAGGTGTAACCTTAACTTCTTTAGTAATTTATATTATGCTAGTATTGATAATAGTGGGGATATTAGCTACAATTACATTAAGTTTTCAAAATGGTATAAAAGAAATTAATAATGAAGGAACAAACAATTCTGAAGTTGATAAATTTAATGTTTATTTTCTAAAAGAAGTCAAAAAACAGGGAAACGAAGTTCAGGAAGTATCAGATACTGAGATTCTTTTTAAAGAAGGAAATAAATATACTTTTAAAAAAGATAATGCAATTTATTTGAATGATAATATAAAAATAGCCGAAAACATTCAAAAATGTAGTTTTGAAAGCAATTTAGAAAATGGTAAGGTTATTATAACAGTTAAGATAAAAGCACAAAATGCAGAAGAAAGAACAATAGAATATATATTAAATAATCAAGATGACCATTCATCATATGAAGATGAAAATGATTATACAAGGTAATATAAAAATTTAGTAATATTATTAGGATTGCCTAAATACAATATAAAAAATTGTATTTAGGTGATTAAATTGAAAATTATATATATAAGAGAAACTGATGAAACTTGTGATATCATACAAAGAGCATTACTTAGAATAAAAAGGTTATTAAATGTTATAAAAGTAGATGAGGTAGAAGAAAAGACTGTTTGTTATTTACCTATATTTGAAAATAGTAGAATTTCTAAATATGGAATAAAGAAATTAGCTAAAAGAATAAATATATTACTAGAGAAACAAGGTTCAAACACTGTTGTACTGTCACAGAGTTTAGAAACAAACTATAGCTTGAAAAATTATTTATATAGTCAAAATATAAATATATTAGATGGTAGGTATTTATTTAAGTGTTTAACACAAAAAGTAATTGAATATATATTTAAAATAAAAAGAAGGACAATGGGACTTCGGAGAAGTTTCATTGTTAATTAATGATTTTACTGATATAAATAAAGATATTATAATTGAGATAGCAAAAAATATAAAAAGATTAAATATTGTAACTAATCATATAAGTAAGTGCCAGAAAATAGAAGAATATTTATATGATGAATTTGGAATAATGTTAAATATCTCAAATAACAAAAGAAGGAGTCTTCTAAAATCCGAAATTATTATTAATTTTGATTTTCCAGAGGAATTAATAAATAAGTATAGAATTTATGATAAATCTATTTTATTGAATATAAATGAGAAGATAAATGTACAAAGTAGAAGATTTAATGGTATAAATATTAATTACTATAAAATATTAATTCCTAATGAATATAAATTAGGTAAATTCCAAGATGAAATTGTATATGAAAGCTTGATATATGGAAATAAATATGAACATATTAATAAAAAGATTATGGAAGATAGAATAGAGATAAATAAGCTAGTTGGAAATAATGGCGGTATAAGAGAAAGTGAGTTTTTGTAAATTTAATACTTCTACTTGACAAAACTAATATAGTAGAGTAATATAATAAAATTAAATAATATTTAAAGGAGAAATGACAAATGGAAGAAAAAGAAATATTGGTAACGCAAGAAGGATATGATAATTTAGAGAAAGAATTAGAGTTTTTAAAAACAGAAAAAAGAACAGAAATAGCAGAAAGAATTAAAGTTGCATTAGGATTTGGTGATTTATCAGAAAACTCTGAATATGATGAAGCAAAAAATGCTCAAGCATCAAATGAAATTAAGATTGCAGAATTAGAAAACAAGCTAAGATATGCAAGAATAATTGATGAATCTGAAATAGACACAAAAACAGTTCAAGTAGGAAACAAAGTAAAAGTATTAGATATGGAATATGATGAAGAATTAATATATACAATAGTAGGTTCTACAGAAGTAGATCTATCTCAAAACAAAATATCTAATGAATCACCAATAGGATCAGCATTACTTGGTGCAAAAAAGAACCAAGTTGTAGAAGCTCAAACTCCAGGGGGAGTAGCAAAATACAAGGTACTTGCAATTAAAAAATAGATTATTTTTCCATTTTATGTAGACAAATCCTTCCAAAAGTAGTATAATAGTAATTGTTAAATGTAAATTTAGTATTCTAAAACACAAAGGTAACGAATAAAATACTATAGAAAAGTAAAAGGGAGGAAACCAAATTGATTACAAATTACACAGAAAACAATTATCTAGTTTTAATAGGTAATATTGTAAGTGATAAAACATTTAGTCACGAAATTTATGGAGAAAGTTTTTATTTATTTAATCTTGAAGTACCACGTTTGAGTGGAAATGATGATATTATTCCTATAACAATATCAGAAAGATTAATAGCAAATTTTGATTTAACTATAGGAAGAAAAGTTGTTGTAGAAGGTCAATTTAGATCATACAATAGCTATCAAAATGAAAGAAATAGATTAGTTCTTACAGTATTTGCAAAGGATATAATAGAATATAACGAAGAACCAGAAGAGCAAAAAGAGAAAGTATCTAATGAAGTTGTATTAAATGGGTATATATGTAAAAAACCAATATATAGACAAACTCCATTTGGAAGAGAGATTGCAGATATCTTACTTGCTGTAAACAGAGCATATAATAAATCAGATTACATACCATGTATAGCATGGGGAAGAAATGCTAGATTCTGTGAAAACATGGAAGTTGGAACAGAAGTAAAAATAGTAGGTAGAGTTCAAAGCAGAACTTATGAGAAGAAGTTCGAAGATGGAAGAGTAGAGCAAAGAGTTGCCTATGAAGTATCAATAGGAAGCTTAGAAGTTGTAGATAAAAAAGAAGAAAGCAATGAAACAAATGCAGAAGCAATCTAATCCCAGAGGGGACGTTTCTTCTTGGGACATTTTGTCTCAAATAATGTAATAGTTAATTATAAAAACACCTTAATTTTATTTAAGGTGTTTTCTACTTGTTAAACTAAAAACTCAGTATATATAGGATAATGATCTGATACATCTGTTTCTATTTCTTTATATTTTATAAGCCTTAAATGTTTTGAATAGAAGAATGAATCAATACAACCATTCCCTTCAGGCGAAAACCAAGTATCTGCAGTATTGTTTATAGACATAAGCTGTTCTTTTAATATTTCATATTCTTCATATTTTTCTTTTGGTTCATGTAGATATTTATGAGGTCCAATCTTTTTAACACCTACATTGAAATCTCCACCAATTATAATTGGCTCATTTTTATTTATCTTAGATATAATTCTTAATAGCTCTTTTGAAGTTAGTATTCTTTCATCTTCAAATGTTGACATATGAAGAGAGAAAACATTAATTTTTATATTTCCAAAAGAGATTTTATTGCACAGGATTCCCCTTTGTTCATGAGAATTATTAGTTAATGGTGATAAATAGTTTGCTGAGTACTCAATAGGGAACTTAGAAAGAATACCATCACCATAAAATCCATTTTTATATTTAATATTTGTTCCCATAGCCCTATAATTAAGTCCAGTATATTTGCTAAGAAGATATAATTGATTTTTGTTGTAAGCTCTTTTAGTATACATATCAATTTCTTGAAGGAAAATAATATCTGGTTTATATTCTTTCAAGAGTGCTGCTTGCCTTCTTATATCAATTTTTCCGGTCAAGTCCTTGACCATGGCACATATTAAAAGTAATACATTTTAATATCATAAATTATCTCCATCCTTTTACAAAATAATTATATCAAAACATTATAAAAAAACAATAATAAATAAAAATTAATATAAAATTTTATTGTAAGTTTTTTAGCCATATGATAATATATACATATAAATTTATAAA
The DNA here is from genome assembly GCA_948437895.1 of uncultured Clostridium sp. GTDB lineage: Bacteria > Bacillota > Clostridia > TANB77 > CAG-508 > CAG-452. Next base: position 56,409 of record CAOJKK010000003.1, read on the forward strand.
GAGGTATTTAGCATGGAAAAAGAGAAGACAAATAAAAAAGAAGTGGACAGAAATAGCATAAGATTTAATATTATTGCTATTTTATTAATTGCAATATTCTGTTTTGCAATATCACCAAAAACGCTTCAAAATGATACATTTTATACTATAAAGATAGGAGAACATATTCTTCAAAATGGAATTGATATGCATGATCCATTTTCATATCATGATATTAGTTATACATATCCACATTGGTTATATGATGTAGGTATTTATTTAATTTATAACGTAGGTGGACAAGTAGGAATATATATATCTACAGTAGTTTTATGTATGGCTTTAGGAATATTAATGTACCTAACAAATGTAAAACTAACTAAAAATAAATTAACATCATTTGTGATAACAATAGGAGCAATGTATTTACTAAAGAATTATATTGCTGCAAGAGCACAATTAGTAACATTTATTTTATTTGTTCTTACGATTTATTTTATAGAGCAATTCCTAGAAACTAAGAAAAAGCGATACGCTATAGGGCTTATAATAATACCAATAATTATAGCAAATGTGCATTTAGCAGTATTTCCTTTTTACTTTATACTATACCTTCCATATATAGCAGAATACATGATATACATACTATCAAATGCTGGAATTATAGTTACTACAAGTAAGATAAAAAGTCTTCATAAGAAATTAAAAAACATAAAAGATGAAAAAGAAATAGAGAATATAAAAAATAAAATAATAGAACTAGAACAAAAAAGTGAACATTTGCAAAAGAGATATGAAAAAGCAAATAAAAATCCATATAGAATAAAAATAACAGGAAATGATACTGTAAAACTATTAATAATAGTTATGATAATATGTATTTTTACAGGACTTCTAACACCACTTGGAACAACTCCATATACATATTTAGTAAAAACAATGCAAGGGGATACTACTCATAATATAAGTGAACACTTACCACTTGTATTAGTAAATGATTTGAATTTAGTGTGTGCATTAATGCTATTTTTAGCAATACTTATATTTACAGACACAAAAATCAGATTGAGTGATTTATTTATGCTAGGAGGACTAGTAATACTTACATTTTATTCAAAGAGACAAGAGTCTATGTTTGTATTAATTTGTGCATTTATATTAAATAGATTAATTTGTTCAATGTTTGATAAATATAACCCAGATGGATGTAAAAATGCCTTAAAAACAATATGTAGGCCTTTGGGAATGATATCAACAATTGCTATAGTGCTTGCAATATCTATAAACATATATAAGCCTAAAATAGAAGCTCATTTTGTAGATGAAACAAGATATCCTGTAGATGCATCTACATACATTTTAGAAAACTTAGATATTCAAAATATTAGATTATATAATGAATATAATTATGGAAGCTATTTGCTATTTAGAGGAATACCAGTTTTTATAGATTCAAGAGCAGATCTATATTCACCAGAGTTCAATGAAGGTGTTACAGTATTTAATGATTTCTTAAATTTGTCAGGAGTAAACAATGATAATATTGAAGAAACATTAGATAAGTATGATATTACTCATCTAATAACATATAAGAATGCTAAATTAAGAACATTTATAAAACAAGATGAGGAAAAGTATAGCTTGCTTTATGAAGATGACTATTTCTGTATTTATGAAAGAAAGAAGGTATAGTATCATTAAAGATAAATTAAGAGAAAACAAGAAAATAATATTTTTAGCTATAATGATAGTATTAATAATTGTTATAGACCAATTAACTAAATCTGCTATAGTAAAGAATATGTATGCATCTAGTTTAACAGTATTAGAGGGAATTATGAATTTTACATATGTAGAAAATAGAGGTGGAGCATATGGAATAGGAAATGATAGCACGCTAATGTTCATAATAGTAAATGCTGTTGTAATAACACTAATTACTAAATTTATACTATCAAAAAAGAATGATATATCTACATATATATTAATTAGTTTAGGATTAATATTAGCAGGAGGAATAGGAAACTTAATAGACAGAATCTTTAGAGGATTTGTTGTAGACTTTTTAGACTTTAATCCATTAATAAAATTTCCAGTATTTAATATAGCAGATATATGTATAGTTTTAGGTTGCGTTTTAGTTATAATCTCATTTATATATAACGCAGTAAAAAGCAGGAGAGATAAATGAAACAATATAATGTAAAAAAAGAAGAAGAAAATATTAGAATAGATAAAATAATAGGAAATATAGAAGAAGACATATCAAGAACTACTATTCAAAGAATGATAGATGAAGGTAATATCTTAGTAAATGATAAAAAAGTAAGACCTTCATATAAAGTAGTAGAGGGAGACTTAATTACAATACAAGAAGAAGAACCTATAGAGATTGACTTAGTACCACAAGATATACCATTAGATATTGTTTATGAAGATGAAGATATTTTAATTGTAAATAAAGAAAAAGGAATGGTAGTACATCCAGGTGCACGGAAATCCTGATGGAACACTTGTTAATGCTGTAATGGCAAAATGCAAAGGGAGTTTATCTGGTATAGGGGGTAAGATACGTCCAGGTGTTGTACATAGAATAGATAAAGATACATCGGGGCTTGTAATTATTGCTAAAAATGATAAAGCACATATTGATATAAGTGACCAAATAAAGAATAGAGAAGTTAAAAAGACTTATCTTGCTTTAGTTAGGGGAAATATAAAAGAAAATGAAGCAGTTATTAATATGCCTATTGGAAGAAGTTCAAAAGATAGAAAAAAGATGGCTGTAGATAAAAAGGGTAAAGAGGCTATAACAGAATTTAAAGTATTAAAAAGATATGATGGATTTACATATATTGAAGTAAATATAAAAACAGGAAGAACTCATCAAATAAGAGTACATATGGCAGAAATAGGTTATCCAATAGTTGGAGATGAAGTATATTCAAATGGCAGAAATCCATTTAATGTTAAAGGGCAAATGCTTCATGCGAAAGAATTAGAATTTGCTCATCCCACTACAAAGAAAAGTGTAAAATTCGAGGCACCATTGCCAGAGTATTTTAGTAATGTGCTAAAAGAATTAGATAAATAATAATTAAAAAGTATTTAGAGGAGTTCTTTTATGAGAAAATTAACAAAAAGATTTATTATTAGTTCTTTAGGTAATTTGAATCTAAGTAATCCAATTAGATATGAAAGATATTATATCGATGATAAGTTAAGAGTACAAAGGAAAAATGGCAAATATCAAAAAGAAATATTAGATGAAAGTAACAATATTATAGAAAGAATTGATATATTTGAAAATGAATTTTTAATTTTAAAAGAGAAAGCATATTCAGAAATAATTAGGGATAGCTATTTATTCTTAGAAGATAGCAGAATTTCAATAAAAAAGTATTTTGGAAAATATACAGGATTATATAGAGCAGAAGTCACTTTTGTATCGAAAGAAGAGGAAAGTGAGTATATAAAAGAAAGCTGGATGGGAGAGGAGCTAACTAGTTCTCCATTAGCTTTTGATAGAGATTTAAGCAAACTATCTAATGAAGAGTTTAAAGAAGAACTAAAAAAGTATTTGAAATAACATTACAAATTACAATATATATGAAAGGAAATATAATGGAAGAAGAAATAAGACTACAGAAATTTTTAGCAGAGAATGGAATTGCATCAAGAAGAAAATGTGAAGAATTAATAGAAGCAGGAAGAGTAAAAGTAAACGGAGAAGTTGTAACAAAACTTGGAACTAAAATAAATCCTAGCATAGATATAGTTGAGTTCAACGGAAAGAAAATAAATGCATCAAAAAAGGAATATACATATATTCTTTTAAACAAACCAATTGATTATGTAACAACTGTAAAAGACCAATTCCGGAAGAAATACGGTACTAGATTTGGTAAAAACAAACAAGAGATTAGTACCAGTTGGAAGATTAGATATGTATACATCAGGTGCAATTATATTAACAGATGATGGAGATTTTGTATATAAAGTAACTCATCCAAAACATGAGATTAATAAAACATATAATGTAACAGTAGTTGGAAAAGTAAATGATGAGGAATTAGAACAGCTAAGAAATGGTGTAGATATTGGAGACTTTGTTACAAATAAGGCAAATGTTAGAATACTAAAAATAGATGAAGAAAAGAACTTAACCAGACTTCAAATAACAATTCATGAAGGAAAAAATAGACAAGTAAGAAGAATGTGTGAGGCTATAGGTAAAAAGGTGCTTAGTTTGCATAGAAGCAAAATTGGAGATATAACAGTGAAAGATTTAAAACTTGGAACATGGAGATACTTGAGAAAATCTGAAATAGAAAAATTGTTGAAATAATTTATTGCTAAAATAAAAAAGTAAATATATAATAAAAATATACTAAAGAAAAGGAGAAAATGTTATATGGAATATAATCAAAAATTCATTCCTGAAGGGTGGAATGATATGAATAAAGCATTTTCATTAGAAGAACTAAATGTAGCATCTATAAACGGAAATGTTATGCAAGCAAAGGTAACTAGATGTGATAGTAATTATAATCTCTATTTAGACTTAGGAAATAATATAACAGGGATTATACCAAGAGAAGAAGTAGAAGCGGTAAATATTGATGAAACAGGATTTCCTAAACCAAATATTTGTACAAGCAAGATAAATAGATTTGTTCAATTCAAAGTAAAAGATACAACTAGAAAAGATGCAGTTATATTATCTAGAAGAGCTGTTGGAAAAGATGCAATGAATTGGATGAAAAATGATTTAAAAGAAGGCATGTGTGTATGTCGGAATTGTAAAAAATATTAGACCTTATGGCGCTTTTGTAGAGATAGGCGGAGGAATAGTTGGACTAGTTCATATAGAAGATATTTCTGTTGCTAGGATAAAAACACCGTTCGAGAGATTTAAAATTGGACAAAAGATAAATATTATGATAAAATCTATAGATAGAAAAACTAACAGGGTGATTCTTAGCTATAAAGAGATGTATGGTACATGGGAAGAAAATATAGAAGATTTAGATGAAGGTATGACAGTTAGAGGTATAGCTAGAGAAATAGAAAAGTCTAAAAATGGTATATTTGTTGAATTAAAACCAAACTTAATTGGTCTTGCAGAGTACAAGGAAAATATAGAGTATGGACAAAGTGTAGATGTATATATCAAAAGGATTATACCTGAAAAGAAAAAAGTTAAACTAATTATTGTCTAACTTTAGACAAGAAAAAGGAGGCCATGATTATGGTAGAAGATAATGAGATAAAAACTGAGGTATCACCATTTGCAATAAGAGAAGGTGAAATAAAAACATTTGATGGGAAAGATGGATATGTATCTATGAACCAAATAATACATAAAATAAACATTGGTCATATTACAGATATTCACTTTAAAATAATGGAATTAGTAAATCAATTTGAATTTATAACATCAAGACAAATATATCAAATACTAGTACATAATGGAGAAGATATAAAGTCTCAAGATAAATTAAATAATAAATTAGAACAATTAGTAAAATCTAAAATATTAACTAGATATTACTTTACATCAGAAGAAGGTAAATGTATTTATAGGATATACTGTTTAGAGAAAATGGGTAAATACTTACTAAACTCTAGAGGTATTGAATGTAAATGGCAACCTACTGATAATACAAAACCAGTAGCTATGATAAAAAAACGTTTAGCTGGAAATCAAATAATAATAGCATACTTAAGAAAGGTAGAAGCATTTGACAAATACACTATAAAGCCAACAATGACTGCAAAGAAACTTAGCAAAATATTTAAATGCCAAGCAGGAGTTAAATTATCAAAGAATGGTAAATCTATTGATTTCATATTTGAAACAATTAGAAGAGAAGATGATTGGGAAAATAAATTAATAGATAGAATGAAACTATATATTGATTTCTATGAAAGTTTTGTAACATTTGATTCTGGGTTTGAGATAAAACCACAATTAATATTAGTTGCAGAAGATACTAAACATATGGTAGAAATTTTAAAGGTAATTGTAACAAATAAATTAGAAATACCAAATCTAAAATTATTATTTACAACAGATTTAAGACAAAATAGTGATTCATTAGACAAATCTTTAATAGAATTTAAAGTAGATGAAGCAACAGGTAAATACAAGATGGAAGAAGTTAATTTAAAAATATTAGGATAGATATTAATTGGATATAAAAATAGCTTTACTTTATAAAGTAAAGCTATTTATTTTATTCTTCATTATCATTATTTCCTAAATTAAAGCTTATTGCATTTTCATTATCGAAGAAGTATGAAGAATCAGTTACATCTGTTTGAATAGGATTTACATCTCCACGTTCATCTTCAGTAAATTTTACCTTTTTAGGATTCCATTTGTTTTTTTCTTCCTTGTTATCCTCATCATCTATTGCGGTTAGATATTTATTGAAATTGTATTTTTTAGGTTTATGCATAGTCTTGTATTTACTTTCTAAGAAGTCAACATTTCCAAAACCAACAAGATTTTTCCCTTTTTTATTTTTGGTTTTGTAAACAATATTTTTGAAGGCTAAACCTGCCATCCTACCATTATGCATATAGTCTTTCCATGCCCAGTTTGGACTATTTAATTTATCAGAGTATTCGCCGTCTGCTTTATCATAGCTATAACCAACAACCCATTCTTTTCTTTTTCCAAACTCTCTCATCCACCAGTCCATTTCATCAGGTGTAGTGTTACCAAATGAAATCTTAGTAGGAGAATTTGCAAGTAAAGTATCATTTAGTTTTCCAATTGTTTGAGCAGAAAAGATAGTACCTATTTTAAATTTTCTATACACTGTATACATATCTGATAATGCATCAGATGCATATTGATCGAACTCATCTGCATATATAAAATGTGGAATTCTATCTTCTAACAATTTACGGTTGTTCTCAACAGAACACATCATTATCATTAAGAAGAAGTTACCAAATCCTTTGTGACCAGTTCCACCTATTTCATATGGTCTTGTTGAAAGAAGTACAATTTTTCCATTATTAAGCACATCATTAAAGTCTATATTGTTATATCTATTACATATTATATTTCTTGCTTGTGCAGATCTTAGAAGTACATCTAGAGTAGATGATACAAAATGTACATATTTTTGCATATCTTGTTTTCCTACAGAGTCTTTATAGAAGTTTTGCTCGAAATAGCTAATTTGAAGAGCATAATCATTTACAAGTTCTGGATATTTCTTCATTTCTTCACACATCTCTTCTACTAAATCAAAGTTTGTGAAGCAGTGCAATAAATCCTCTAAATTAGGCATTAGTCCATCGTGCAATCTTGGATACATTACTTTTAGAAGTATTACTAAGTTTTGGATTGCCTGAATTGATATATCTTCTGCATATGCCATTTCGGCTGTAAAACCTGCAGGGTTATATAAGCCTCTTATAGCCAAAGAAATGATTAAACCACATAATGCAGGATCTCCAATAATAAATGGGTTAATACCAATTGATTTTGGATTTGTTGGGTCAATTTCTATTATTGGCATATCAAAACATTTAGCAACTTCTTTTATTCTATCTGTATGATCTGCATCAGGAGTAACTACTGTTATTCCAAAGTTTTTGTATATAATTCTTCCATCTGGTTTGATTTCAGAAATCATTTTATTCATATATGCTTTATATATTCTTTCTTTTCCTTCAACAGGTGTAAGCATAGATAAATGGAAATTTTTATTCAAGTAATCATTATCATAAGGTTTGTTTAAAACAGCGATATTTGTTTTTAATGCTGTATATCCCATTTCTTTTGATATTTCTCTAAAGAAATATTTCTTTTCTATATCTCTTGCAATCATAGGTTCCATTATCATTGCTGTTTTACCAGTTCCAGAAGGACCTATTACTAAAGTAGGCTGAAATCTTCTTTCTTGAGTAATTTTTACAGGTTTTGCAGAATCTCTATCTTTACATATTTCTATTTCTAAACTATATGGACCTGTTGTTCCATCAGGTGCAGATATATCTAAACCTTGAAAATCCTCAAGAGCTTCATAGTAGTTATTTGGGAATATTGGATCATTAACAGTCCTATTCAACCAATTTATTAACTTATAGAAAGTGGTAAGTGGTATGTATATTGAAACTGCAGTAAAAGCCCTTATTATTAAATCAGAAAATTCTGTAATTATTACTTCATAGTTTGGAAGTGATAATATTCCAAGCCAAGCTATATGATTAAGCCATTGAACTATAGCTGAAATACCTACTACATATAAGCAAATACAGTATGTACAAAAGAATGATTTCTTATTTTGAGATGATTTACAAAACTTAGATGCATAAGAAAATAGAAATCCAAATATTGGACAAGCCATTGCTAAAGTATATTTTATTGGGCCCCAATATGATACTGACATACCAGTGAAACATAGTATTAACATTTCTATAACTCTATCAACTATTATATATGCTGTAATTAATGTTAGTAAATAAGTAAAAAATGTATTTCTGTCAGTTTTTAGCTTCTTTAAAAATTTATCTATATATTTCAATTTAAAATCCCCCACTAATATATATTTTTATACATATATATTATCTTATAAAATAGCGAAAAAAACAAGTCTTTTTAAGCAAAAAGTTCATATATATTGAATAAGAGATCATTAAATTATGAAGGAGGGGAATAAAATAAAAAACAAAGAAAGAAAAAATGGCTTTATGGAAGGCGTAATAATTCTTATGCTTTCTCAGGTAATTATAAAAATAGTTGGATTAATATATAAATTGTATTTGACAAATAGGGAAGGATTTGGGGATAGAGGAAATGCTATTTACAGTAGTGCATTTCAAATTTATGCATTGTTTTTAACGGTTTCATCAATAGGAGTGCCAAATGCAATATCAAAATTAGTATCTAGTAAAGTTGCTGTAGGAGATAATAAGGGAGCATATAGAATATTTAAGATAGCTTTTGCTATGTTTGGATTATTGGGATTTGTAGGAAGTAGTATGCTTTTCTTTGGAGCAAACTATATAGCGAATGTTTATTTACAAATACCAGAAGCAGAATTAACTATCTTGGCATTATCTCCATCAGTATTTTTAGTGGCTATTGCATCAGTGCTTAGAGGATATTTTAATGGGAGGGAAAACTTATCTGTAACTGCAAATTCTCAGAGTTTAGAACAGATATTTAAAACTATATTTACTATATTTATAGTTGAACAAATAGCATCATTGTCATGTAACAACACAGTACTTATGGCAGGAGGAGCTACACTTGCTACAACACTTGCTACATTATTTAGTCTAGTTTACCTTTATAAATATTTTATGAAGAGGAAAAAAGAAGTTTGGCAAGAAGTAATTTCATCAAAAGTTCACAAAAAAGATAGTGTTATGAAGGTTATTAAAAGTATATTAATTGTGTCAGTGCCAATAGCACTTTGTGCATTGTTTTCTGCAACAACTAAAACTATAGATGCATTAACAGTTGTGAGAATTTTAAAGAACATTGTTGGAGAAACAGAGGCGACTTTGCAATATGGAATCCTTAGCGGAAAAGTAGATACATTAATAACTCTTCCATTTTCGTTTAATATAGCTTTTGCAACTGCATTAGTACCAACTGTTTCAGCTGCAATTGCAAAAAAAGAAATGTATATTGCTGAACGAAGAATAAAATTTTCAATGTTAGTTACTATATTAATAGGACTTCCGTGCACAATTTGTATGTGTATGTTTTCCAATCAAATATTAAACCTTTTATTTCCTAATGCTTCCTCAGGTGCAGAAATGTTAGCATATGCTTCATGGACAATTATATTTGTTGTATTAACACAAACTATTAATGGAGCACTTCAAGGGTTGGGAAAAGTTAATACACCTGTAGTAGCATTTGCTATTGGTGCGGTAATAAAGCTAGTATTTAATATATTATTAATACCAATATTAGGAGTAAAAGGAGCAATAATATCATCAATACTATCGCACTTTGTATCTTTTATAATATGCTTTATATCATTAAAGAAAAATTTAAATATATCATTTGATTTAAGTAAGTTCTTGTTGAAACCAATAATTGCATCCATAAATATGGCATTAGTTTCATATTATATATATATAAAACTTCATTTAGTTATATCTTCTAAAATTTTATTAATATTTTCTTTATTAATAGGAATAATAGTATATGTAATTTCGATTTTAATGTTAAAAATATTATCTGAAGAGGAAATTTTTATGATTCCTTACGGGCAAAAGGCATATAAGAGAATAAAAATGAGAAAAAATGATCAACGGCTAAAACCCAGTAGGATCAAGGGATTGAGAAAATAGAAAAATGGAAACCTTAGGGAATAAAAGGATGTAGAAAAAAATTAAAATAAAAAAGAAGGATTTTAGCTAAAATTGGCGAATAATCTTAAGTAGTAGAAATAATTCTACTAAAAGAACAGATCTTATAGGAGGTAATTTTAAATGAACAAAGCTGAATTAATCGCAGCAATAGCTGCAAAAACAGGAGAAACAAAAAAAGGTGCTGAAGCAGCAGTAAACGCATTAGTTGATGTTGTAACAGAAGCTTTAGTAAAAGGAGATAAAGTTCAATTAGTTGGATTTGGATCTTTCGAAGTAAGAAAAAGAGCAGCTAGAAAAGGTAGAAACCCACAAACTAAAGAAGAAATCAAAATACCTGCATCAAAAGCTCCAGTATTCAAAGCTGGTAAAGCATTAAAAGATTTAGTAAATAAAAAATAAGAATTAATACAGAAAATATAAAGTATGAATTCATATGTTAAAAGAGCGAAGAAAACTTCGCTCTTTTGCTTTGCAATTAGTTATTCCTAATAGCTTTTATAATTTGAAGTATTACACCAACTAAGAAGAATACTAACCAATAAACTGAGACAGTAAAATTGGTGTGTAATAATTCGTTTACTCCTTCAATGAGTATCTGATCAAAACCAAAACCAGATAAGAAAAAAGCTACTAACAATGTTAAAACTATTGCCATTTTGAGATCCTCCTAAATAAATATATTTATATAAACAGCTTTAACTATGCTGAAAAAAAGGAAATTAATATTATAGCTATCAGATACAAATAGCTATTGCCATGCAAATTAATCATGGACTTATGTAAATAAATTACAACATTTCCTTGAATTTTTTGTCAAATTTACTTATTAAAGTAAAAACAAAAAAGACCTAAACAATAGGTCTTTTTGTAGCGATTGATAGTTGAAAATTAATAACTGAATTGAATTACGATTTCACAAGGACTTCCTTGTGGTTGCTTGATAATATTAAACCATATATCGTTGTAATAAGCTATTTCATTACAAGAAAGAACTTCTTCCGCAGAAAACTTGCTTTTCTTTTCTTTGTAAGCATTAGATGTACCAAGCGAGTAAGTGAATTCACCATCTCGATATAAGTAAAAAGTTAAATCAATATGATTCCATTTTTTTAACCTTTTAGCAGTTTTTTCAAAACGGTCTACTATCCAATCCCAACATGGATTAGATTCTGGAATAGGTTCGTTTGATTTAGACATGAAAATCAAGTCCAAGTTGTGTTTTAAAATCAGATTAATCACTCCTTAAAAATATTTGATATCTTACAATCGCTAAAATAAAATATCTTAACAATAATATATCATCAATATTAACATAAATCAAGCTTTTATAAATTAGGTAAGACAGAAATAAGGTTTTGATGGAATTAAAATATTCATACTATGATACAAAAACAAAAAAGCCCCAATTTAATGAGACTTTTAGTAGTGGTATTACTCTTCTGCATCTGTGATGTTTGAAGGAGTAAAAGAAAAGGTAATGAAAGATTCAATTCCTTCCCATGTAGAGTCTTCAGGATCAAGATCAGTTTTTGAAAAACCTAATCCGTGGGCTTTAGCAATGCTAATACAACTTAGAACATTAGCTTTAGTGAATTTGCTTTTAAACTCTTTTCCTGAATTAATAGAAAAATATACTATTCCAGATTTTTCTATAGTGAAACTTATTTCTGTTCTTTTACAAGATTTAGAAAAGTTTTTAAACATGGATTCGATAAAACTCCAAGTGAAATTCGTTTTTTCTAACTCTTTGGACTTAGGCCGCTGAACTTGTGCATTTAAAATATCGCACAATCTTTCTTTCATATTTTTTCCTTCTTTCATAATTTTTTAGATATTATTACCACCAAATAAAATATCTTAACTATAATTATACCACATATGTTCACATAAATCAAAAGAGAAATGAATCTAACAAATAACATACTTGATATACAAAGTATTTTTAATTATACTAGAATACTTATTTCCCTAGAAAAAATAGGAAAAAAGTATTGACAAAACTAGAACAGAATGATAGAATATAACGCGTTAGTGTTTAAAAGAAATTAGCACTTTTAAGTACAAAAAAGTAGGAGGTGAAAATCAAGTGCCAACAATTAACCAATTAGTAAGAAAAGGAAGAAAAACTACTAAAGCAAAATCAACAGCTCCAGCTCTACAAAAAGGATTTAACTCAAAATTAAATAGACAAACAAATAACAGAGCACCACAAAAAAGAGGAGTTTGTACAGTAGTTAAAACAGTAACACCTAAAAAACCAAACTCAGCTTTAAGAAAAGTTGCCAGAGTTAGACTTTCTAATGGATATGAAGTAACATCATATATTCCAGGTATAGGTCATAACTTACAAGAACATAGTGTTGTATTAATTAGAGGTGGAAGGGTAAAAGATATCCCTGGTGTTAGATACCACATTATAAGAGGTACATTAGATACAGCTGGTGTTAAAGATAGAATGCAAGCTAGATCTAAATACGGAGCTAAAAAACCAAAAGCTTAGAATGAAATAAAAAATAGTGCTAATAAAGAGATATAAATTTATAAGCGCTATACGGGAAAGTGGAAATCTTTCCAGAGTAACTTTAGATATTTTCATAAATATCTAGCAAAATTTATAAAAAGGAGTGAAGAATAGTGCCAAGAAGAGGATATATAGCAAAAAGAGAAGTTTTACCAGATCCAATATATAATAGCAAAGTTGTTACAAAATTAGTAAACAATATTATGTTAGATGGTAAAAAGACAGTTGCTCAAAAAATAGTATATGATGCATTTGATATCATAAAAGAAAAAGAAGGAAAAGATGCATTAGAAGTTTTTGAAGCAGCATTAAACAATATTATGCCAGTTCTTGAAGTTAAAGCAAGAAGAATCGGTGGAGCTACATACCAAGTTCCAATCGAAATTAGAGCAGAAAGAAGACAAACTTTAGGATTAAGATGGTTAGTAAACTATGCTAGAAATAGACATGAGAAAACTATGGCTGAAAAATTAGCTAATGAAATATTAGATGCATTAAACAGCACAGGTGGATCATTCAAGAAAAAAGAAGAAATGCATAGAATGGCAGAAGCTAATAAAGCTTTCGCACATTACAAATGGTAAAATTAAATTTTAGGAGGAGAAAAAATGGCAGGTAGAGCATTTCCGTTAGAGAGAACAAGAAATATAGGAATAATGGCTCACATCGATGCAGGAAAAACAACAACAACTGAAAGAATTCTTTTCTACACAGGTGTTAACCATAAAATAGGTGAAACACATGAAGGTGAAGCAACAATGGACTGGATGGCACAAGAGCAAGAAAGAGGTATTACAATTACTTCTGCTGCTACAACATGTAGCTGGTTAAACCATAGAATCAATATAATTGATACACCAGGTCACGTTGACTTTACTGTAGAAGTTGAGAGATCTTTAAGAGTATTAGATGGATCAGTTACAGTATTCTGTGCAAAAGGTGGAGTACAACCACAATCAGAAACAGTTTGGAGACAAGCTGACAACTATCATGTACCAAGAATGGCATATGTAAATAAAATGGATACTACAGGAGCAGATTTTTACGCTTGTGTAGATCAAATGAGAGACAGATTAAATGCAAATGCTATTCCAGTAGAAATACCAGTTGGAAAAGAAGATGAATTCCAAGGAATAGTTGATTTAATTAAAATGAAAGCATTTATTCATAAAGATGATTTAGGAAAAGTTATTGAAGAAACAGAAATTCCAGAAGAATTAAAAGAAGCTGCAGAAAAATTCAGAAATGAAATGATAGAAGCTGCTGCAGAACAAGATGATGAATTAATGATGAAATACTTAGATGAAGGAGAATTATCTGAGGAAGAAATCAAAAAAGGATTAAGAATTGGTACAATAGCAAATAAAATAGTACCAGTTTGCTGTGGTTCATCATATAAAAATAAAGGTGTTCAAGAATTATTAAACTATATAGTAGAATTCATGCCATCACCACTTGATATACCACATATAAAAGGTGTAACAATAGATGGAGAAGAAACAGAAAGAAAAACATCAGATACAGAACCTTTTGCAGCTTTAGCATTTAAAATTGCAACAGACCCATTCGTTGGAAAACTATGTTTCTTTAGAGTTTATTCAGGAACATTAGAGTCTGGATCAACAGTATTAAA
>CAOJKK010000004.1 GCA_948437895.1 uncultured Clostridium sp.
CTGATAAATACTTAAAAGAATTTGGTATTGAATACATTATAACAGAATCACATGGAATACTTTATGCTGACCCTACTCCTATTTATGGAACTTTTGCTCCGATAGTTTCACCTGAAGGCGTTATTGCTTTTGGTCGTGATATCGAAAGTTCTAAACAGGTTTGGAGTTCAATATGTGGTTATCCCGGAGATTTTAATTATAGAGAATTTTATCGTGATATTGGTTATGATGCTGATTACGAATATATCAAGCCATACATAGCAAAAAATGGAGTACGTGTAAATACAGGTATTAAATATCATAGAATAACAGGAAAAACTGAATTTAAAGATTACTATAACGTACAATGGGCTATGGATTCGGCTGAAAAACAAGCAGGTCACTTTCTAGATTCTAGAACAAATCAAATTAATGAACTTTCTAATTTAATGGATACTCCTCCAATTGTTGTATGTCCTTATGATGCAGAGCTTTACGGACATTGGTGGTATGAAGGTCCATATTGGTTATATATATTGTTTAAGAAAATCTATTATGATGATTGTAACTTTAAATTAATCACACCAGGTGAATATATTGATAAGTTCCCACAAATGCAGGTTTCTTCTCCTTGCAGATCAAGTTGGGGCGCAAATGGATATAGCGAAGTGTGGCTTAACCCTACTAATGATTATGTACATAAACATCTTCATGTTGCAGGAGATAAAATGTGTGAACTTGCACATCTTTTTCCAAATGCAAAAGAATTAAAAAAGAAAGCTCTTAATCAATGTGCAAGAGAATTACTACTTGCTCAAAGTAGTGATTGGTTGTTTATCATTACAAATGGAACTATGGTTGATTATGCAAAAAAAAGAATTAAAGACCATATTGGCAGATTTACTGCTTTATATGAACAATTAAAAAATGACAATATAGATGAAGAGTTTTTAAAAGATATATCTAAGAAAGATAAAATCTTTCCAGATATTGATTATATGATTTATTATTAATTTTATATCTATACAAGTTTCATATTCTCTTTTCCAAGAATAAAATATGTATATCTAATGAGTTTTTAGTAGATACTAACATATATTGGGAAGGAGAATTTTTGTGCTTAAATCATTTTGTATTAAAACAAATAATAATCGAGTTGTTGATTATCTGCTAAATAAATTTGAAGATGTAGAATTAGAAGATTTATATATATCTAAATTACAATTTAAATTTTATAATAATTTTATTGTACATTATAAAGGCAAAGACTTAGACTCTTTTTATAAAATCTTCTCTAATATACTTTCTTCTACAATTATAGAATTTTATGAAAAGGATATTATCAGACATATTATAAGCTCTAACTACTTTTACTTTACTGATATCGAGCAAAGAAAAATCCTTGATATAGTAAATAATTATCTATATAATAACGAACTAATAGAAAGTTACATCAGAAAAGATTCTATAAATATTTCTTGTATTGAATATTTCTCCAATAATAAATCTGCAATACTTGATGGCTTTGTTAATTTTAGAATAAATGATTATATTAAGATTATTGACTATATCGTAGATATGGCAGTAAATAAATTTGTTATCGATAGAGAATATACTGAGTTTATCGATTTACTTAAATGCTATATTAATTCTAAAGATTGTGGAACAACAGATGTGCATTTAATATATCAAAATGAAGAATCTACATTACTTGATGAAACTAAAAGAATAATAGATTTAGATGATAGTATATTAAATAGCAAATATCTATCAGATATAACTTTCTCATCAAATGACTATACTCTTAATACTTTACTTACACTCCTACCTCAGAGAATTTATATTCATTTAGTTGATGGAATTCAAGATGAGTTTATTAATACTTTAAAATTAGTATTTGATGATAGAGTATATTTATGTAATGACTGCAATATTTGCAAAATTTATAGATTAGAAAAAATTAAAACATAAAAAATTTAGGATTTTAGAAACTACTCTAAAATCCTCTTTACTTATATTGCATTTATACTATATAATTATTAATAATAATTTAATTTTTATTGGAGATAATTATGAGTTCATTCGTTTTAAAAATAATTGCAATTATAACAATGTTTATAGATCACATAGGATATGCTATCTTTGGTCATTTTTCTTATTTTAATTATATTGGTCGTATAGCTTTTCCTATATTTGCATTTCAAATATCAGAAGGTTATATACATACTAGAAATCTAAAAAAATATGTTTTTAGATTATTTATATTTGCCCTTATTTCACAAATTCCTTTTATGCTTTTCCACTCATTACTTTCTACTGATTTCTATTTAAATATATTCTTTACACTATTATTAGGAATAGCATGTATATACATATATCATAAATCTAAATACAAATCTCTTTCAATAATTGTATCTATACTAATTGGATTTATTGCAGAGTTTACTCATTGTGATTATGGTTTTTATGGTGTTGCAATTATTCTTCTATTTTATATATTCAAAAATAGTAATATAAAATCTTCAATTGCATTTGTATTAGCTACTATAATACATTATCTAATACCTATTTTGAAATATGGTTTTTATTATCAATATTTATACTTATTTTTTGCTACTCTTATACCTGTAATATTTATTTCATTATATAATGGTAAAAAAGGCAAAGATACTAAGTATTTACTATATTTATTCTATCCTATTCACTTATTACTAATTTATGGGATTCATTTGATTAAGTAATTTTAATTTATAATGAAAAGTTTATTCCTCTTGCTACTACATCCTTCATATTTTCTATTAAATCATCTACTTCTTTTGGTGTTACTATTAAGTTATATTCCTTTGGTATTAATGCCTCTCTTATAACACTATATTTATCTTCATCTCTTAGCTTATTTAAATATTCATTAGAATTTCCTTCATCTTGTAATTTTTCAATAAATATATCTATACTATCTGCTGCAATTGTTGCTGCGTCCACTACCATTGGCACTCCAATCGCAATTACAGGAATGCCTAAAGTATTTTCACTTATCTCATCTCTCTTATTCCCTACACCCGCTCCTGGCACTATACCTGTATCTGATAATTGAACAGTACTACTTATTCTTTCTATACTTTTTGATGCTAAACTATCTATAACTATTATTAGTTTTGGCTTAATATTATCCACTATACCTTTAATCACTTCCATTGTTTCTATTCCAGTTGTTCCAAGTACACCTGGTGCAATTGCACTTACAGGTCTTGCATTTTCTTCTAGATACTGTGGTGCATATTTTATTAAATGTCTTGTAATATCAATTTCATTAACTACCTTTGGCCCGAAGTGAATCAGGTGTTACATATATATTGCCAAGCCCTACTACTAATACATCTCCTTCTTTATCTATATGCTTATTTATCAATTCTTTTAATTCCTTTGTAACTATTTCTGATGCTTTTTGTATCTCTTGTTCTTCTGCAATTTTTAAATCTTTTATATCAATTGTAATATATGTGCCAATTGGTTTACCAATTGCTTCTTCTCCTTGTTTATCTATAATTTTCACTCTATTTGTTTTTATATTGTCTCCTTCATCTATACTTTCAGTTTCAATTCCAGGTATCTCCTCTAATTTATTTGCTTTCTTAAAAATATCTCTTCTTTCATCAGCCATATCTGTATTAAAATTAATCATAAAAAAACCTCTCTTTCATTCTTATTGTTAGAAAAATTAAGGTTATTTATTCCATAATTCATAAAATATTTAACTTATGTATTGCGTTTTACATAATCACGTGCTATAATTATATCATCTTTGATAAAGTTTTTCTTTATCGAGATCTGAATATGATGCATATTTAGATTTTTATGAAAGGAGTGTCGTAGATTGTACTACATGATTCGGGCGCCGACATAACTACCAAATTTAAAATTTAATAAATTTAATGATTTTTATAAAATTTTAAAGGAGGTACTCAATATGAAACGTTGCAGAGGTAAACCTATTGATAGACATCATATCAATATTTCTCTTACAACAGCGCCAGCTGCGTTCACAGCTGTTATGATGTAGCGACCAAGCCGAATAATAAATGGTACTCATTATAACTTCTAACAATTAAGTAATTAAACGTAATGGAAAAGTGAGATTCAAAATCATGAAAATTAGAATACGGTCACCCACTCGGGAAAAGGGAGCTCAACAGAGCTCCCTTAACTTTTATATTTATTATTTTGTATAATCTTTTTCTAAATCTTCTACTAGTTCAAACCTATACTTTTGACCTGTGATGTTATCATCTCTAGATGCATCTATTTCTTCTAGAAACATCGCTTCTCTTCTTACCCAAATCTGAGAATCATTTCTGTCATATATTGGTTTGTATATAACAACTCTTTCTTTTGTCTCAGAATCTAAAGCTACATCTTCTACAAAATAATAGTTACCTTTAAAATGTCTATATACCTTTCCTATTTTTATTTGTTCCATTTTATTACTCCTTTCTATATAAATTTGCATTTTTTTATATCTTATGTTAAAATTATGTCAATCTCATTTAATTGGAGGGGTTATAACATGTCGAGATTGGACAACCATAATAGGCTTTCTATTCCTCCTGAATTCCGACATACAATATTAATTTCAGATCATTATGAAATGGCATTTTGTTATGGCGGATCGAATAAAATTTTCTTAATAAATTGCAAGAACGTAACTCCTTTAGATAAAGTAATTGCAATAAGAAAATTGGATCAAAGAGGAAGAATAACTATGCCTAAAACAGCTCTGGAGATTTTAAATTCAAATAGAGAATCTTTCTTAATAATTTCTTTACTTGATAATAAAATTTGCATTCAGGGTGGTTAGACATGGACAGGACTAGGACTTAATTCTAGTCCTGTTTTCTATATTTCAATTCTATCTTTAAACTTATTTTCAACTTGTTTTCTTAACTGCATGTTTTTTTCTTTTTCTAAATTAGGATCATCTTCCATGATTTTTATCGCTACACTTTGAACTGATTTTAACATTTCTATATCCTCAAATAAGTTTGCAATTTTAAGTTCTGGAAGTCCATGCTGTCTTGTTCCAAAGAATTCTCCTGAACCTCTTAGCTCCAAGTCCTTCTCAGATATTATAAAGCCATTATTAGTTTCTGTCATAACCTTCATTCTTTGTTTTATATTTTGTGAATTGCCTTGATATTTCAATATACAATATGATTTATATTCTCCGACGTCCTACTCTTCCTCTTAACTGGTGCAGTGTTGCAAGTCCAAATCTTTCTGCATTTTCTATTACCATTATATTGCTATTTGGAACATCTACTCCAACCTCTATTACTGTTGTAGAAATTAAAATCTGTATTTTACCTTCTTTAAAACTCTCCATTATTTCATCTTTTTCTTTAGGTTTTAGTTTGCCATGCAAGTATTCTACACTATATCCGGTTAAATACTTCTTTGTACTTTTCAAATAATTCTAATACAGATTTTGCATCTATTTCTTCTGATTCTTCCACTAATGGGCATACAATATAGCATTGTCTTCCTTCATCTAACTGTTTTTTTATAAAATTATTTACTCTGTCTTCCATTCCTTTAGTTACTGCAAATGTATCTATCTTTTTTCTATTTGGCGGAAGCTCATCTATTATTGAAATATCTAAATCTCCATAAAGAATAAGTGCTAAAGTTCTTGGTATTGGAGTTGCAGTCATAACTAGTACATCTGGACTCTCACCTTTGCTATTAATTGTAGTTCTTTGCCTTACTCCAAATCTATGTTGTTCATCAGTTATAGCAAGTCCTAAATTTTTAAATACAACATTTTCTTCTAATAAGCTATGTGTTCCTATTAATATATCTATTTCTCCATTTTGTAGTCTTTCAAGTATAGCTTCTTTTTGTTTCTTAGAGATTCCACTTACTAGCAATTCACATTTAATATCAAATTCAGATAATATATTCTGAAAATTCTTTAAATGTTGCTTACTTAAGATTGCTGTTGGTGCCATTACAGCTACCTGATATCCTGATTTTACTGCTTTATATGCCGCTACTATCGAAACTGCTGTTTTTCCAGATCCCACATCACCTTGAAGTAATCTATTCATAGGGCTATCAGATTCCATATCTTTATCTATTTCTTCTAATACTCTTGTTTGTGCTTTTGTAAGATTAAATGGTAACTTTTCAATTACATCTTGCATCTTAACATCTTTATTAAACTCAATTCCCTTTTTATTAACACTATATTTAGTTTTTAAATTAAGAAGAGCTAGTTGCATTATTAATAGTTCTTCAAACACTAATCTTTTTTTTGCTTTATTGTATTCTTCAAAACTCTTTGGAAAATGTATATTATGTATTGATTTATTTATATCATTTAATCTATATTCATCTAATATATAATTAGGTAATGTTTCTTCTAATTCTTCATTTACCTCTTTTAATCCGTTTTCTATAACTTGTCTTATTACATTTTGTGATAAATTATATGTAAGAGGATATAGTGGAATTATTTTACCAGTATTTCTATTTGTACTTTCACTGTCAAAAACTGGTGAATTCATTTCAATAAATCCGAATTCTCTTTTTTACTTTTCCATAGAACTTATAGGTTTGTCCTACGCTAAATCTATTCTTCAAGTACTTTTGATTAAACCAAGTAATTTGGCATATACCTGTCTCATCTCGTACAGATAATTTGTATATGACCATGTTTTTTCTTATTCTTTTTTCCATTATTTTAGAAGTACATATAGCTTCAATAAGGGCTTCTTCTCCATCCTCTAGCTCTGCAATACTTCTTGGCTTACCTCTATCTTCATAGTCTCTTGGAAAATACGTTATTAAATCTTCTAAAGTAAATATTCCTAAAGTATTTAAAAGTTTTGCCCTTGCAGGTCCTACTCCTTTTATGAACTTTACATCTTTGTTTAAATCTAACATTTATTGCTCCTCTTCATTTACTTTTCTAATTTATATTTAAGTCCAGTATTTCTCTTCTTTATATCTGTATTTTGTATCATAAACTCTATAATATTTTTGTTACTTACAACAATTAAAAGTTCTTTTGCACGAGTTAGCGCTGTATATAATAAGTTTCTTGTAAGTAACATCGGTGAACTTTGAGGAATAGTAAGTATTACAACATCAAATTCACTTCCGTTGAGATTTGTGTATCGTTATACTATAACTATGCTCCAATTCATCTAAATTATTAAAATCATACCAAGCAATTTTTTCATCATCAAAGTACACTTCTATCTGTTTTTCATCTTCATCAATTGATTTTATCTTACCAAGCTCTCCATTAAAAATTCCAGAACCCGCTTCTATTTTACCATCTATTTCTTTTTCCCAATAGATATCATAATTGTTCTTTACTTGCATAACTCTGTCGCCTGGTCTGAAAATTCTATCGCCATGTTGTTTTTCAATACCTTGATTTGGATTCAATACATTTTGAAGCTGTTTATTTAATTCTTTTGTTCCAAGCATTCCCTTTTTAGTTGGTGTAAGTACTTGTATATTCTTGAAAAAGTCATAGTTGCCATAGTTTTTAAGTCTACCTGAACATAGTGAAATAACATCACTTAAAACCTTTTCTTGCGACATCTCATTTATGAAGAAAAAGTCATTTAGTTTATCTTCATTATCTTCTGTTCCAATAAAGCTTTCTCCGTTGTTTACTCTATGCGCATTAGTTATAATTTTACTTTTAGCAGCTTGTCTAAATATTTTATTTAACTCTATAGTTGTAATGCTTTGTGATTCAATGATATCTTGCAATACATTACCTGGTCCTACTGACGGAAGCTGGTTTATATCTCCAACTAATATTAACTTTGTTCCCAAGTAAATTGCTTTTAAAATATGATTCATTAAAAACATATCTACCATAGACATTTCATCAATTATCACTACATCAGCATCTATTGGAGTTATAGGGTAATCTAATGATAAATAGTCTTCCTGGTCATCTAGTTTTCTAATTTCTAATAATCTGTGTATTGTTGTTGCTTCTTCTCCTGATTGTTCTTGCATTCTTTTTGCTGCTCTTCCTGTAGGAGCACACAAAACTACTTTCATTTTTCTTGTTTTATAAATATCTATTATACTTTTTATTATTGTTGTTTTACCTGTTCCAGGTCCTCCTGTAATTATACATACATTATTATCATTTACTGCTTTCACTGCCTCTTTTTGTTCTGCTGATAGAATTATATCTTGTTTTTCTTGGGCTTTTTCTAACTCAGATTTAAAGTTCTTTATCTTTTTTATATTCTTAGTCTCATCTAATGCAATTAGTTTATCTGCTATGTTTTTTTCTACTACATAGAAATTATTTAAGTATACCCACTCTTTTTCTTCTCTTTCTTCTAAATAAATATTTTCAGTTGCTTTTAAATTTATTATTTCTTCTTCTATTTGCTCTTCAGTTATTCCTAATAAATCTGCTACAAATTTAACTAAGTTCTCATATATAACACAAGCGTTTCCATTATTGCTTGCAATTATTAAACTATATTTTATAGCACTTTCTATTCTTTTTGAATTATCTTTTGATATTCCTAATTCCATTGCCATTTTATCTATCTTTTTAAAATCTACTCCATAAGTTATATCAATTAATATATATGGATTTTCTTCTATCTTAGATATAGCTTCTTTTCCCAGGGCTTCATATACTTTTTTACTATTTTGATTAGCAATTCCAAACCTTTCTAAAAATCCTACTATCTGCCATAATTCCCACTTCTCATTAAACTCATCTGCTATTTCTATCGCTTTAGTTTTTGTTATTCCTTTTACATTTGCTAATTTATATGGTTCAAATTTTAAAACAGATATTGTTTCTTCTTTAAAATTATCAACTATTCTTTTTGCAGTTGCAGGACCTACGCCCTTTATAACACCACCTGCTAAGTATCTCTCTAAAGCTTCTAATGTTTCAGGCATTGTTTTTTCAAATGTCTGAATTTTAAATTGTCTTCCATAGTCTGGATGATTTACAAAACTGCCAACTAATTTAAGGCTATCTCCCTTGTTTATAAAAGGTAGATAGCCTACTATTGTTGTTAATTCTTCATCTGTTTCAAACTCTGCTATTGTGTAACTATTTACTTCGTTTTGATATATAATTTCAGAAATCTGTCCTTTTATCTCCAAAGTACTTCTCCTATCTATTATTCTTAATAATTATATATCACAAAAGAATCTATATGTAAATTATTTTTTATCCATATTATCAATTAAATCTTTACAAGTTTTCCAATCCACAAGACTTATAAATTTATAATCTTCTTCAAGTTTGTGTGCTATTTCTTTAGTTTTATCAGTAGACCCTAAGTCAGTTATTATTACATTTTTCACACAATCTTCTTTACCATATAGTATTCTAAATAATATAGAACGCATAAATCCTTCAATTTTTTCTTCTTGATTTTTTACTGCAATTATGAAATATATACCATCTGATTCTAAATTAGTACATGTACATATGTAATATATTGTTTTTATAATCTCTATTAATCCATACAATGCTAATACCCAAATTACAGCATTTATAATAAAGTCTAACATATAATCCTCTCCTACTTTAGGATATTATATGTTTTTGATTTAATTATTGTTACGTTTGGTGAAAAAGGGGTCTGTCCCCTTTTTCACCATCATAATTTAACTACTTTCTCCCAAGGCAAATCTTTATCACCGAAGTGCCCATAATTTGTTGTTTTTGTATATATTGGTTCTCTTAATTCCAAGTATTCTATTATTCCATTTGGAGTTAGATCAAATCTTTCTTTGATTCTTTCTATTATTTCTTCTTCTGGAATAGTATTAGTTCCAAATGTATTAATAAATATAGATAAAGGCTCTTTCATTCCTATAGCATAAGATACTTGAAGTTCACATTTTTTAGCAAACTCACTTGCAACTACTGATTTTGCAATATGCCTTAGCATATATGTGCTACTTCTATCTACTTTACTTGCATCTTTTCCTGAGAATGCTCCTCCACCATGTTTTGCATATCCTCCATAAGTATCTACAATTATTTTTCTTCCTGTTAATCCTGTATCTCCAAGTGGTCCTCCTATTACAAATCTTCCTGTTGGATTAACATATATCTTTGTGTTTTCATCAATATATTTCTTGTCTATAACTTTATATATTACTTTTTCTGTTATATCTTTTTTCATAGTATCTAAGTCTACTGTATCTAAGTGTTGATTAGATATAAGTATTGCATCTATTCTTTTTGGAATATCATCTTCATATTCTACTGTAACTTGTGTTTTTCCATCTGGTCTTAAGTAATCTATTTCTTTATTTTTTCTTACTTCTGTAAGTCTTTTTGCAAGTTTATGCGCCATAGCTATTGCAAAAGGCATAAGTTCTTTAGTTTCATCAGAAGCATATCCAAACATAATTCCTTGGTCTCCTGCTCCTCCAACATCTACTCCCATTGCTATGTCTGAGCTCTGTTTTGTTATGTTTGTTTCAACCTTGCATGTCCTATAATCTATATCTGTCTCCTCATTATCATAACCTATTTCTTTTAATACATTTCTTGCAATGTCCTCTACATTAATTTTAGCATTTGTAGTAAGTTGTCCTGCAATATTAATTAAGTTCTTTGATGCAAATGTTTCTATTGCAACTCTTGAATATTTATCTTGTTTTAAACATTCATCTAAAATACTATCTGAAATAAGGTCACACACTTTATCTGGATGTCCTTCTGTTACACTTTCAGATGTAAAAAAATATTTTTTCATAATTATCCTCTTCCTTTCTTTTTATGTTTCAAATTTTAACAAAATGTTTTATGTATGAAAAAAACCTTGCATTCTTCGCAAAGTCTTTATGATTTTCTCTATTTGAATCATCACTCAAAGCACTTTGCTTTGCCGGTATTAGCACCTTGTATATAACAGGTTGCTGTGGAGTTATAAAGCCGGTTCTCTCGTCCACTCTTGATAACATATTGTAAATATTATACTTACTATTTATATTATTGTCAATCTTTATTATTAAATCTACACATATTTATTAATTTTCTGTTTCCTTTTTCTAAGTTATAGAATATAATTAATAGATAAAAAGTTAATTAGCTTTTTGTTATATTAATTACTCTTAAGGAGTGAATCTTATGAAAAAATATAAATTAGCATTAGTCGGTGCAACTGGTTTGGTTGGTAGAACTGCACGTGAAGTATTAGCAGAAAAGAACTTACCTATTTCTGAATATGTTTTTTTTGCTTCTTCAAAATCAGCTGGAACAGAACTTGAATTTTTAGGAAAAGAATATACTGTTCGTGAACTTAATGAAAATTCATTTGATGAAGGTTTTGATTTTGCTATTTTTTCAGCTGGCGGAGAAACTTCTAAAAAATATTCTCCTATTGCAGCTTCAAAAGGATGTATCGTTGTAGATAATAGTAGTGCTTTTAGAATGGATAAAGCTGTTCCATTAGTAGTCCCTGAAGTTAACCCAGATGATATAAAATGGAACAAAGGTATTATTGCAAATCCTAACTGTTCAACAATTCAGGCTGTTGTTCCTCTAAAACCATTAGATGACAAATATACAATTAAAAGAATTGTATATTCAACATATCAAGCAGTATCTGGTGCTGGTAAAAATGGTGTTGATGATTTACAAAATGGACTTAAAGGTTTACCACCTAAAAAGTTCCCACATCCTATTGTAAATAACTGCCTACCACATATAGATATATTTGAAGATGATGGTTATACTAAGGAAGAAATCAAAATGATTAATGAAACTAGAAAAATTCTCGGAAAACCAGATCTAAAAGTTACTGCAACAACAGTTAGAGTACCTGTACTTAACTCTCATAGCGAATCTATAAATATTGAATTTGAAAATGATTTTGACTTAGATGAATTAAAAGAATTATTAAAAAATAGCCCTGGTATTATTTTAGAAGATGACCCAAGTAATAATATATATCCACTTGCACAAAATGCAAACGGTCATGATGAAGTATATGTTGGAAGAATTAGAAGAGATTATAGTGTACGTTATGGAATAAATATTTGGGTGGTTGCAGATAACATTAGAAAAGGTGCTGCTAGTAATGCAATACAAATTGTAGAAAAATTAATAGAAATGGCATAAAGTCATTTCTTTTTTTATACTTTTGTAATATAATATAGGAGTGAAAAATATAATTATGTTTTTTATTTTTATTATAAACTCTTAGGGAGTGAAAATTTATGAAAAAAGTTATTTTTAAAGGCTGTGGAACAGCTATAATTACACCGTTTACCGAAGATGGTGTTAATTTTGAAGAATTCAGAAAAATGATTGAATTTCAAATTTCGGAAGGTGTTGATAGTATCATAGTTTGTGGTACTACTGGAGAGTCATCAACAATGACTACAGAAGAAAAGAAAGAAACTATTAAATTTGCAATTGATGTGGCTGCAAAAAGAATTCCAATAATTGCTGGTACTGGTGGAAACTGTACAAAATCTGCAATTGAAATGTCTAAGTATGCAGAAAGTGTAGGCGCTGATGCAGTACTTGTAGTTACACCATATTATAATAAGACTACACAAGCAGGATTAATTGCACATTATAAAGCAATTGCTGAATCTATTAGTATTCCTGTTGTTTTATACAATGTACCTAGTAGAACAGGCTTAAATATTACTCCAGCTACTTGTTTAGAACTTTCTAAAGTTGAAAACATAGTTGCAATAAAAGAAGCAAGTGGAAACATATCTCAAATTGCTGAAATTGCAAATTTATGCAAAGATAATCTTGCTATATATTCTGGTAATGATGATCAAGTTTTACCAATTCTTTCACTTGGAGGTTTAGGAGTAATATCTGTTGTTTCACATCTTATTCCTAAAGATATGCATAATATGGTAGAAAACTTCTTTAACGGAAATATTAAAGAAGCAACTAGATTACAGCTAGATACATTAAAATTAACATCTACTCTATTCTCAGAAGTTAATCCTATTCCAGTTAAAGCTGCTTGCAATATGATGGGATTTAATGTAGGGACTCCTCGTTTACCTTTAATTGAGATGAGTGATGCAGGTAAAGAGAAATTAAAAACTGAAATGATTAGTTATGGAATAAAAGTAAAGTAAATTTTAATTTATAGGTTTTGTGTTTCAGAGATAGGAATGTTTTAATTATTGATTTCCTTGCGCAAATTCCGTTACTGAAACTGTAAACTGCTTTCGCAGTAACAATTTCATGTAACGAAAGCTGGATTGCAACGCAGAAATAAATAATTATAAACATTTCCTATCTCACAATAAACGTAAATAACATATACAAATTACAATTTTAAAAGAGGTGTAATATAATGATAAAAGTACTAATAAATGGAATAAATGGTAGAATGGGACAAGAAGTCCTAAAGCAAGTAATTTCATCAAATGATTTTGAAGTTTGCTGTGGGGTAGATAAATTTAATGACAAGGAAACTGATTTTCCTATATATACAGATGTTAATTCTGTTAAGGAAATTCCTGATGTTATAATAGATTTCTCTGTTCCTGAAGCTAGTATGAATATCTTAGAATTTGCTAAAGATAAAAAAATACCTGCCGTTATTTCTACTACTGGTTTTAGTGATGAGCAAATACATACTATAGTAGAATATTCAAAGCTAATTCCTATTTTCCGTTCAGGTAATATGTCATATGAAATTAATATAATGGCTGATATTGTAGCAAAACTTGCAACACAGCTTAAACGTTCAGATATAGAAATTATTGAAACACATCATAGGAATAAATTAGATGCGCCTAGTGGTACAGCTCTAATACTTGCTGACAGCATTAATGAAGCTCTACATAATAGAAAAGATTATCAATATAATAGACATAGCGTAAGGCAAAAAAGACCTGATAATGAAATAGGTATTCATTCTATAAGAGGCGGAACAGAAGTTGGAAAACATACTGTTATGTTTTTAGGTGAAAATGAGAAATTAGAAATAACTCATACAGTTACATCTAGAAGTATCTTTGCAGATGGTGCTTTAAAAGCTGCTAAATTCTTAGTTGACCAAAATGCTGAATTATATAATATGAAAGATTTAATTTAAACGAGGGTGCGTCCCAATGCGACAAAATGTCGCATTGGGACTGCTGTGCACTCTGGAGTGTCCCTAAAAAATATTCTTTAAGCTTGTTTTTTCTTTTTCTTTAATATGTTTTAATAGAAAAATTGATGTATCTATGTCTTCCATGCTTTCATCTATTTCTCCTATTTTTATTTTAGATTTCATCCTTATTAATGATGTTTCTATCAGATCAATTTCATCATGTAAAACAATAACTGACCATTTTTCATTAATGTCTTCCCATTCCCCATATATTTCATCAGTTTCTTCTTTCAATCTATTTTCATCCACACTTCCTGTTTCTAAATCTGTTTTTAAATTTTCTAGTCTGCTTACTAATGTGTCACTTGTTTCGTTTAAAAAGTTTTGTGTGTACCATGCTCCACCAAATATAATTATTAAAACTATTATAATTATTATAACTTGTTTCATTTCTTCCCCTCTTTTTCCTGACAGAATATTTGTCCTTTTCCATCATATGTTACAACTAGAGCTTCTTCTGGCTTCATTTTAAATTTTTCTGTTTGCTTTATAAGCCAGTTATAGTCTCTTCCTATTGCTTTTAAGTTTTCATGCATTACTTTTCCATCAATTACTAAATCGTACGGTATTCCTTCATATTCAGGTGTTATTCCAAAGTCTTCTGGAATAGTATTTCTTTTTTCTGGCTTTTGAATTACTGTTAATTGTCCACTCGTTTCCAAAATTGCATATTCAACATCTCCTATATTAAATACGTTATTTTGCCTTAATCTTTCCTGTAATTCATTTATTGTAAACTTTTCTTTTTTCATTATTTTCTCATCAATTCTTCCTCTATATATTAGTATAGATGGCATTCCACATATTATTTTTCTTCCCCATATACTTTTTAAATTAATAATTGCTATTATTAGTTGAATAAATAAAAGGGCTAAAATAGGTATTATACCATTTGTAATTGGTATTCCTGTATCGCTCATTGGAACTGAT
Source organism: uncultured Clostridium sp. (assembly GCA_948437895.1). GTDB lineage: Bacteria > Bacillota > Clostridia > TANB77 > CAG-508 > CAG-452. The sequence goes on from CAOJKK010000004.1 coordinate 15,072, forward strand.
GCTAAGTCTGCAATCATAATTGCAATAACTAGTTCAAATGGTTGCATTTGTCCGTATCTCTCTTTTTCCCATTAATCTCATAATTACTAATACTAATATGTATAATATTAATACTCTTATAAATATATTGATCATTTATATTCTCCTAATCTATTTAAATTTAATTTTTTAAACCGTTTATATAAATTTTAGTAATATTTTGCACAAAATCTGTTTAAAATATTCTTAAAAACATTATTAAAAATTTTTTTGAATATTTATTATCAAATAGTAAATAATAAATACAAATGCTTAAAATCCAAAGCAAAATTAAATATATATATTTAAGTTAGGAGGTTTTTCAAATGTCAGAAAATAATCATCAAGCTAATGCCCAAACTTCAAATGGAGTAAGTACAGTATGGCAAATAGTAGGTAGATTAGTAGCTGCTGCTGTAATTCTTGCAATCACAGCATTCTTTACACCAGGATTCCAAATCAATAACATATGGTCTCTTGCTGTAGCGGCTGTTGTTCTTACTATATTAGACTATTTAATAGTAAAATTTACTGGTCTTCATGCTAGTCCATTTGGAAAAGGTTTTGTAGGTTTTGTATTATCTGTTGCTGTACTTTATGTTACACAATATTTTGTAGCTGGTTACTCTATATCTTGGATGGCTGCAATTATTGGTGCATTAATTTATGGTGTAATTGATTACTTTATACCTGGCGAACAACAAATGTAAAACTAAAAAGGATTTTAGGTCAGTTCCTAAAATCCTTTTTTAATACTCTTATTTATATTATCCAACATTTACTGTCGTTGTATTTACACTATCTATATAAGCATCTAATGTAAATTCTTGCTCTTGTAATTGTATATAGTACTTTGTTTCTCCATTTTCATTTTTTGCATATATTTTATCTAGTATACAATCTCCTACTGATTTCCCATCATCTAAATTTATTAAACCATATTTTCCTTGTTTAGAGACAACTAATAGATTTTGTTTATTCTTACCAAATCCTTCTATCACTAATACTGATTGTTCTACATTACTTTGAGAATCATATCCCATACTATCGTAATCATTATTTATTATAGGCTTTCCATTTCCATCTATTATACCATATTTTCCAGCTAACTTAACTTGGTAGAATAATGGCGAATTGTTTATAACTTTTATTTCTTCATAGTTTAAATCTATAATTGGTTTTGTATTAGGTTCTTTACTAATAACACCATATTTATTATCATCTGATGCAATAAATACTCCTGCTCCTTCAACAAATTCCAAACTAGAATATTTATTTCCTATTATTGTTGAATAATCTTGACTGCTTACTACTCCCCATTTTTGATTTTCATTTGATACTACTAACATATTATATGATATTGCTTTCTGATTGCTGAATTCTTCACTTATTGCTACAAACTGATTATCTGTCTGTGTTGGCAATGATGTTTTGTATCCATCTGTTAAACTTTCTATTGTATTTATTATTATTTTATTATCTGCTTGAGAAAATGCATATGATACATTTAATCCAATACTTATATCATCTAATGATATATATAGTAAATTATTCATTTTTAAAATTTTATTAGTTAATTCATATTCTTCATAATCTAAATTAGAAGTTGGAACTGTTTTGTATATTTTATTATTATCAGCTTCAAACTGTATTATTTGATTTTCATTTTCTAAATATCCTTTTGTATTGGTATTATCTTCATTATATTGCTTGTACTCTCCTGTTAAGTAGTCATATCCTATAACTTTTGAAATCTTGCTTATTGATATATAATTAATTCCGTTTTCATCTGATACTAACAACTCATTATCTATTGCTGTATTTGCTCCATTAACACTTAACGTTAATGGTCTTTTTTGATTTCCGCCTAAAGCAACCATCATTACTATAACCAATATCAATAATATGATTAAAAAAATTAATGAAAATAAAACTATTTTTTTACCTTTTGGTTCTTCTTTTTTTACTTCTTGATCAAGTAACATAAATTCCTCCTACTCTTTTGTATATCCATATTTTTTATAAAATTCATTTTTAAAATTTAATAAATTATCATTCTCTATTTCTATTCTAACTCTTTCCATAAGTTTAGTCAAGAATCTTAAATTGTGTATAGATAATAATCTTACTCCTAAAATTTCATTTGTTTTTATTAAATGTCTTATATATGCTCTACTATAGTTCTTGCAAGTATAACAATCACATTCTGGGTCTAATGCTCCCCAGTCTCTTTCATATGTAGCGTTTCTTACAACTACTTTTCCATTCCATGTCATTGCAGTTCCATTTCTTGCAATTCTAGTAGGAAGTACACAATCACACATATCTATTCCTGCAATTGCTGCTTCTATTAAGTAATCTGGCGTTCCTACTCCCATTAGGTATCTAGGCTTATCTTTTGGCATAAGTGGAGCTGTATAATTTAACATTTTTAAAAATTCTTCTTTAGGTTCACCTACGCTAATACCGCCTATTGCATATCCTGGAAAATCTAATGCTATTAAATCTTCTGCTGATCTCTTACGCAAATCTTCATAAAATCCTCCTTGAATAATTCCAAATAATGCTTGTTTATCTGTAGTAGTATGTGCTTCCTTACAACGCTTTGCCCATCTTGTTGTTCTTTCCATTGATTGTTTTGTATATTCATAACTTGCTGGATATTCTACACATTCATCAAATGCCATTATTATATCTGCACCTAAATATTCTTCTATCTCCATTACCTTTTCAGGTGAAAAGAAATGTTTACTTCCATCTAAATGTGATTTGAATTCTACCCCTTCTTCTGATATAGTTCGAAGGTCTCCTAAGCTGAATACTTGAAATCCACCACTATCAGTTAAAATTGGTCTGTCCCATTTCATAAAATTATGAAGTCCTCCTGCTTCCTTTACTAAGTCATGTCCTGGTCGTAAATATAAATGATATGTATTTGATAATATTATTTGTGCTTTTACATCTTCTTTTAATTCTTCAGGTGTCATTGATTTTACAGTAGCTTGTGTTCCTACTGGCATAAATATAGGAGTCTGTATATCTCCATGTGGTGTATGTATTACCCCTCTTCTAGCACCTGTTTGTTTACATTCATGTAATAATTCATATGTTACTGCTGGCTTCATTTTTACCTCTTTCTACTAATTTATATATTCTAATTTATTTATGATATAAACATTGCATCGCCGAACGAAAAGAATCTATACTTTTCTGTTACTGCTTCTTCATATGCTTTCATGATAAAGTCTTTATCTGCTAGTGCTGATACAAGCATAAGAAGTGTTGATTCTGGAAGATGAAAATTAGTAATTAATCCATCTATGCATTTGAATTTATATCCTGGATAAATAAATATCTTTGTATCATCTTCTATTAGTTTTACTTTTCCTGTCTTTTCATCTGCAATTGATTCTAATACCCTGCATGAGGTTGTCCCAACTGCAATTACTCTTCTTCCCTCTTCTTTTGCTTTATTTATTTTATCTACATCCTCTTGTTTTATATAGAAGTGTTCTGAATGCATTTTATGGTTTTCTACAGTCTCTTCTTTTACTGGTCTAAATGTACCTATTCCAACATGGAGTGTTACATTTGCAATAATAACACCTTTTTCTTCAAGCCTTTGTAAAAGGTCATCTGTAAAATGAAGCCCGGCTGTTGGTGCAGCAGCTGACCCTTGATATTTTGCATAAACAGTTTGATATCTGTCTCTTTCTTTAAGTTCTTCATGTATATATGGTGGAAGTGGCATTAGTCCAATTTGATCTAATATCTCATTAAAAATTCCATCGTATTCAAATTTTACTTTTCTTGTTCCACCTGGCATAATATCTAATATTTCTGCTTTAAGAAGTCCATCTCCAAATATTACTTTTGTTCCAATATGTAATTTGTTTCCTGGTCTTACAATTGATTCCCATATATCTCCTTCGATATTATTAAGAAGTAAGAACTCCACATTTGCACCAGTTTCTTTTTTACCATAAATTCTTGCTGGTATTACTTTTGTATTGTTTCTAACTAATACATCTCCTGGTTTTAAGTATTCTATTATATCTTTAAAAATCTTATGTTCTATTGTTTTATTTTCTCTGTTAAGCACCATAAGTCTTGATTCGTCTCTTTTTGCGATTGGTGTTTGTGCAATTAATTCTTCTGGTAAATTATATTTAAAATCTGATACTTTCATTTTTGTCCCTTCTATCTATTTTATACCAAATATTCTTAATACTGTTCCTAATAAATTTTTTGTTTCCTCTATTATATTGCTAGGTTCTTTATTAAATGTTTTTTCTATGCTGTATTTAAAATCACTTTCTGCTGGTGGAGTAAGTGTATATATAACTTGATCAAGTCCTGTTAATGTTCCATCGTTTTTTTCTATACTACATGTCATATAATCTCTATACCAATTTTTAAGTCCAATTAATCTTTCTTCTTCATATCCATATTTTTTATAGTCATGAAGTTCTGGAATATCATAATTTCTTTCTTGCATAATTCTCTCTAGAGAATGTAAGAATTCATGAACAAATACTTCTTCAGGGAAAGTATTTATTCTTGAGTTATATGTATAAATATAGCTTGAGCTATCATTCGGAAGCCTTATATTTGAATATCCTATTCCATACAAATCCATGCCTCCGCAGACCTATCCAGTCATTTACTGGTATTTCTATATTTTCATAAGTATCTCCTAATTTTGTCGCAACAAATATGTAATCATACTCTTTTTTATCTATATATTCTTTTAATAAATCTTGTACATCTGAAGGATCTAAATAGTAACCATACTCTTCTGTATATGTTATTGTTTTTACTGGTTCTTCTATTTCATATATGTCATAATCTACTGTCATTTTATTATTTGATAAATCATTAATAGATGTTTTGAATCTACTCATATTTGTTTTTACTTTTTCTATGTCGTTTAGACTCATAGAAAGTTTTAAGTTTTGATTATCTATATTTACGTCTAAGTTTTTTATTATAAAGCAAGCCATATTCCAATTACTAGAATTATCTTTTGAACCCTCTTCTAATTTAAAATCAGAAAACCATGCTGTACCTTTGCTACTTACATTGTTTCCACCTAATCTAAATCCAATTTCAACACTTTCTCTGTTTCTAGAATCGAATATGAATTCTAGTTTTTGCCAATCAGTTGTTCCTGTTATACTTTCTGAGCATTCTGTAGTATCTAGTATTGAAATTTGTGCTCCACTGTTACTCTTTCCATTTTCGCTTTCTACGTTTTCAGTCTTTACCATACATGTAAGCTTATATGGAGTGTTTGGTTTTACATTTATTGTTTTATAGAATATTGCATCATTAAAGTCTTTGGATTCTAGTTTGTAACTATAACCATATGAGTATTTTACATCATTATCTCTAGTAAATTTGGTAATGCCTAAATTGTATTCTGCTTTAGTAAATTCATTATAATAATATGTTTTATATACTCCAAATAATTTATATAATATAACTAATACAATTATTGTAAAAATTATATTTGCAATTTTCGAGCCTATATTTTTCTTCAAACTTTAATCCTCCGTATTTTCAAGTTTCTTTTTTATCATTTTCAATGCTTTTGGTCTTTCTACTGTTATTACATGTTCACAACCGCTTACATTTAAACTTAAAATCTACTCCTACTCGTGTAATCTCCCAAATTTTACTTCCACATGGATGTTGTTTCTTAAGTTCTACAATATCTCCAACTTTGTATTCCATAAATTCCCCTTTTCAGCGAATTGTAATTTCTATAATTTATTTAAGTTTATTGTGAGCTAGGAAATGTTTATAATTATTTATTTCCACGTTGCAATTCAGCTTTCGTTACATGAAACTGTTACTGCGAAAGCAGTTTACAGTTTCAATAACGGAATTTGCGCAAGGAAATCAATAATTAAAACATTCCTAGCTCTGAAACACAAAAACTACAAATTACAATTTATTTATAAAATTTGTTAATCTTTTTATTACATTTTCTCTTCCTAATACTTGCATTATTTCATATAAATCTGGTGTATTGTGTTTTGTTGTAAGTACTACTCTTATAACTGTACTAATGTCTCCTACATGTCCTTTATATTTTTCTGGTTCCTGTTTATATGCTTTTACTTCTCTTGCATAACCTTTGCTTTCAGATAAATCTTTCATTTTATTAAACCATGTATCCTTATCATCAGATATATCAAAATAGTTTTCAATATATGATTTTACAATGTCTTTTATTTCTTCTTTGTCATTTATATTTTGGAATTCATATTCATCCATTTTGCTGTATTTTTCTTCATACATGTATTTAATAATTTCTTTTACATCTGACCATTTGCTAATATCTTTTCTAGGTTTTGCTTTTCCTCTTTCTATATTTAAAACCTTAATTGAATATTCTTTATTTTCGCTAAGTAGTTTTGCAAGTTCTTCATCATATTTGCTTGCCCATTTTAGTGTCTCTTCATATATTTTTTCTGCACTATATTTTGATATTACATTTTTAGAAACATCTAAAAGTTTTACCATATCAAATACAGCTCCACTAACACTCATTTTATTTAATTGTAACTCAAATTCTTTAATATCTTTATCTTTATTGGCTCTTCTCCAAGGTTCGAAACTTGAGTTTGCAATATTTAATAGATATTCTACAACTGCATCAGATGGTATTCCTTGTTCATGATAATAGCTTACTGCTGCTTCTGGGTCTTTTCTTTTACTAATTTTTCTTTTACTTCCATTATCATCTTTCATTATTGTTGCTGTATGTGCATATTTAGGTGGTTTGAATCCTAAAGCTCTAAATAGTTCTAAGTGAAGTGGAAGTGATGATACCCATTCATCTCCACGTATTACGTGTGTTACTCTCATTAGATGGTCATCAACTGCATGTGCAAAATGATATGTTGGAAGTCCATCTGCTTTTATTATAACTATATCTTGGTCGTTTTCAGGAAATTCAATATTTCCTTTTATACTATCTTTGTGTTTTATTCTTCTATCTTCTCTTCCTTGAGATTTAAATCTTACAATATATTTATCTCCATTTTTTATTCTTTCTGCTGCTTCATCTATTGGAAGTGTTCTATATTTTGCCCATACTCCATAATATCCTGGTCTTATTTTAGCAGCTTCTTGCTTAGCTCTTATTTCTTCTAATTCCTCAGGTGTACAAAAACATGGATATGCTAATCCTTGTTTTATTAAGCTCTTAGCATAAGCCTGATATATGTCTTTTCTTTCACTTTGTTTGTATGGCCCATATTCACCAATTTCTTCAGTTTCAGATACTACACCTTCATTTGGAATAACATCAAAAGCTTTTAGTCCATCTACTATTTGCATAACTCCATTTTCAATTTCTCTTTTTTGGTCAGTATCTTCTACTCTTAAGATAAATACTCCATCTGTTTGCTCAGCTAATTTTCTATCTATTATACTTCCAAATAGCCCTCCTATATGTATAAATCCTGTTGGACTTGGAGCAAACCTAGTTACCATTGCTCCTTCTTTTAAATTTCTTTCTGGATATTTTTCTTCATAATATGAAACATCCTTTGCATTCGGAAATATTAAATCTGCTAACTCATTAAAATCCATATTTTTCAATTACTCCCTTCATCTGTTCTTCTTGTTCTTCCATTTGTCTTACTAATTCAAATTGAGCTTTTGCCCTTATTAAGTTATGGTTTGCTATATTTTCATCTACTGCAAAATATGTATCACCATTTAGATAATCTGCTAAAAATCTTATACCACATTCATATGTCATCATCCATACTCCAAGTGGTAAGATTTCTAATTCTTCTTTTGTTATTGTATCTTTAAGTTCACTTAGAAATCCTTTAGAATATGCCTCAAATCTATCTATATCTACTTTTATTTTAGATAAGTCTTGTTCATCCTCTTTTGCAGTTGTAATACCTGTTCTTAATCCATCTCCAAAATCGTATGCTAGTGCTCCTGGCATTACTGTATCTAAATCTATTAAACATACAGCCTTGTCTGTGTCTTTATCGAATAGGATGTTACTAAGTTTTGTATCATTGTGTGTAACTCTAAGAGGTATCTCTTTGTTTTCTAGTTTTTTTGCAATTATATTTGTTTTGTTTAATCTATTCTCATCTGTTACATATTCAATTACATCTTTTGCAAGTTCAAATCTTTCTTTTCTTTCACTTAAATTCTCTTTGCTTGAAAGTGCTTCTTTTAATTGTTCAACTCTGTTTGGAGTATAATGGAATTTTGGTATTATTTCATATAGCTCCTCTGCTGGGAAACTATGTATAAGTTTTTGAAACTTACCTACTGCTCTTCCTGCTTCACTAAGAATATCTAAATTTTCTGTTGTTAAATATGTTTTTGTATTATCTATGAATTCTTCCATTCTCCAATTTTTATGATATATACAGTTTGGATCATTATCAATTGTGTCTATCATTCTAATTGTAAGTCTATCTATTGACTCTCCTTTTTCTTCAGCTTTATTAATCATGTATTCAGTTACATTTTTAATATTTTTCATTAGTTCTGGTAAGTCTGGAAACACATTGGTATTTACATATTGAAGAATATATTTTTTCTTTTCTCCATTATCTTTTTGATACGTTACTGCATATGTTTTATTAATATGTCCACTATTACATTTTTCAATGTTAATTATTTCTCCGTCAATCTTAAAATTCTTCGCTATTTTTATTAGTTTTTCTTTATTCATAACTATACCTCTTAAAACTAAATTTTGACTTCATAATTATACTATTTAAATTAGGAAAAGTAAAGAAAAAGCAATACAAATATATCCAATTACTTGAAAATTTTGTATTGCTTTGTTCTAAATCTACTTCTTTTATATTACAAATCACCGTACTCTTATTTAATTAGTTAATTTTTCTATGTTTGCATCTTTGCTTCCCCATGGGGATCCTTCTGGGATTATATTATTTCCTGAATTAAAATATATAGTACCTATTGAATATCCTCCCCACATCAAAAACGCATCTTCTCCAATACTTTTAACACTGTTAGGTAAATATAGCGTTCCATCAATCAAGCCATTACATACAGAAAAGGCATAAGCACCTATACTTTCTAGTCCTTCTTCTATATTTATATTAGTTAAAGCTGTCACAAAAAATGCAAAGTCTTCAATTCTTCTTACATTTTTAGGAATATTTATTTCTGTTAATTCTGAAGCTACAAAAGCACATTTTTTTATAGTAGTCACACTGTTAGGAATAGAATATGATCCCTTTCTTGCTCTAGGGAAAAAGATTAACTCAGTCTTATCCTTATTAAATAATATTCCATCCTCACTACTATATACTCTATTGTTTTTAGATACATTTAAATTCAAACTAGGTTTAATTTCTGCTATTTCCCAACCGGAATTTTCCAAAATTTCTTTGTTAACTATTTCTGTTTCTATATATGATACATTTTCTGGTATATATAATTCATTTAATCCAGTATTCTTAAATGCAACAATATTTACTGTTTTTAATGACTCTGGTAATGTTATTTTAGTTAAGTTTTTACAATTATAGAAAGCACCATACTCTATAGTAGTTACACTTGGAATTACTACTTCTGTTAAATTTGTACATTCTGAAAATGCTTCTTTCTTTATTGTTTGCAAGCCAGTAGACATTACTACCTCTGTTAAATTAGTACATCCTGCAAAAGCACGCTCTCCCACTGTTTGAATACCGTTTGGGATAATTACTTTTTTTACTTTGCACCCTTCTAGAAAATCAAATGCTTCAGAACCAAGTGCTGTTATCTTTTCATTCCCTATTTTATATGGAATAATCAATACCTCTGGTAATCTACTTACTCTCCCATCGCAACCTAGTATAGTTCCATTTCCATCTGTTTTCCAAAGTCCTTCGAGTGTTCCACCGATATTCGTCCTTTCCATCTAATACAAAAGAGTAATCTTCTAAAACAAAATCATATTCTCCACTACCTATTAGATTTTCACAATTCACTTTTTCTCTTGCTAATTCTTGTCCTGTTATTGACTTTATTACTACCTCATAATTGCCATTCTCCTTAAAGTTATACCCTTTACTATCATTTAGTTCAATACCATATATACTTGCTTTTATATCTTTTATAGTTCCATCTTTGTATATATATGCTATCCATGAATTCGAGCATATCTCTTTTTCTGTTATACCTTCAAAGGTTCCATCGTAGAAGAGCTCTATAAACTCCTCTTCTGTTGTAATATTAACATCTGGTTCAGCATTAGCTAACTCTATTAACTTTTGGTATAATTCTGCTTTTGTAGTAACCCCATTCATATCTATTCCATAAAAAGTCTCTTCCATAACTGTTTTTACTATTTCTCTGTTTTCTTCATCTTGTATCCACTCTTCTAAATTTTCATGTACTACTGTTCCATTACTTTCCTTTACATTAGCATAATTTATATAAAATGTTAAAAATCCTTCTATTATCTCTTGCTTTGTTCCTATCTCTACTCCTGCTAATATACCATCATCCCATTCTATATACTTATTATATACATTATCCCCTGATGCTATATCTATTTTTGCTAAGAATGAATCCTCTTCACTATGTATTCTTACTTCTATATTTAATTCACTATCTAGTATTATTATATCGTATTTACGTTTTTCTACTATTACTTTTGTTAATCCTAATTCACTATCTTTAAATTCTTCTTGTAACTTTTCTTTATATGTTTTTATATCAAATTTTATGTTCTCATCTTTTACTGAATTCGCATAAAGTGTAGCTTTTACATTTTCGGCTCTTTCTCTTATTACTTCCATTTCTGTTTCTATTCCTGCTTTTTTTGTTGTATTAAATAATCCTCCTGTTATTGCTACATTTACTGTTACTCCTACTAATATTAACATCACTATTATTGTTATTATTAATGCTATTAATGTTATTCCTTTTTCTTTAGTTCTTTTCATTTATTACCTCTCCTTTTTCATTTGTCTTGTCTTATGTATATTATAAGTTATATGTTTTTATTGTCAATATGTTTTCATATTTTTTTATTTAATATATTTTATTATTTACATATATTTTGTTTTTAATCAGTAAAAAAGAAAGCTAAACTACTTAAAGTCTAACTTCCTTTTTAACCTTTGCATGTTTTGGGACAAAATGTCCCAGAAAGAAACGTCCCTATTGGGACATTCTTTCCATTGCTTTTATTGTGTTTTCTCTTGTTCCAAATGCAGTTAATCTGAAATACCCTTCTCCTGATGGTCCAAATCCTACACCTGGTGTTCCTACTATTTGTTTTTCTTTTAATAGTTTATCAAAGAATTCCCATGATGTTACTCCGTCTGGGACCTTTAGCCATATATATGGAGCATTTATTCCCCCATATGTTACAAATCCAGCTTTGTTTAATCCTTCTCTTATTATTCTTGCATTTTCCATATAATAAGCAATATTTTCTTCTATTTCTTTTTTTCCTTGCTCAGTATAAATGCTTTCTGCTGCTCTTTGTGTTATATATGATACTCCATTAAATTTTGTACACATTCTTCTGTTCCATAATTTATTTAAACTAATTTCTTCACCATTGGATATTTTGCATTTCAGTTCTTTTGGAACTACTGTATATGCACATCTTATACCTGTAAACCCTGCTGTTTTTGAAAAACTTCTAAATTCTATTGCAACTTCTTTTGCTCCTTCTATTTCATATATACTATGTGGAATTCCTTCTTCTGTAATGTATCTTTCATATGCTGAGTCAAATAGTATTAATGCTTTATTTTCTTTTGCATAATCAACCCATTTTTTAAGTTCTTCTTTATTTAATACTGTTCCTGTTGGATTGTTAGGAAGGCATAGATATATTAAATCTACTTTTTCTTTTGGAAGTTCTGGTACAAAATTGTTTTCTGCTTTTATTGGTATGTATTCTATATTTTCATACATTCCTTTTTCTTTATCATATTTACCTGCTGTTCCTATCATTACATTTGTATCTAGATATACTGGGTATACTGGATCTGTTATTGCAACTTTATTCTCATTTCCTAATATATCTAATATATTTGCTACATCACATTTAGAACCATCTGATACAAATATTTCGTCTGGATTTATTTCTACATTTCTAGATTTATAGTCAAACTTAGCTATTTTTTCTCTTAAGAATTCATAACCTTGTTCTGGTCCATAGCCTCTAAATGTGTCAGCATTCTGCATCTCATCAACTGCTTTATGCATTGCCTCTATTATGCTTGGTACTATAGGTCTTGTTACATCTCCTATTCCCATTTTTATTATTTCTTTATCTGGATTTTCTTTCTTGTATTCATCTATTTTCTTTGCTATTGTTGAAAACAAATAGCTGTCTTGTAATTCTAAATAATTTTCATTAATTTTTATCATACTCTGCCTCCTGTAAAATATCAGATAAACTGTAATTTGTAGTTTTTGTATCTTAGAGATAGGAATGTTTTAATTATTGATTTCCTTGCGCAAATTCCGTTACTGAAACTGTAAACTACTTTCGCAGTAACAGTTTCATGTAACGAAAGCTGGATTGCAACGCGGAAATAAATAATTATAAACATTTCCTATCTAACAATAAATGTAAATAACATATACAAATTACAATTTGTTTTAATTAAATTTAAATTCTCCTTCAAACACAATTGTTGCTGGACCTGTCATAAATACATGGTTTGTTTCTTCATCCCACTCTATTTCTAGTGTGCCTCCAAGAAGTTCTATATTTACCTTTCTATCTGTAAGCCCATTTATATTGCATGCAACTGCTGTTGCACATGCTCCAGTTCCGCATGCAAGTGTTTCTCCTGCTCCTCTTTCCCATACTCTCATTTTTACATTGTTTTTATCTATTACTTCTATAAATTCTATGTTAGACCTTTTTGGAAAATGCTCATCTACCTCTAGGATTGGTCCATATTTTTCTATATCAAATTCTTTTGTATTTTCTACCAATGTTATTGCATGTGGGTTTCCCATTGATACACATGTAAAATTGAATTCTCTATCAATAGCATTGATTTTTAATCCTTTTACTGGTTGCTTATCAAAATTAACTGGTATCTCTTTTGGCTCAAGTATAGGCTCTCCCATATCCACTCTTACTGTTTCAACTTTACTGTTTTTTACATTAAGATTTAATATTTTTATTCCTGCTAATGTTTCTATTTTCACAGTTTCTTTATTTGTTAATCCTTTATCATAAACAAATTTCCCTACACATCTAATTCCATTTCCGCACATTTCTGCTTCGCTTCCATCAAAATTAAACATTCTCATTTTAAAATCTGCAATATCACTTCTACATATCAGGATTATTCCATCTGATCCTATTCCAAAATGTCTATTGCTCATAAATTTAGCTAGGTCTGATATGTTTCCTAAATTGACTTCTTTTGAGTAGCAGTCAATGTATACATAATCATTACCTAGCCCATGCATTTTTGTAAATTTAATCATTTTTATCACCTTTAACTGGTATTAATATACGGTCAAAACATAATTATATTTTGATTACTTTGTTATTTTATCATATGCTTTTTAATTTGAAAAGGTTTAATAGAATAACTTATGCATTTTTTGGGACAAAATGTCCCAAAAAGAAACGTCCCTATTGGGACGTTTCTTAATTAATGTAATTTTGTTACATTTATATTTAAGAATCCTTTTATTATTTCTTCGCTAATTTCTTTGTTTGTTGATTCAAGTTCTACTGAATAAACATGTTCATTGTCTAGATTACACCATACATATGCTTTTTGATATTTTTCACTATAAAACTCAGAATTTGATTCATATGATAATATTTGATATTTGAATTCTGTATTTCCTACTTTTATTGTTTTTATATCTCCTAATTTTACATTTTGATAATATGTAGTGTCTTTATAGTAGTTATAGTCCCATTCTATATCTTCTTTATACTCTTCGTCTGTATCCCAGCTTAAAGATACATCTGCTTCTATTCCACTATTATTATCTTCTAATTCATAATATTTACTATAGTCATAAGAGTATGCACTTTTATATTCAAATCCTGTAGGTACAGAAAACTTTACTGAATATCCATAATTTTCTTCTTTTACTTCATTCTGGGCTGTTGTTGTTTTAGGTACTGATATATTATCTGACCCATCTGTTATATTATCTTGTGATTCATTATTTTCAAATAAATAAGTTTTTAATAGATCTCCTATTACTGGTCTTTCACTTAACTTAGTTAATATAGATTGCATATCTTGTTCTGTTAATTCAGTCATATTAATGTTATTTGATACATCTATTTTATCTACACCTTGATTATATTCTACTGAGCAGTCAACCACTAATTTAAGCTTTCCAGCTTGTGCAACCTCTGCTGTTATTGTAACTCTGCCTGATTGCTCATCTTTGCTATCTTTATCTTTTTCTATTTCAACTTTCCCTTTTATAACATCCATTTTTATTCCTGTTGCTTTTACAGAAATATTGTATGTATATAGATCTTTGTCTTCTTTAACAACTGATATTGTTACTGTTTGTGCTTCTTTTGCTGAATATATTTCCAAATCTACACCTAGTGTTTTGAATCCCTTTGTGTATATAGATATTTTTACATTGTTTTTGCTATCTGCATTTACAGCTTTCATTTGCTCAGCTAATTCTTTCAATGTATCTTTTGGTGATTCTTCAAAACAGTCTAAAAATTTATCATTTTTAGCTAAGTTTGAACACATACTTGAAATCAAATTGCATAAATCTTTTTGAGATAATGTAAGTGTTGCTTTAGTAACTTTTTTCTCTTTTTCTCCAACATCTATTGTTGCTTTTTCTTTGTCAAATTCTCCATATTCTTTTATTTGAGATTTTAATTCATCTCTTACTATCTTCATAGCTTTTTTACTATTTTTTGATTGTTCTTCTGAAGTAGCTGTATCAAATATAGCCTCTATTGCTTCTTTTTGTTCGTTGTCCATATCTGCTTTAATGTATTTGTCAAATAGCCCTTCAAAATACGCATATACATCACCATCGTTATAATAAACTCTTGCATCAGCTACTGCTTGTTTATCATATTCTAATCCTAAGTCAATAATTTCTTGTTTTTTCTCAAAGTCCATTTGAGCTCCTAGTTTTATTGCATATTTTTCTACCTCTGCTAATTGCTCTTTCATACTTTGATCTTCTGATTCTATTGAAGCTGCAATTTTCGTTTCTACTTTTATTGAATCATATTTTTTAGAATCAACTTTGAAAAGTTTATCAATTGCACTATTAAATACAAATTGTGGTTTTGCAAATACTAAGAAATATACTAGTATTAACGCAATTACAACTACTGCTGCAATTATTCCTCCTATTATTAATCCTTTCTTTTTAGGTTTCTTTACATTAAAGTCATCATTAATTTGTTCGATTGTTTCCATTTTTATATCTCCCCCTTATAAATATTGATATAATCATTTTTCTTATGTAATCACCTACTTTTTTTATATCACAAATGATTTTTCTAATCAATGTTTTGACAAAATTATTATGATATTTTATATTCACAAGTTAACACTATGATTACAAATTAAAAATACCAAACCTCTATAGGCTTGGTATTACTATATTTATAACTCTTTACACTTCCATTATGATTGGTAGTATCATAGGGTCTCTTTTTGTTTTCTTATGGATATAGTCCCTTAGTTCTTCTCTTAATAATGCTTTTATTGTTGACCAATCTGTTATATGTTTTTCTTCAAATTTTGCTATTTCTGCTCTTAATAATTGTTTTATATCATCCATTAAGTTTTCTGATTCTCTAACATATACAAATCCTCTTGAAAGAACATCTGGTCCTGCAACTACTGTTCCTGTGCTTGAATCCATTGTTAATACTATTATTATTAAACCATCTTGTGATAGACGTTGTCTGTCCCTTAAAACAATATTTCCAACATCTCCAACTCCTAGTCCATCTACCATTATTTTTCCTACTGGAACTGTTCCTGTTAATTTTGCATCATATTCATTTAATTCTAATATTCTTCCATTTGTCATGATAAATATGTTGTCAGCATCTACTCCAACTTTTTTTGCTGTTTCACTATGTGCTATTAATTGTCTATATTCACCATGGACTGGTATAAAGTATTTTGGTCTTACTAAACTAATCATTAATTTTTGTTCTTCTTGGCAAGCATGTCCTGATACATGTATATCTTCTAATGCATTGTATACAACTTCTGCACCTATTTTCATTAAGTCATCTATTACTTTAGATACAGAGTTTTCATTTCCTGGTATTGGATTTGCAGATATAATTATTAAATCATTTGGTGTTATTTGAACTTTCTTATGTTCTCCTGATGCCATTCTTGTTAGTGCTGACATAGTTTCTCCTTGGCTTCCTGTTGTTATTATTGTAAGTTTGTCATCAGGATATGATTTTATCATATCTATATCTATAAATACATTGTCAGGTACTTTTATATATCCAAACTTCCTTGCAGTTTCTATCATGTTAATCATACTTCTTCCACAAACTGCAATTTTTCTTTGATATTTTACTGCTGAATTAACTATTTGTTGTACCCTATGAACATTTGATGAGAATGTTGCAACAACAATTCTTTTTGTACAATTTATAAATAGCTTATCTAGGACTTCTCCTACTGTACTTTCAGACATTGTATATCCTTTTCTTTCTGCATTTGTGCTATCTGACATAAGTGCTAAAACACCTTTGTTTCCAAGTTCTGCAAGACGTCCAAAATCTATCATTTCTCCATCAATTGGTGTATAGTCAATTTTAAAATCTCCAGTATGAACTACTGTTCCAACTGGTGTATGAATAGCAAGTGAACATGCATCTGGTATACTATGTGTTGTTCTTATAAATTCTACTTTCATAGAACCTAAATTTATAGTTTGTCCTGGATTTACTACTTTTAATTTTGTGCTTCTTAATAGCTTATGTTCTTCTAGTTTATGCTCTATTAATCCAATTGTAAGCTTTGTTCCATATATAGGTACATTAATTTGTTTTAGTAAATATGGTATTGAACCTATATGGTCTTCATGACCATGTGTTATTACAAGCCCTCTTATCTTTTCTTTGTTTTTCTCTAAATATGATAAATCTGGTATTACTAAATCTATTCCAAGCATATCATCTTCTGGAAATGCTAATCCACAGTCAACTAATATAATATCATTTCCATATTCAAATACTGTAATGTTTTTTCCAATTTCTAATAATCCACCAAGTGGTATTATTTTTAGATTTTCTTTTTTAAATCTAACTTGCTCACCTTTCTTTTCTTTTGCTACTGTAGTTTTTTTCTTTCTTGGTTTATAATTCCTCTTTTTTGGTTTTTCTGTGTTTTTCTTTTCATTAACAATTACATTGTTGTTTGTTTTTTCTTCCATGTTTTATATATCTCTCCTTTTTCTTATTCATTTTTGTATAGTCAAATTTTTCACGCATCAAAAAAAATAGTTTAACATATTAAACTAATGATTCTTTGATTCAATATATATAAATATACCCCCGCTTCAATTAATCACAAATATTATCTTCATATTTATTCTTATGTACAAAATGCATCTATCTCTCAAATAGCATTTTATCAATATTATTCTCAATAATATTAGTCTTTCCGAATCATTATTATTTATACAAAAATCTCATACTTTACCTAAAACTTAGGTATCAACTTTTACTATTATACTACTTTTAACTATTTTTGTCAATCACAGCCATAATCAGTAACACATTTTTAAAAAATGAATAATATATACCATGACATACAAATGAATAACAAAATTAAAGTTTAGAAGGGAGTTTATGCGCCATGAGAAATTGTTGCTCATCAAATGATGAAATTTTATGGTTTATCATTTTGTTCTTATTGCTTTTCTGTGGATGTGGTAACAGGGGATGCTGCTGTAGATAATTCAAACCCTGTTTAAGCTTTAAAAGCAATGTACTTACTTATTTAAGGAGGTGAATACTATGCCAGAAAATAGAGGATGCGGATGTGGATTCGGATTTGGTGGTGACTGCTGCTGGATAATAATCCTTATAATATTATTATGCTGCTGTTGCGGTGGGAATAACAACGGATGTTGCTAGAATTCCATATTAATTTATAATATAAATATAAAAGAAGGAAGAATATCTTCCTTCTTTATATTTGTATTTATTCAAAATAATCTATTTTCATTGAATGTTTTACTTCATTTAAAGTATCTATTGCTTGTTTTCTTGCTACATTTGTTCCTTCTTTTAATATTTCATATACCTTATCTATATCTTTAGCATATTCTTCTCTTCTATCTCTTATAGGTCTTAATTCATCTTGAATAATATTGTTTAAGAACCTCTTAATCTTCATATCTCCAAGTCCGCCTTTTTTATAGTGTTCTTTCAGCTCATCTAAATTCTTGTATTCAGGCATATATTTTTCAAAATCGCTGTCTTTAGCAAATACATCTAAATATGTAAAAACTACATTTCCCTCTACTTGCCCTGGATCTTCTACTCTTATATGATTAGGATCTGTATACATTGAAAACACTTTGTTTTTTATCTCCTCTTCTGTATCAGATAGATAAATACAATTTCCTAAAGATTTACTCATTTTACTTTTTCCATCTATTCCAACTAAACGATAACATTTCTCATCTTCTGGTAATAATTCTTTTGGTTCTACTAAAGTATCTCCATAAATTGAATTAAACTTACGAACAATTTCACGAGCTTGCTCTAGCATTGGTAATTGATCTTCTCCAACTGGCACAATATTTGCTTTAAAAGCTGTTATATCTGCTGTTTGAGAAACTGGATATGTAAAGAACCCTGCTGGGATACTTTCTTTAAATCCTTTTTGCTCAATTTCTGCCTTTACTGTAGGATTTCTTTGAAGTCTTGCTATTGTAACTAAATTCATATAATAAAAAGTTAATTCTGTTAGTTCTGGAATCATTGATTGTATGAAAAAAGTAACTTTTTTAGGATCAAGTCCTACTGCTAAATAATCCAATGCTACTTCTATAATATTTTCTCTGACTTTTTCTGGATTCTCAAAATTGTCTGTTAAAGCTTGAGCATCTGCTATAAAAACAAACATTTTATCATAATTACCTTCATTTTGTATTTTAACTCTGTTTTTTAAAGATCCAACATAATGACCTAAATGAAGTCTTCCTGTTGGTCTATCACCAGTTAATATAATGTTTCCCATCTTTATATACCTCTCTTCTAAATTACTATCTAATTGAGCTTGATTATATCACATCTAAATTTAATCGTCAAAACAATATTTATATATAATTTATATATAATATTAAACAAACGGTATAATATTCAAATTATACCGTTTAAATTTAATTTTAGCTATTTTGATTTTGTTGCTTTTGTAGATTTAGTTGGTTTTCTTCTATCTTTCTTTATTTCTACATTTTGCTTTCTTCTATCTTCAAATATTTTACCTGATTTATCTGTAACCATATTATCACCTCATAATCTTTTGTATATTATGAGTATATTATATAATTTACTTTAAAGTCAATAGCTTTTAATACATTCCATCCATTCCTTCTGGCATTCCTACATTTCCATGATTGCAAGAGCATTCTTTCTCTTTCTTCTCTGTTACTACACTTTCTGTTGTAAGTATCATCGATGCTATACTTGCTGCATTTTGAAGTGCACTACGTGTTACTTTAGTTGGATCTACTATTCCTTCTTTTTTCATATCTACATATTCTTCTTTAGCTGCATTAAATCCAATTCCAACCTCTGCTGATTTTATTTTTTCTAATATAACAGCACCTTCAAGTCCTGCATTTGCAGCAATTTGTCTAACTGGTTCTTCTAATGCTCTTAAAACTATTTTTGCTCCTAGTTTTTCATCTCCATCTAAACTTTCAATTACTTTTTCTACTTTTGGAGCAACATTTACAAGTGCTGTTCCACCACCAGCTACAATACCTTCTTCAACTGCTGCTTTTGTTGCAGATAATGCATCTTCTATTCTTAGTTTCTTTTCTTTCATTTCAACTTCTGTTGCTGCACCAACTTCTATTACTGCAACTCCTCCAGCAATTTTAGCTAGTCTTTCTTGTAGTTTCTCTTTATCGAATTCACTAGTTGTATCTTCTAATGCTGTTCTAATTTGTTTAATTCTTGATGCTAAAGCTTCTTTATCTCCTGCTCCATCTACAATTATTGTATTTTCCTTTTGTATTTTAACTTGTTTTGCTCTACCTAATTGTTCGATAGTTGTATCTTTTAATTCTAATCCTAAATCACTAGTTATTACTTCTCCACCTGTAAGAACAGCTATATCTTCTAGCATTTCTTTTCTTCTATCACCAAATCCTGGTGCTTTTACTGCTACTACATTTAAAACTCCTCTTAGTTTGTTTAATACAAGTGTTGATAATGCTTCACTTTCTATATCATCAGCAATTATTACTAATTTTCCTGATGCTTGCATTAGTCCTTCTAGTAATGGCAATATTTCTTGAATATTACTAATCTTTTTGTCTGTTATTAATATATATGGATTTTCCATTATAGCTTCCATTTTATCTGTATCTGTTACAAAGTATGGAGAAATATATCCTTTATCAAATTGCATTCCTTCAACAACATTTAATCCTGTTGATGCAGTTTTTGATTCTTCTATTGTTATTACTCCATCTTTTGATACTTTTTCCATTGCATCTGCAATTAACTCACCTATTTCTTGATTATTTGCAGATATACTTGCAACTCTTGCAATATCTTCTTTTCCGTTTATTTCTGAACTGATTTCTTTTAATCCTTCAACAGCTGTTTCTACTGCTTTATCGATTCCTCTTTTTATTGCCATTGTGTCTCCACCTGCTGCTACATTTTTTACTCCCTCTTTTATTATACTTTGAGCAAGTACTGTTGCTGTTGTTGTTCCATCTCCTGCTATGTCATTTGTTTTTATTGCAACTTCTTTAACAAGTCTTGCACCTACATTCTCGTATGGATCTTCTAACTCTATTTCTTTTGCTATTGTAACACCATCATTTGTAATTAAAGGTGCTCCAAAACTTTTATCTAATACAACATTTCTTCCTTTAGGTCCTAATGTTGCCTTTACTGTATCTGCTAATATATTTACACCATTTAGCATTTTCTTTCTAGCGTCTTCACCAAATTTAATCTCTTTTGACATTATTATCCTCTCCTTTATTCATTTCACCTTCATATTTTAAAACAAATCAAAAACAAGTAATGCTAGGCATTTTAAATCAAAAAAGCGGAGGTGTGCTTAGGTACATTGAGCATTTTTTGTATTTAAAATAACAACGCAGTACGAAGTTTTTCATTTGTTTTACTCAACTATAGCTAATATATCCTCTTGTTTTACTATTGTATATTCTGTTCCTTCGTATTTTACTTCTGTTCCAGAATATTTATTTATAATAACTTTATCACCTTTTTTAATATTCATTTTCACTTCTTCTGTTCCAGGTCCTACTGCTACTACTTCTGCAATTTGTGGTTTTTCTTTAGAACCACTTGATAGAATAATTCCGCTTTTTGTTGTTTCTTCACTTTCTACCATTTTTATTAATACTCTGTCTGCTAATGGTTTAATCATAATCATATTCCTCCTTTAAAACTTAGATTATTCATAGCTATTGTCACATTTTGTGATAAATTAGCAGTCGAGTTATTCGACTGCTAATAATTTATACCCTTTATATAAAAAAGTCAATAGGTTTTATTAATTTTATTCATATTTTTCTAAATTATGAATTATCTCATATATGCAATAAGAGCTGAATCTTGTAACTCAGCTCTTACGCCCACTATTCAAAGTGGAAAGGTAATATTAGTACTCGCTTACTCTCGTAAACTCATTAATGCTCTGGGCAGTAGCCTTCACGCTAATGTGTACCATACCTCGAGAAGTATTTCTTTCTCATTGAATACCTCCTGCCACAACTGTGGCGTTAAATTGGTTTATATCCTTTTCCAAAAGGAAAAGGTTTCTACATAAGTTGCATAATACAACTTGCAAACATTTTACATTGGTTTTCATAATTTGTCAACATCCTTTTATGTATGTTTATATTAAAACTTCCACTAATTTATATTTAATGAATTTTATCCTTTTATTTAACATATTCTATTAACAAGTATTGACATATATTTTTGGCAATGCTATACTTTAACTAGGAAATAATTTATCCGATAATCAGGCACTTTGTGACTGAGATAAATTATTTCCTTTTTTCTTTGATAAATTATGTATATAAAACTTATTTCTTCCATCTGGTGACTTTCTAATATCTATTGTTACTGTATATACATTGTTATCAATTTTCAGTTCTGAAACTAAGTATGAATACACTACTTTACTATTTAAATTATGATAATTTTTAGCATCTTCACTTCTAACCCTAGCATATTTTATTAATTTAGCTAAACTTTTCATTGATGCAATTTTTGCTTTTTTCATATTATTTGATAAATGAAGATAATATTTATCATTTCCAAAAGTCTCTTTCATTCCGTTTTTCCATATTTCAATTTTCATTCCAGTTTCAATATTTGTTATATACTTAATTTGATTTTTATTAGATAAATATTTTTCATCTAATTTGTCAGAAACTTTTTTCATCACTTCGTTTTTATTATTAATATTTTTTATATTGAAGTCATGTATATTGCCATCCATTTCTATTATAGGGAAATTTTTATGTTTTTTCATTTGTAACTCCTTTACTAGTCAAATTCCCCCAATATACAAAAAGAAGGTAAAGATATCTTAAATCTTACCCCCATTTTCTTTTATAGTATTATAATATATAGCTTTTGCTTTTTTGTCAATATATTATTGACAATTTTCTTGTACAATGTTATACTTCCCTTAACAGAAGAATCAGCAATGTTGAAATATTGTATTTCTTCATTGAAATCTGATTTTTCTTTTTTATTTTAACTCTACATTATCATTACCTAGTATCTCTTTAAATTGTCCTAATATATCTTCATTACAATAAATTGCTCCAGATGGTTTTAATTCTCCATTTATATTTACTTGAACAGCAATGTTATTTCTATCTCCCGAAAAGAATCTTATTGCACCTCTTAATCTATCTTTTTGTATTTCATTTGCATTTGTTATATCTAATATTAAAACTTTAGGTTTTTGATTCATCATCTCTCTATTACTTCTTTGTACACTTAAATTGTTTATATTTTCAGGATTAAATTCTGTTATATTGTTTGCAACAATTTTTACTGGTTCGTCTTCTCTAATACTTAATCTTCCATCAATCAATACAATATTCTCATCTAATAATATGTTTTGTGCTTTACTATAGCAACTATCAAAAACAATTATCTCTGTACTTCCATATAAATCCTCTACTGTCATAAATGCCATTAATGTATTTCTCTTTGTGTATTTCTTTTTTACAGAATTTATTATTCCTACATATTTTACTTGTTTTCCATCTTCATTTAAATTATTCTCTTCACTCATTTGTAGCATTTGCAGTGTATTTATTGTAGAAACTTTTTGAATACTTTCTTTTATTTTATCTAATGGATGTCCTGATATATATATTCCAAGCATTTCTTTTTCCATTGATAATAATTCTTTTTCATCAAACTCTTTTAATGTTGTAAAACTATATTTCATACTTTCAATTTTTTCATCTTCAGTATTTCCTAAATCAAACATAGTAACTTGTCCTTGCATTGTTTTTCTTGATGTATCATTTATTGTATCTATTATCCCTTCGAATGATGCAAGAAGTGTACTTCTTGTTTGTTCAAATCCATCAAATGCTCCTGCTTTTATCAAACTTTCTATACATTTTCTATTAACAGATTCTCCCGACATCCTTTCACAGAAATCTGTAAAGCTTTTAAATTCACCATTTTCTTTTCTTTCTTTAACAATAGTATCTACTACTGCTTTCCCAACATTCTTCACGCTTCCGAAGTCCAAATCTTATTTCATTTCCATCAACAGAAAACTTAGTGTAACTTTTATTAATATCTGGTTTTAATATTTCTATTTTTAATCTTTTACATTCGTCTATATATTCTGGTATTTTGTCTAAATTACCTAAAAAACTATTTAGTGTTGCTGCCATAAATTCAGGTGCATAATATGTTTTTAAATATGCTGTCTGATATGCAACTACTGCATATGCCGCAGCATGTGATTTATTAAATGCGTATTTAGCAAATTCAGCCATCTCATCAAATATCTTATTTGCTGAAGCCTCATCTATTCCATTTCTAACACATCCTGGAATAACTATATTACCATTTTCATCGGTTAGGCCATGTATAAAGTTTTCTCTTTCTTTTGCCATTACATCTAACTTTTTCTTTCCCATAGCACGTCTAACTAAGTCAGCTCTTCCCAAAGAATATCCTGCTAAGTCTCTTACAATTTGCATAACTTGTTCTTGGTATACCATACATCCATATGTTACATTTAATATTGGTTCTAGTCTTGGATGTGTATATTCACTATGCTCTGGATTTAATTTGTTCTTTATATATCTTGGTATTTGGTCCATTGGTCCTGGTCTGTATAGAGAAACACCAGCAATTATATCTTCTAGGCTATCTGGTTTTAATTCTTTCATGAAGTTTGTCATACCTTGACTCTCAAATTGGAATACTCCCGATGTATTTCCGCTTCTCCAAGTTTCTTCAAATACTTTTGGATCATTCATTTCTTTGTCTATCTTTACATCTATACCTCTACATTTTTTTACTAATTTTATTGTGTCAGATATAACTGTAAGAGTTCTAAGTCCTAAGAAATCCATTTTTAATAACCCTAGCTCTTCTAGAGTTGTCATTATAAATTCTGTAGAAATTGTTCCTTCATTTACATATAGTGGAACATAGTCTATAACTGGGTCTTTTGTAATAACAATTCCACACGCATGAGTAGATGCCTGTCTTGGCATGCCTTCTAATCCCATTGCTATATCTAATAGTTTTCTTGTTCCTTCATCTGTTTCATAAAGCATACCTAATTCTCTATTTTGTTCTAATGCTTTTTTTATAGTGATATGAAGTTCGTTTGGTATCATTTTTGCTAGCTTATCTGCTTCAGCATATGGTACATCAAGTGCCCTTGCAACATCTCTAATTACCATTCTTGCAGACATAGTTCCAAATGTTATAATCTGTGACACATGGTCTTTACCATATTTTCTTCCAACATAATCTATAACTTCTTGTCTTCTTTCATAATCAAAATCTATATCAAAATCAGGCATACTTATTCTTTCTGGATTTAGAAATCTTTCAAAAAGTAAGCTATATTTTATTGGGTCTATATCTGTTATCCCTAAGGCGTATGCAACTATAGATCCTGCTCCTGAACCTCTTCCTGGTCCTACTGCTATTCCTTCAGTTCTTGCATAATTTATAAAATCCCATACAATTAAGAAATAATCTACATAGCCCATTTTCTCTATTACAGATAATTCATATTCAAAACGTTCTTTTATTTCTTCTGTAGGATTTTCTCCATATCTTCTTTTCAATCCTTCTCTTGCCAAGAATTTAAAATAATCACTATGAGTTTCAAATTCACTTGGTACTTCATAATTTGGAAGTTTTGTATTACCAAATTCAAATTCTACATTACATTTTTCCGCAATCTTTACTGTGTTTTCAATAGCTTCTGGTACATTTTTGAAATATTCCATCATCTCTTCAGGTGATTTTACATAGAATTCATCTGTTCCCATTCTCATTCTATCTTCATCTGTCATTCTTTTTCCAGTTTGTATGCATAATAGTATCTCATGGTTATATGCATCTTCTTTTTTTAGGTAATGGGCATCATTTGTTGCAACTAAAGGAATGTCTAACTTTTTAGACATCTCTATTAATTTTTGATTTACTAAAACTTGCTCTGGAAGTCCATTTGGTTGTATTTCTAAATAATAATCTTCTCCAAATAAGTTTTTATGCCACATAGCTATTTCTTCTGCTTTTTCTATATCATTATTTAATATCTCTCTATTTACATTTCCAGCAAGACATGCACTTAAAGCTATTAATCCTTCATGATATTTTTCTAAAATTTCATAATCTATACGTGGTTTATAGTAAAAACCTTCTGTAAATCCCATTGATACAAGTTTGCTTAAATTCTTATATCCTGTTTGATTTTTGGCAAGTAATATTAAATGGTAATAATGCTTGTCAATATTTCCTTCTTTATCAAATCTTGTTCTTGGAGCTACATATACTTCGCATCCTATAATTGGTTTTACCCCTTCTTTTTTACAAGCTTTATAGAAGTCTACTACTCCAAACATTACTCCATGATCAGTAAGCGCAATTGAGTCCATCCCTAGCTCTTTTGCTCTTACTGGTAAGTCTTTTATTCTATTTGCTCCATCTAGTAAACTGAATTCACTATGGACATGTAAATGAACAAATTTTGACATCTTTCCACCTTTTCTTTCTTGCTAGATTATATTATAAATAAGTAAATTTAGCAATATATTTGATTAATTTTACATAATCCAATTTACTCTTTACTATTTTACCAATATATGGTATAATTAAAAAGATGATTGAATTATATTAATTAAGTAATTCATAAAAATCCATTGTTGTTCTAATAAAAGGAGAAACAAAAATGATAAAATTAGTTGCAAGTGATTTAGATGGAACTATAATCGGTAGAAATAATACTATTTTTGAAAACAACCTTAAAGCAATAAATGATATGAATAATAAAAATATAGATTTTGTAATATGCACAGGAAAAACATACCCTATTATAAAAGGTATGTGTTCTAAATTTAATGCATCGTATGGAATCTTTGGTAATGGTAATCAAATTATAAATTTAAGAACTGGTGAAGAGATTTATAAAAAACTTTTAACAGATTCTGAAATCAATTCTTGTATTGATATAGCAAGAGCTCACAATTTACATATTCATATATATACAGATAATGAAATAATTAGTGAGAAAGAACTTAAATATATGGATTTAAGAAACTATAAATTACAACAAGATAAGCACTTTGAAACTTCTTTAGATATAAGTGTTGTTGATGATATAAAACAATATTTAGCATTTAATAAAGTTAATGTTTGTAAATTAATAATCTCTTCTGATAGTGATTTATCAGATATAAAAAATGAAATAATTGAAAAAGAAGATATTTCTATTACAACAATTAAAAAGTATAACCAATATAAAGATAATGTAATTGATAAGGAATATGAATATTTAGATATTACTCCTAAAAATATAAATAAAGATACTGCACTAAAAATACTAAGTAGCCATCTAAATGTTGATAATAATGAAATTATGGCTATTGGAGATAACTTAAATGATTTAGATATGGTTAAAAATTCAGGTCTTGGAGTTGCAGTTGCAAATGCTTATGATGAATTGAAAGAGGTGGCAAAATATACTACTGATAACACAGTTGAAGCAGGTGGATTTGCAGAAGCAGTATATAAGTTTATTGAATTTTAAAGTTAATATATAAAGAGAGGAATTTCTTCCTCTCTTTTATTATTTATATAGGTTATTATCATATATATATTCTAGAATTGGACTTGGAATATATTCTTTTATATCTTCTCCTTTTTTTAGTTTGTCCCTAATCATTGTAGAACTTAAGTATATTTTATCTATTCCATTTATTTGTATTAATGATTCTCTATATTTTCTTAATAAATCACTACTTTGAATAATTTTTTCTAAATCGTCCTCTTCTCTATCTAAAACTAATATTTTATACTTGCTTAATAGTTGTTCTGGATTATTCCATGTTTCTACTTCTTTTAAATTATCTGTTCCCATAACAAACCATATATCATAATTATTATATTGATTTTTTATTAAATTTAGAGTTTCAATTGTGTATAATTGTTTATCATGTTTTAATTCTATATCTGAAACTTCTAGCTTATCCTCATTTTCACATATAAGCTTTAGCATATTATATCTATGCTGGTCATCTACTAATTCTCTTTTCTGATATCTTGTACTTACTGGAACAAAAATTAGTTTTTCTATATTATCGCATTTTTCTATTATCTCTTTTGCTAATGAAATATGAGAATTAATTGGTGGATTAAATGATCCTCCAAAAACTGCTATAACTCTATTTTCTTGCATAAAGGGCACTTCCTTTCCTGGCGCTTTACAGTATGTTATCACGTTTTGCCCTTTTACGCAAGAAAATGCTTTCTCTTAAAATCTTCTATATCTGCTATATCTGCATCCACATCCGCAATTATTAGTATTATTAGTATTATTAGTATTATCGTCATTAATTGAATTATTAGAATTTAATGCATCTGCTATATTAGCCAAATTTGCACAATTACTATTGTTCGCTGTATTATTTAAAATATCGTTTAATAATCTGCAAATATTATTGTTTCTTGATTCACAAATTATTTTAACAATAACCGCTGTAATTAAAGCAAGCAATGTATATGCAAGTGTTGCAATTAGCAAAATAAGATTAGATAATGCAAATGTTACAACTAAAAATATTGCAAATACCAAAGCCGCAACAGCTATAGGACATTTTAGAGCTTTTTGTAAAATGGCTGATATTATTATTACAGCAATTGGCAATGCAAAAAATATTAATAATGTATTCATAGTATATACCTCCATATGTATTTTTATATATAATATGATAGTTTTAAAAATTTTGTTAATTTATATAATGTTGTTTATTTTATAAATATTTTCATCATTTTATTTGCTTTTTTTATTTTTTATGATAAAATAATTCTTAAAGTTAGGGGGATTAATTATGGAATTTAAAAAATGTATGCGTTGTGGATGTTTTTTCATGTCAGATAATGATGTTTGTTGTAACTGTCAATCAAAGGATAGAATGGATATATCAAAACTAAATTCTATTTTAGATGAAAGCCATTCCTTTAATTCTATACAAGATCTTTCTATTTTAAGTGGTGTAAATATTAATAATTTAAATAGATACATCTCTAACAATCAAATATCTAATTTAGATATTAATTTATAAATATTGTAATATAAAAAGATGTGATACTTCTCACATCTTTTTTGTTATATTCCGTCTAATCCATTTGCTAAATGGTATAGATTTATAAAACCTGCTTCTCTTAAAATTTTAATTGCTTTTCTACTCCTTATACCACTCTGGCAATATACAATTATTATTTGGTCTTTTCCTTTTAGTTTGCAATCGCAACACTGTTCTAATTCATATAATGGTATGTTTATTGCTCCGATTTAAATGTCCTTCATTATACTCTTGAGGACTTCTTACATCTAATAATATTGATGTCTCATTCATTCTGATAATGTTTTTTAGTTCTTCTATTCCAATATCTCCATTATTTCTATAATTTTTCAATTTTCCTAAAACTTTTCTTATATTCATATTATCACCTATATATAATTATAAAAACTCCATTTCAAATCTATAATGGAGTTTTTAATTATTATATTATATGATTTTTTGTCTAATATTGTTCTTTTATAGATTTTCAACATCAGGCATTTTATTATTCTTCTTTATTACTTAATTCTAACAAATCTCTTTCAAATTTTTCTGCAACTAATATTATTGATATAACATATAAAATCATAGCTATAGGCATTGTAAATTCATTAATAGGTAATCTTATTATTGCATATATACTTGTATACACAGCTAATATAATTATAATTGTAAGTATTGTAATTAATGTTACTTTATATATTCCTAACTTTCTATATCTTATCATAAAATAAACAAGTATTGCTATTGTAGATATACATATTGGTAATATATATGAAGATATTAAATCAACTCCACTTATTTTTGTATTATTTGTTATTAATAAATCATCAGTCTTTAATTCTAATCCATATTTTTCATTAACCTTTGAAACTAATGTATTTAATTGTTCATCAGAAACTGATTTGGTTATTATTAAAACATCTTGTTTTAAGTTGTTAACTTGTCTTGTTTTTATATTATCCCCAAATACTTCTTTTATTATACCCTGAACGTCAGCACTTTCAAAATCTGTTTCTAAATATAGCTCTATAGTTGTGTTATCTCCATATGTTAATCCATAATTCATTCCTTTTATAAATAACATTATTGTTCCTGCTATTACTATAATTAATATTATTGCTAATAAGCTCAACATTTTTTTGTTTTTTAGCATATTCATTTCCTCCCTTTTTTCTAATGTATTGGGACACAGCTTACCCTTCTGCTACTCTTCGAGGATTAGCAATGTCCCCCTTATTTTCTATTCATGTCAGTATTCTTTTTTATCTACTTCTATTACTTTATTACTTTTACTGTTATTTGTGTTAATATTAAGTTATATAAATACATTGTTATAATTCCCCATACCAATGTCATTCCTAAGCTTGATATATTAGCAATACTATTAAACGTGAAAACTATTGCTAGTATATAAATTGGTATTAATTTTAATGCAAATTTAGCTGTTACATCTTTTATAAAATTTTCTTCTGAGTTCTTAAATGTAGAATATATATACATATAGTTTAGTATTATTGACGCTATTATTCCAACAATTCCTTCTAATGTTATCTTTATATTTGTGTATCTTAATGCTAGTAATAGGAATGATATATATCCAATTTCTAATATTACTACAAGTATTCCTTTTGATTTTAGTTTTGCTATTGAATACCCAATCATTACTAATAATATAGCAATTGCTATATACATTAAAACATTTAATTCAACATTTGACATTATAGAAGATACTATATATCCAGATACATTATATGTTATAGGTAATGCTCCTGAATTTAAAACTATTGCCATTTGGCTTGCTGTATTGGCATATTGATTAAGAGTAACTGCATCACTTCCTGTTCCCATTGCTACATTTAGAGTTCCATCTGTTATTGTTTCTCCAAAGTATGTTGTTCTATATGTCTCACCATCAAATACAATTGCTACTTCTTTTGTCTCTTCTTTATCTTCTAATTCTCCATTTTCGTTTGCCACTTGAGAAGTTGTCGCTACATACTTTTGGCTAATTTCTTGAAGTTTACTTGCTCCTTCTTTATTAAACTTTATTTGTAGATAAACTGTGTTTCCAGTTTGTGCTTGTCCATACACTACATTACATTTATCTATATGGCTATTATTTAGTAGGACTTCATTTGTATCATTATCTTTTAATTCAAATACACCTTTTTGTGCTAAATTAGATATTATAGTATCTGTATTATCATTTTCTGTCATTTCTATTTGTATACTTCCATTATTATTTTGTCTTATAATATACTGTTCTGCTTTTAAATCATTTAATCTTTTCTTTAATATTTCTTTAGATAACTTATAATTATCTTCTGTTAATGCTTCGCTATTATTTTCATCACTAACTTCAAAATTAACTGTTCTACTATTTGAAAATTCCATTCCTAATATATATTCTGGTACTTTGTTTGCAACTCTATATTCCTCTTTTTTGTATATTCCTAAAAAAGATGCTACTGTTATTATTACTATTAATAATATAATTGTTATTATTGTTATCACTTTTTGTACTTTCACTTTTATTCCTCCTATAATAATTTTGTATCATTTATAACTAATTCAAACCAAACTTTTAGATATTTTGCTGCATATTTACTCATCATTGTTCTGTCCATAAATATTTCAAAATAATCTAATACTGGGCAAATTTTATTATCTATTGTTAAATCTAAAATAATCTTCTTTTCTTCATTGTTTATAATTAAATCTGCATTTGTTACTGCATAATTTACTCTATCATGTATTTCAAATTTTGTTAAGTTTTTATTTACTACTCTATCTCTATGAACATCAGACTTGTCCGCAAGTATTAATGCAGCTGATATGTCACTAACAGCTGTACCTGTTTGTTCGTCATGATTTCCTATTGCTGACATTATTTCTGTTCTATCTTTAACATCCATTCCCATGTCTTTTAGAATGTTATATGCAAGTATTGCACCTGTATGTGCATGATCTACTCTATTTATTCCATTACCTATATCATGAAGATATCCTGCTATTTTTGCAAGTTCTACTCTATGTTCATCATATCCAAGAGTTTCTAAAATTTTTCCAGCTCTATTTGAAACTATGCTTACATGTCTTACGGAATGCTCTGTATATCCTAAGGCATTCAACTGCTTTTGTGCTCCTATTACAAGTTCCTGAACTTCAGGATTTTTCTTTACATCTTCTAATGTTATCATTAACTCGCCTCCACTTTTGTAATTTATTTAATTTTATATTAAAGATATAAAAATATCAACTATTTTAAATAGAAAAACTCTAATAATAAGCGTCCCTTTTGCGACAAAATGTCTCATTTGAATTGCTGTGCACTCTGGAGCACCTCTATTTACCTATTTACTCCTATTATTCCACCTATAGCCCCTGCAATTATAGCTCCTACTATCATTATTATTGATTTTAAATTTAGTGCAAAGGTTCCTTCTATTACACTTGATAATATATATATAAATGTAATATATATTAGTCCTACTAATATTCCATTAATTATTCCATTTCGCTTTACATTGGACATACATAGTGTACTTCCTATTAATATGCTTATTATTGTTATAACTATGGTTACTGCTGGAATTGTACTTTCTGCTATACTAGTATAAGTCAAAAGACTTGCAAATATAATCAATGCTATTAAAGTTATAGCAATTGATATAACACTTCCTTTTATAATTTTCTTAATATTATTTCCACTTTCGCTTAAATTCTCAGATAATTTTACCATATTATAAAACCTCCTATAACTACTTAATTTTATGTAGTATAAGAGGTTTTTAGAACACTACTTTTTTAATATATGTCTTTTTATTTAATATTTTGCCAAGTTGTTTTCATCTCTTTGCTTTCCAAGATTATTATATATTTCTTTAAATTCTGCAACTCTTCTCATAATAAAACTTCCGAATTTGTCTTTAATCTCTCTTCTCTCAAAAGCTTGCACTCCTGAAGATTCAAACGCTATATTAAATATCTGATTTATATAATCTCCTTGAAACTTTCCTACAAACTCATTCAGTTTTTCCTTATATCCTGGAATCCCTTGAAACTCATTTATTATTGATGTTAAATCTGCATTTCCATTATCTGCTGTTCTATAAAGTATTTGTTTTGAAGCAGTAGTACTTAGTATTTCTTCCCCTAATAGAAAGCTTAAGTCTTGATCATATGCAGGAGAAATATCTATATCTTGCATTTTTCCTTCTTCATCTTCTGTAATAACAATAGAAGTATTACCTAAATTCTCATCCATAGATTTTATTAGATTTTTTAATGTTTCTTGAACAGCATATTGTAATCTTAATTTCTTACAAATTTCATTGGTCTTTTCACTTGCTCCATATGTACTTTTAATAGTTTCTTCTATCCCATTCATTATCTGACTGTGTTTAATATTATTGTCTGAATCAGATTCAACTGCACATTTCATAAATTCATCATCATCTAATGCATACATTTTTTGGTTTGGTTTTAAAAAATTCTTGCTTAATGTATAGTAATATGGTATTTTTTCACATGCTGGAATAGATTCTGCACACTCTTGTCCCAAATATTTAAAGAAAGCATATGCAATTGTTGGATTATATACTCCATCTCTCCTATTTTTCTTTCCTGCAATATCTCCTTTTAACCCTTCTGCTTCTTTTACTATATATTGATTTCCATCTGGTCCCCAAACTTTTCCGGCCATTCTAAAACCATTTATTTTGTTATTCTTAGCACCAATTGCTATGTTATAATCTATAAAACCTTCTGGAATATACTCATCATTATGAAATCTCTTAAAATCATTGTTGTTTGAATAAAATTCTATTGATTTCAAGAATTTATTTGTCGATATATCTCCTCTAAATTTCCCCATTAAGTCTTCTGATATATAATTCTTTACAGCCTCTATTTTATCAGTCATAGCAGAACCAAGATCATATATTCCAATCTTTGAAAGCATTTTATCTATTCTATCCATTTCTAAATATTGTTTTATTTTTTCTTCTTGTTCTTGTGTAAAGTTCATATTTGGTATATTCCTCCATACTTTTAAACTTACGTTAATTTTATATCATTTCATTCCAAATATCAACTGTTTTATTTTCAACCTATACAAAAAGAAAAGGGAAATGAGTTTTCTCATTCCCTTTCTTTGTTAAAGGTAGTTTTTGGTTATTACAGGATAAGTAAAAATTACTTTTTTCTTTTTCGTAAATACATTATTATATACCTCATATTCTGCAATTTCTTTAACCTCTGCAAAGCAATTTTCAAGGTATTTATTTTTTAAGGATATTTGAATCTTTATATTTTTATACTTAAGTACTAAATATCCTTGTTCATTTATCCGAATTTCATCAGCCTCTTTAACAAATCTGTTAAAGTTTTCATTGGAAATCCAAATTTCTTCACCTTTCCTGCCTTTTTTAGCATATTCTATGAAATCTTTCAATTTCATAACCATAGTCTCCTTTAAACTATAAATTTACTCATATTTGAGCATATTTATAGTTTATCATATATTAACATAATATTCAAGTTTTACTTTAAATTCGCAATTCTCTCTTCAATTGATGCTATTATTTCATTGAATCTTGCTTGTTTTTCTTTTTCTTCTTCTACTTTTTGAGCTGGTGCTTTTTCAATAAATCCTGGATTTGATAGCATCTTATCTGTTTTTTCTTTTTCTATTAATACTTTTGCCTTTTCTTTTTCTAGTCTTTCTATTTCTTCTTTAATATCTACTAAATCTTCAAATGGCATAAATACTTCCAATCCCTTTGCAACTACATTTATTGCATTTTGAGGTATATCTTTCTTTGTCTCTTGAACTTGTATCTCATCACTAAATCCTAATTTCTTTAAGAATTCTTCTGACTCTTTTATTACTTTTTCGTAATCTTTTGTTACAAATATCAATTTAGACTTTTTAGATGGATGTACGTTCATTTTTGCTCTTACATTTCTTATTCCTGTAATTATCTCTTTTAATTCTTCTATTTTGTTTTCTTCATCTTTAAAATCTAAGTCTTTATCATATTCAGGATATTTTGTTATCATTATGCTTTCATCATTGTTATATAACTCTTTATATATTCTCTCTGTAACAAATGGCATAAATGGATGTAATAATTTTAATGAATCTGATAATACCTTGTTTAAAACATATTGTGCTGTTTTTCTAGTTTCTCCTTCTTTGTTGTATAATCTTGGTTTTACAATTTCTATATACCAGTCGCAGAATTCATTCCATATAAATCCATAAATCTTATCTAGTGCTACACCTAAATCATAATTGTCCATATTTACTTTTATCTCTGCTGTTAATGTATTTAATTTAGATAATATCCATTTATCTTCTACCATAAGATTTATATTATCATTGCTATTATCATAATCCTCTAGATTCATAAGAACAAACTTTGCTGCATTCCATACTTTGTTTGCAAAGTTTGATGCCGCTTCTAGTTTTTCTGGCATAAATCTCATATCATTTCCAGCAGATGTTCCAGATATTAATGAAAATCTTAAGGCATCTGAAGAATATTTGTCTATTATTACTAATGGATCTATACCATTTCCTAAAGATTTAGACATCTTTCTTCCTTGACTATCTCTTACTATTCCATGAATAAATACATCTTTAAATGGAACTTCCCCTGTTTGTTCTAGTGCTGAAAACATCATTCTTACAACCCAGAAGAATATAATATCATAACCTGTAACTAATGTGTTTGTAGGATAGAATGTTTTAAAGTCATCTGTATCATCTGGCCAACCAAGTGTTGAGAATGGCCATAAAGCACTACTAAACCATGTATCTAGTGTATCTGGATCTTGGGTTAAGTTTGCACTGCCACATTTCTCACATTTTTCTGGTTTTTCTATGTCAACATTTATGTGCCCACATTCATCACAATAATATGCTGGTATTTGATGTCCCCACCATATTTGACGTGATATACACCAATCCTGAATATTCTCAAGCCAGTTAAAATATGTTTTTTCAAATTTCTGTGGTACAAATCTTGTATCACCTTTTTTTACTGCTTCTATTGCTGGTTTAGCAAGTTCTTTCATTGATACAAACCATTGATCAGAAATTTTTGGTTCTATTGTACTTTTACATCTATCATGTTTACCTACATTGTGGTTATAGTCTTCTATTTTCACTAAATTACCAAGTTCTTTTAATTTCTCAACAATCTTTTCCCTTGCCTCATACATATCCATTCCTTTATATTCAGGAACTAAATCATTCATTTTGAAGTCTTCATCAAATACTTCAATGATTTCTAGATTATGAGAAAGTCCTGCTTGATAATCATTAGGGTCATGTGCAGGTGTAATCTTAACGCATCCTGTTCCAAATTCCATTTCTACAAATTCATCTGCTATTATTGGAATCTCTTTATTCATAATAGGAAGTATACATTTCTTACCTACTAAATCTTTATATCTTTCATCATCTGGATGAACAGCAACAGCTGTATCTCCAAGCATTGTTTCTGGTCTAGTTGTTGCAACTGTTAAGTATCTATCTTCTCCTACTACTTTATACTTAATATGCCATAAATGTGTAGGTTCTTCTTCATATTCTACTTCTGCATCTGAAATTGATGTGTTACAACATGGACACCAGTTTATCATTCTTTTCCCTTTATATATAAGTCCTTTATCATATAGCTTTTTAAACACTGCTAGAACAGCTTTTGATAATCCCTCATCCATTGTAAATCTTGATCTACTCCAATCTGCTGAGCATCCTAATTTCTTTTGTTGATTTACAATTGTTCCACCATATTCTTCAGTCCATTCCCATGCTCTTTCTAGGAACTTTTCTCTTCCTAAATCTGTTTTATTTATTCCTTCTTCTTTTAATTTTTCTATTATTTTTACTTCTGTTGATATGGCTGCATGGTCTGTTCCTGGAAGCCATAATGTATTAAACCCTTGCATTCTTTTATATCTGATTAATATATCTTGAAGTGTTCCATCTAATGCGTGTCCCATATGCAATTTACCAGTTACATTTGGAGGTGGCATCATTATACAATAACTTTCCTTTGTTTTATCTCCACTTGGTTTAAAATATCCATTTTTCTCCCAATTCTCATAAATCTCTTCTTCAAAACTTTTTGGCTCATATTTTCCTTCAAGTTCATGTTTGCAATTTTCACACATATTAAAAATCCTCCTTTATATACAAAAGAACCCTTATCCATAAGGACGAGGGTTCTTTTCGTGGTACCACCTTAATTTATATAAATAAACAAAATTTATACATCTCTAATATCTTTAACGCAGATTATACGGATTATTCTACTATTATTTCAAATAATCAACTCCAAAGCTACCTTCATATTTTCATACTTTAAGAAGCTCTCAGCCGGTGACTTCTTTTCTCTTTAAAAGCTGTTTAAATATTACTCCTCTTTTTCATAGTTTTTCAATATGCTATATATATTAACATATTTATTTTGAAAAATCAATTGTTTTTTACATATTGCAGTATACTAATATCATTCCTATTACGCTAAATAAGAATCCTACTAATTTTAATCCAAGTGTTGCATCATTTTGATCTCCAAATCCAAACATTTTCTTTGTTATTGGTCTTGCATCAAATATTAATATTACTCCAAGCATTGCTATTATTATTCCTAATACAAATAAAAATTTCATTGTTCCACATCCTTTATTTTATATATATGTACAAAGTATTGCTTCTAGTCCTATGTTTATATCTAACAGACCAGATTTATAGCTCTTATCTAATTTAATTAGTTCTCCCAAAATACTTCTTAATTCATTTGTTTTAAAATATCCAGCTTGTCTTTTGTATTTAGATACTAAGAATGTTTGATTTGGTTTTAGTTTTAATACAGATAATACATCTCTATTTCTTTCCATACACAACTTAGTTAAATATATTTTTTTGAAGTGATTGTATAAAGTAATTAATATCTTTTGTACTGGTTCTTTATTATATATTAGTTCTTTTAATATTTCCATAGCTTTTTCTATATCTTTTTTACCCAAGTTATCTGTTAAGTCAAATATCCTTGCTTCAAATTCCTTTGTCGCAAGCTTTTCTATTGAATCTTTTGTTATTGTTCCACCTTTTCCTGTATATTCAATAAGTTTTCTAATTTCATTTATTAGATCTAACATGTTTGTTCCAGAAGTTTCTATAAGTAAATCTAAATTTTGTTCACTTATACTTACTTCATATGCATTACATATTACCTTTAATCTTCTTTTTATATCTATTGGTTTTAATCTTTCAAAATTGCATACGACACCATTTTCTTCTATAACTTTTGAAAGTTCACATTTCGAAACATCTTCTTCTATAAATACTAGTATTGTAGTCTCACTTATCATGTTTATATTTTCTTTTATATACTCTGCTATTTTTTTCTGTAATTCACTATTTCCTTTTGAATTTGCCTTACGTTCCTTCTTTAATAATCCTGCATTTTTTATAACTATTAACTTTTTCTCAAACCCAAATGCTGGTGTCTCTATATCTGATATCAAACTATTTGTATTAGATTCGTTTATTTGTATATAGTTAATCCCTAATACTAATTCTCCAAACAGCTTCTTTATCTTTTTTACTGCATTTTCTAATAGATATAGTTCTTCTCCATAAAACAGATATATACTATTTAATTTACCTTGCTTTAAATCTTTTTCTAAATTATCTACTGTCATTGTTCCTCCGTTTTAGTTTTTCTATAAAATTAGTTAAATTACAAAATTCATAAACTCTTGCAAGTTTTGGGACAAAATGTCCCATGAAGAAACGTCCCCTTTGGGACATTACAATCTTTCTGAAAACCTCGCACTGTGTGCATGGCATATTGCTGCTGCCATACTGTCTGTTGTGTCATCAAGTTTTGGTAATTTCTCAACATTTAATATTGTTTTTACCATTCTTTGTACTTGCATTTTATCTGCTCTTCCATATCCTGTTACTGATTGTTTTATTTGTAATGGTGTATACTCATATGTAGGAATATTCTTTTTGCATCCTACTATTAAAACTACACCTCTTGCTTGTGCAACATTTATTGCAGTTTTTGCATTGTTGTTGAAAAATAATTCTTCTACAGATATTGCATCTGGTTTATATGTATCTATTATCATATTTAAATCATCATATATTTTTGTAAGTCTAAGCGGAAATGATACTCCAGCTTTTGTTGTAATAGCTCCGGCTATCTATTAACTTAAATTTGTTCCCTTGATAATCTATTATACTATATCCTGTTATTGCAAATCCTGGGTCAATTCCTAATATTCTCATTTTCTACCTCTTTTTCATGTTTTAATGTGTTTGCTACTCTTCCCAATACTCTTTTATTATTCTAAATACTTCTGCCACACTCCAGCCTTGAGACATCGTGCCTTTTGGCAAATATGGTGTTTTTGAATCATATATTTCTGATATACTTCCAATTGTTCCTCTTTCAAACATATCTTTTATAAATGTTTTTCTTGTAGTTTCTATAAATTCTTCTCTCTTTTCTTTTAGTTCTTTCTTTTTTGTTTTGTCTTTTTCAAATTTGATTCTGTTATTGATTGTATCATAGTATAGTCCTAAAAGCCATGTCCATGTTATTCCTTGGTGATAACTTGAATCTCTTTTGAAACTATCTCCTTCATAAACATCTATATATCCTTTTTCTCCTTTTGCAAGTGTTTTTAGTCCATATTTATTTAATAGTTTCTTAGTTACAGTTTGAAACATTTCTTCTGCTATATCATTGTTAGGTTCTAATATCGGATGACTAAGTGCTGTTGCAAATAGCCCGTTTGGTCTTATTTTGCTGTCTCCTATAACATCATATAGGCATTTTTTCTTTTTATTATAGAATTTACTTTCAAAAGATTCTTTGCATTTTCTAGCAAATTCTTCGTAAACTTTTGCTTGTTTCCATTTTCCAGATTTATTGCTTAGCTCTTGCATTATTTTTAAACTGTTATACCACATAGCATTTACTTCAACTGTTTTACCATTTCTAGGTGTAAAACAATAATTTCCATACTTCGCATCCATCCATGTGTTTTGGGTAAATTCTGTTCCTGATGAAATTAGCCCATCATCATCTAAGAATATATTGTTATCATCTAGGTCTATTCCCTTTATATAGTTATCTAATACTATTACTAACTTATCATATATATTGTTTTCAATGAACTTATAATCATTTGTATACTTTAAATATTTATATACTGCTTCAAATAATAGAAGAGAACTGTCTACACTGTTATATAGCGGTCTATTATCATAACCAGAATAACCATTTGGCACTAGTCCAAATTTTATATCCCTAGTTATTGTAAGTAATACTTCTCTTGCTATATCAAATCTCTTAGTAACTAAAAGTAATCCTTCAAATGAAATTAAGCTATCTCTTCCCCAATCTAAGAACCAAGGATAACCAGCAATTATTGTGTGAAGTGCAAAACTTGGTCTATATACTATAAAACTATCTGCTGCAATAATAAAATCTCTTAATAGATTTCTTTTTTCTATTTCTTGTTTTGAAAGTCTTTCAATATCCTGTTTCTCTTCTATTAGTCCTGATTTATACATTAGTTCATTTATTCTTATAATTTCTTTATTTATAACTTTTTTAACATCTATTTCTTCAATATTTTCTTCTAATGAACATACAAACTCTATTTCCTTTTTTGATTTCGAAGGCACAATCACTTCATATCTTCCTGGAACTACTAAGTTTTCTTCAGGAAAAAATCCTCTTTTTTCTTCTTCTAAATAATACATGTTTCTAAATGTATCATTATTATGCTCTATATATTTTCCATCAGATAAATGCATATATATTGGATTATTTGATTGTTCATCTATTTCTACTTTAACTTTCTTTTCTTTTATATTTTGTTTTAATATAAATTCATGATTTGTTGTCATTGTATGAAAATCTCTAAAGTTCATAACCGGACATAGAGTTAATTTCATTTCATTTCCTGGATTATCTATTTTATATAAAATGCAAACTGTATTTTTTCCATACTCCATACATATTAGTTTCTTTACAGTAATTCCATTTACTTTATATGTAAAAATTGGTATATATTCTTTTTCAAATTCTGTTTGATATTTAAATCCTTCAGAAATATAGTTTTTGCACATATTAGAATATAGATTATAGCTTGTCCCATCTACTTCTATAGATTCATCTAGTTTAGAAAGTATAAGATGCCTTCTTGCAGGTGGTGTAAGTGGTGCTACTAATAATCCATGGTATTTTCTTGTGTTAATACCAAATACAGTAGATGCACTATATCCACCTATTCCATTTGTTATGATCCATTCTCTTTCCACTGCCTCTTTTAACGACAAATCTTTTGTTTCTATTTTCATTCTTATGTGCCTCCAAAAATTAACATATACTATTTCTTTTTAGTTTTGCTATATGTTTCTTTTAAAAATTCTTCTTTTTCTCTTTGTTCTTCTTCATCTATCATTTCTTTTGCTTTTTCATGTATTCTGATATTTTCTAGTCTTGTTTTTTCACTTTCTTTGATTGATTCTATTCTATCTTTGTATTTATTGCTAAATTTACTTGTTCTTTTTACTCTATCCTCATGCTCTTCTTTGTTACGATCTTTTTTATTTTCTTTTAAGTTTTTAGCTTTCTTGTTTGCTATTTTTGCTTTTTTGTTTTCTTCTTTTAGTTTTGAATTTAATAGCATGTATTGCTCATCGTTGTGTTTATCTTTAAATCTTAAATCTGTACAAATTAATTCTATTATTAATTTCGCCGTTTTGTCAGGGTCATGTCTTATATAATTTCCTTCTGCTACTGCTAGTTCACCTTTTATTAATCTAATTCCTTTGCTCCTAATATTTGATGTATCTATATTTACAACATCTGATCCCATTAGATTATATTTTCTTATATATTCAGGTACAATTTCTCCTACATCTGATATACAAAAATCAATTACACCTTCTCCACTATGTTCTAAGATACTATTAATATGGTCAGATACATCATAATCATCAGTTTGTCCTGGTTCTGTCATAATGTTTGATACATATATTTTTAATGCTTTACTTTCTCTAATAGCCTTTGATACATTTTTTATAAGAAGATTTGGTATAACATTTGTATAAAGACTTCCTGGCCCAATTATTATTGCATCTGCATTTTGAATTGCTTCTAATACTCCTGGAGCAGTTCTACAATTTGATGGATTAAGATATACTCTATTAATCTTTGTTACTTTGCTAGATACAGTTTCTGGTATTTTGCTTTTCTCTGTAACTAATGTTCCATCTTGTAATTCTGCACATATATTCATTTCATCAAGCGTTACTGGAAGAACTTTTCCAACCATTGCTAAAATACTGCTTGTCTTTTCAATACTATTTGAAAAGTCTCCATATATATTTTGCATAACATGAAGATAAATATCTCCAAAATTCAAATTATTTAATTTTCCATTTATAAATGTATAATTCATCAATCTATTCATATCTTCGCTGTTTGGTGAAAGTGCGACTATACTACTTTTTATTTCATCTACTGGATTTAAGTTTAATTCTTCAGCAGACATTGCTAATGGTTCTCCATAAGCAGATACAGGAACTATAGCTGTTAAATTACTTGTGTAATTCTTTAATCCTTTTAATATATTATTAATTCCATTTCCTCCACCAATTACTACAATGTTTGGTCCTCTTTCATATATAGGATTTTTTGAAACTAATTCCTTTAATTCTGTATTGCTACCTGACGCATCTACATTTACATTATTTTTCTCTATTAGCAATTCTAGATTTCTTCTTTGAATATATACAATTCCTAGTACAAAGCATGTAAATCCTGCAACAAAAGTTACAACTATTAGAAGTAAATCTCCAAATCCTAATCTATCAGATGATAATACTTTTGAAAATCCAAAACATGCAAGCACTAAGCCTACTAATATCAAAAACATCCATCTTTTTATCTTTGTACTATTCTTAAACCAATTCAAAAAATTTTTCATTCTAATCTTCTCCTAAAACTTCAATTTCCAATTCTATGTCTATATTAAATTCCTCATGTACTTTTTTCTTTACAATTTCAATAAGCGAAAGCACATCTTTTGCTGTAGCATTTCCTTTGTTTACTATAAATCCCGCATGTTTTTCTGATACACAGCTATCACCTACATTATATCCTTTAAGTCCACATTTATCAATAAGCTCCGCAGTTATATATCCTTCTCCTCTTTTAAATGTGCTGCCTCCACTTGGAAAATTTATAGGTTGTTTTTCTCTTCTTGATTTATTATTTGCATCCATTCTTTCTTTAATATCTTCCATATTACCATCTTCTAATTGCACAACACTTGATACAATAATATCAGATTTATTTTCGTTAAATCTACTATGTCTATATTTAAATTGGTGTTTTTCGTTATTAATTTCATGTAAGTTCAAATCTTGATCTAAATATTCAGAAGTAATTACAATATCTTTAAATTCACTTCCATACGCACCAGCATTCATTCTTATTGCTCCACCAATTGTCCCTGGTATTCCACTTGCAAATTCTAAACCTGATAATCCTCTTTTGTATGCTTCATTTGAAATCTTTGCTAGTAAGACACCTGAGCCTACTTTGACTTTATTACCTTCAAGAAATTCTATTTCCTTAAATTCAGGCTTTACTACTATTCCTCTTATTCCACCGATCTCTTACTAAAAGATTACTTCCGTTTCCTATTACTGTTAATGGGATATTATTTTCTTTTGTAAGACTGATTATAAATTTAAGCTCGTCAATGTTTTTAGGTTTTGCAAATATATCTGCTGGCCCACCTATTTTAAATGATGTATGTTTACTCATAGGCTCATTTAAATATATTTGATTTTCACTTAAAACTTTAAGCATTTCATTATATATTTTATCCATAACTCTCCTAACATTTTTCATGTTACTATATATTTATTCTTATTTATATTTTCTATGAAATTTTATCATTTTTTTATGAATTTTACAATATTATATGCTATAATATTTTTAGGTGATTAATATGTTTGAAGATATAAGAAAAAATAAAAGAAAATCGATATTCATAGTTTTTGGTTTTGTACTAATAATTACTTTAATCCTATATTATATATGTATGGCATTCGATATTAGTGGACCAATGGCTATTACAATCTCTTTAGCTTTTTCAATACTTGCCAGCTGGGCATCTTACTATAATAGTGATAAAATTATATTATCAGTAACTAAAGCAAGACCAGCAACTGAAGAAGAAGATAAGAAAATAATAAATATATTAGAGGGATTAATGATTTCATCTGGTCTTTCTCATAAGCCAAAACTTTATGTAGTTGAAGAACCTCAACCAAATGCTTTTGCAACAGGAAGGAATCCAGAGCATGCTATTATTTGCGTGACAACAGGTCTTTTAGAGAAGCTAGAGTATTATGAATTAGAAGGAGTTATAGCTCATGAAATGGCACATATAAAGAACTATGATATATTACTTTCAGCCGTTGTAACTGTTATGGTTGGATTCATAGTAATGCTTTCTGATATCTTTACTAGAACTTTCTTATATGGAGGAAGCAAAAGAGATAGGGATAGCGATAATAAAGGAAATGCAATTGCTATGATTATAGGTTTAGTTCTTTTAATTCTTGCACCAATAGTAGGAAAAATAATGCAAATGGCTGTGTCTA
Source organism: uncultured Clostridium sp. (assembly GCA_948437895.1). Taxonomy (GTDB): domain Bacteria; phylum Bacillota; class Clostridia; order TANB77; family CAG-508; genus CAG-452. The sequence continues at coordinate 59,887 of CAOJKK010000004.1, forward strand.
GAAGAAGAGAATTTTTAGCAGATAGTACTGCTGTAGAGTTTACAAGAAATCCTGATGGATTAATCTCAGCTTTAAGAAAACTAGATGAAGATACTAATGAATTAAAAGTCGCAAACAAAGCAACCGAAAATATGTATATAGTAAATCCATTCAAGAAAAATGCAAATGGCAAAAAGAAAGCTAGCCTATTCTCAACTCATCCAACTATTGATGATAGAATTGAGGCACTTCAAAATATAAAATAATTTTAAAATAAAAAGACCTATTTGATTTTAATAATCGATAGGTCTTTTATTTGTACTATTTACTTATATCTCCTTTTTCATTTCTTTCACTCTTTGTTTTCATTTTTACTTTAGGTGTTATTATTTTATATCCACCATATTTGTCTTGCATTGTTTCATCATCTTTCTGTTTTTCCCCTATTATTTGCCCATAATATATTCTATCAGCTATTTTCTGTAATTCTTCTAATAAACCTGTATTTTCTACTTTCTCGTCAATACTTCTTCCTTTTTTCTTGCCTACTTGCATTGCTTCTCTAAAATGCAAATCTCTCATTACCATATTGTTTTTTTCTAATGTTTTATCTTTTCTTTTTATAACTCTTTCTTCTCTTTGAATAAATGGTGCATCTACATGTACTATATAATCCATATCTTTATATACAGAATATCTAGTTAGCATAGTTCCTTCTATTACAACCGCTTTTTTGTTTTCTTTTCTAGCACTTGATATCCTTTTATTCATATCGATTTCTCTTATTACTTTTTTCATATTTCTATATATTGTGTTTATCACTTTACTCTTTAAAAATATAGACTTTATATCTCTTACAGGTTTACTTAGTGTTAAAAAGCTTTCGCCAATTTCATTAGTATTGGTATCTTCATCCACTAATTTTCCTGGTAACCTTTTCTTTAGTTCATTCATATGAGAAATTTCATCTATATGAATAACACTTATATCCTTATCTTTTTCTTCAATCATTCTTGACAAAGTAGTCTTTCCTGCTCCGCTTCTACCTGTTATTCCTATTAGTTTCATAAACTTAATCTCCTATATAATGTTATTTATCGAATTCTTACTCACTTTCAATATTTCAGTAAAATCATCATCTTTTGCTGCTTTATTTTTTCTTATTTGCCCACATTTATTGCATCTATATATTATTATATATCCCTTTTTATTATTCATTTCTATTCCTATTGGTTCTAATAATCCATGGCATTCTTCTAACCTATCTCCAGGATTCTTATCCACATGTTTTGAATACAAGCAATGATTACAATGATTTCTACATGAGTAACCAAGCTTCTCTACTTTGCTTCCACAATTTTCACATATAAACTCTTCATCTATTTCTGTAAATATTCTACTGTCCATATTTCTTCCTTTCTTTTTTATCATTCTTCAAATATACTTCCACCAATAAACTCTCTTAGCAAAGAATTTATCGGTATAAGTTCTGATGATACTCCATCAAAATAACTAAGCATTGTATATATTCTTTTAGCTTCTGAAAATTCTGGTGTTTCAGGTTTTATCTCCTTTAATAATGGCATAGCATAATCTTTTAATACACTAAGCTCATATATTAAAGAGGAATTAAACATTACATCTGCTTCTTCTTGATATGCAAATATGTTTTTAGTTTCTCCTCTATTTACTGATGGCCACATTTTTAATGTATGAAGAGCACTATAACCTCTGAATTGATTATCTCTTACGATTCTTCTTATTAATCTAGTATCTGTTGTAGAAATTCTATTGTAGTAATCTATATTAAGAACTGTTAATGCACTAATATATATTTTAAATTTCTGCTCATTCGGAATTAAAAATGTAAGTTCATCATTTAAACAATGAATTCCTTCCATTATTAATATTTCATCTTCCTCAAGTTTCATCGTATTTCCTTTATATTCTTTTGTACCAACACGGAAATTGAATGTTGGCATTTTAATCTCTTCACCTTTTAGCAATTTTAACAAATCATTATTTAAAAGTTTTGTATCAATTGCATTTATAGATTCAAAATCATATTCTCCATTTTCATCTTTAGGTGTATCTTTTCTTTCTACAAAATAATTATCAACTGATATTGTTTTTGTTTTTAATCCATTTAATCTTAATTCAAGCTCTAATCTTTTAGCAAATGTAGTTTTTCCTGATGATGAAGGTCCTGCAATTAATATTACCTTCTTATTTTTGTCACTTGAAATCGTATTTGCTATTTTTGCTATCTTATTTTCATGTAAAGCTTCATCAAGTAAAATATATTCTTTTATCTTATTATTTTTTATTATCTGATTTAATTTATACAATGTATTAACATTAAGTGTTTTATGAACATCTTCATATTCATCAAGTGTTTCTAATAGTTTAGGACATTCAATAAATTCTCTAAGCTCATATGGATTTTTTCTGCTCGGATATCTAATCAAAAAACCATCATGATATTTTAACAATTCATATTTTTTAATACATCCTGTTGAAATTGGCATAACTCCATAAAAATAATTATAGTAATCCTCACAATAGTAAAGTGTAACATTTTCTTTTTCTTTAAGATCTAATTGTAATTTTCCTTTCAAAGTTTTTTCTTTTTCATAGAACTCATTAGCTTCTTCTTTAGACATAACTTTTCTTTCTATAGGTAGGTTGCCCTCAATTATTTGTTGTACCCTTTTATCTACTTTATCAATCATTTCTTCAGTCACCTCTAAATTGTCTATCTCACATAACATAGAATGATATAACTGATAATTTATAGTAAGGAGTGCATTTGGATAAATATCATGAAATGCTTTTGATACTACATAAATGAGACCTCTTTGATATACTCTCATCCCATCTTTATCTGTGATATCAATTAATTCTATTTTCCCATCTGATGGAATTTTAAAGTTAAGCCCTTTTATTTCATTATTAAATTTACATGCTATTATTTCATTATTGCTCTTTTCAATCTCTTCTCTAAATAGTTCAGAAACCCTTATATATTTTTTAGTATCAATTATCGTATCTTTATAGATTATTTGCATATATGCCTCCTAAATATTTGTCCTATTACTTTTTAAGGTTGCATAATTGCAACCTTAATGTTAATTATTTAAGTTATTGTACTATAACGCTTGTCTTCCTTTACCGTTTTCTTTTATTCTAAACATTTGACTATCTTCATTATCATTTTTATCTGTATAATAAATCCAAGATTCATGTACATTTATAAATGTAGTATACCCTTTTAATTCTGTTATTATTTTCTCATCTTTACCATTTAATTTCATGCTGTAAATAGCTGTTTTATTATCCTCATTTACTTTAGTATAATACATTTTATTATCACTAAAATTGACACTATTGATGTCTATATTTCCATTTATATCTGTTATTTTTTCTTTATTCTTGCCATTTGTTTTTATCTTATAAAGCTCATATGTATACTCAAAATTATCTGTATTGTATTTTTCAGATATATAATATATATCATTATCATTTACATAAAATCTTCTTCCTGTGTCATCATCTATCTTTGTATCTTTTTCTCCATTTGTATTCATTTTTGCAATTACATATTTTCCATTATTAATATATGAATAATAAATCCATTTTTCTACAACTTCATAATTATCGATTGTTCTTTTTGATAAAATTTGTTTGCTTTCTCCGTTTGTTTTTGCTTTATAGAATTTAGCATCTTTAAAATAATATATCCAATTATCTACTACTGTTATCTTTGCTACATCAACATCACTTATTATTACTTCTTTATCTTTCCCATTTTGTTTCATTTTTACTATATCATAATTACCTGTTGTTCTATCTAAATAATATAAATAATTACCTGATTTGTTTAAATAAATACCATAGTCATCACTTATCTTTTCTTCTTTTTTTCCATTTTCTTTTATTTTATATATTCCATCAGTATTGCTGTTTTTAAGTCCCAAATAATAAACCCAATTTTTATTTTTTACTGAAAATCCTGAATTGTTTAGATTTCCACTTGTGTTCCCTAATTTTGTTTTATTACATAATAATATTATTCCTAATATCACAACAACTAAAACTAGCATTAATATAATAGTTGTTTTTTTGTTTTCCCTAATCAATACAGGAACTTTATTTTTAGTATTTTTAAAAAAGTCTATAACTTTATTTTTAAAATTCATAACCTTTTCTTTCATTTTTTCCCCTTTCTCTTTGGTGTTAAGTTTAATTTATAGTAATTATATAATCTTAAAGGCATATTATCAAGTATTTTTTTTAGTTTTTTGGATATACTATTATTACTAAAACTTAAGGAGGTACATATATGAATAAACAAAGGATTAATGAAATCTTAAATCATAGAAGTGTGAATGAAGTTTTCTATAACGAAAAACCAGTTTGGATCCAAGAAGTTCATGATGATATAGCTAAAATCGGTTTTTTAGATGGCTCAGCTGAAAAGGATGTATATATAGATGACCTATATGAAAGTGATTTATATGGAGGCAATAAATAATTAAGAAATAAAAAAGATATTTCTGCAATGAGAAATATCTTTTTTTTATTATCTTTGTATAATTCTATTTGCTTTTTAAAGCTGCTTGAGCTGCTGCAAGTCTTGCAATTGGAACCCTGAATGGTGAGCAAGATACATAGTTTAATCCTACATTGTGGCAGAATTCAACACTTGATGGTTCTCCACCATGCTCTCCACAGATACCAAGTTTAATGTTTGGTCTTGTAGCTCTTCCTTTTTCAGCTGCCATTTTAACTAATTGTCCAACACCATTTTGGTCAAGTTTAGCAAATGGATCTGATTCATATATTTTAGCTTTATAGTAAGAATCTAAGAATTTACCAGCATCATCTCTTGAGAATCCAAATGTCATTTGTGTTAAGTCATTTGTTCCGAAAGAGAAGAATTCTGCTT
>CAOJKK010000005.1 GCA_948437895.1 uncultured Clostridium sp.
GAGTGATGACACATATCTTTTTTTATGCAAAAAAACAGAGCAGGTGATGAACTGCCCTGAACTGAAAATCAGTTTTTGTTTGTGTTGGTTTTATATGTATTCAATTCTTCTTCCAACTTTTCAATTTTCTGAAGTAAAATCCATATAAGCATGAAGCTAGTCATAGTTTCACAACACCTCCTCTCCTAAAAGATTTCCTTTGAGAAAAGGATGATTTTATTATATAGAATACTTATATGAAAATCAATCATATTTTACATTTTTTTCCATCGTTTTATAGATAAATAATAATTGTACTGGTGGCACGGACAAATTTTGGACAAGTACGCCCATTTTTAACAAAATAAAAAGGCCTTCAATTCCTTGAAAGTCTTGATATTACTGGCTGGGGTGGTAGGATTCGAACCTACGCATGTCGGAGTCAGAGTCCGATGCCTTACCACTTGGCGACACCCCAATGTCTAATGTAAGGGGACACAGCTTACCTTTAAGTCACTTCCACTTTGGAGGAGCTATGTCCCCTACTTATGAATTAGTGATGTCAGTTTTCTGATTCCATCCCCTTTAAATTTTACTTAAGAAATCCTTTTATTATTTGTTCTTCTGCTTCTTTTTCGCTTAATCCTAATGTCATTAATTTTGTTAATTGTTCACCTGCTATTTTTCCTATTGCTGCTTCATGTATTAGATTTGCTTCTACACTATTTGCTATTATTTCAGGTATAGCAATAACTTTAGCATTATCTTTTATTATTGCATCACATTCAACATGTCCAAAGCATTTAGAATTACCTATAACATTTGACTTAAATTCCTGTACTGAATTATCAACTGCTACTGACCTAGAAGTTACATGTGTACTTGCGTTTTCTCCATTAAGTTCTACTTCAAATTCTGTTTTTGCAATTTGCTTTCCATGTGTCATTATCTTTTCAGAAACAACAAAATTAGTATTGTCTTCTAAAACTCCTTTAGTAACTCTTATTGTTGAATCCACTCCTTTAATTTGTGTACTTTCCATTTCTAAGGAACTTCCACTTTTTAAATGTACCTCAGTTACAGGATTTAGAACCCTTTTTCCTGTTCCTTCACCTTCTCCATAATGTTTTTCTATGTATTTAACTTTTGCCCCTTCTTCTAAGAAGAATCTGTGTATTCCATCATGCCTAGAGTCCTCATGATGGTCGTTATGAATTCCACATCCTGCAATTATTACTACATTTGCATTCTTACCAATATAGAAATCATTATATACAACATCATTTAATCCACTTTCTGTTATTATAACAGGAATATGAACAAATTCAAATTTAGTATTTTCTTTTACAAATATATCAATTCCTTGTTTGTCTGTTTTTGTTACTATATTTATATTTTCTGTAATTTGTCTTTCTATGCCTTTACCATTCTTTCTAATATTATATGCACCTTTAGGAGTTCCTTCTAAATCTGATATTTCTTTTAATAATTCTTTATCTATACTATCCATTGTTATTTCCTCCTATTCTGCAACATCCTTTTTTCTCTGTTTTCATAATAGAATCCATAACTTCGTCTTTTTTTCCTATCTTCTCTATCTTGCCATTATTTAATAGTATTATTTCATCTGCAATATTTAAAATTTTCTCTTGATGAGAAATTATTAAAATTGTTCCTTTTATAACATCTCTCATATCTTCAAATATATTTATCAAATTGTTAAAGCTCCATAAATCAATACCTGCCTCTGGTTCATCAAATATTGTAAGTTTAGCATTCCTTAAAGCAACTGATGCTATTTCTATTCTTTTTAATTCTCCTCCTGATAAAGAACCATTTACTTCTCTATCTACATATTCTTTTGCACATAAACCTACTTTTGATAATATGTCACAAGCTTCTTTTCTATTTATATCTTTTTCAGCTGATAACTTCAATAAATCATAAACAGTAATTCCTTTAAATTTAACAGGTTGCTGAAAAGCAAATCCTATTCCTGATTTTGCTCTTTTATCTATTCCATCTTTTGAAATGTCTTGTCCATCTAAAATAACTTGTCCTTCATCTTGATTTTCTATTCCCATTATTATTTTAGCAAGTGTCGATTTTCCTGAGCCATTTGGACCTGTTATTACAATGAATTTGTCATCATCCATTTTTATATTTATATCATCTAATATTTTTTTATTATCTCTAGTAAAACATATATTTTTTAATTCTAGCATTCATTTTTCCTTTCCTTATTATGCTTAATCCTTATATATGATAACACTTTTATCAAAACAATTCAAGATTTTAGGTATAGTAAATTATATGAAAGCTACAAAAAAACACTTTGAAAATGTCAAAGTGCTTTTTGTTATAATATTCTATTTCATTGCTTCTTCTACTGCTACTGCAACTGCAACTGTTGCACCAACCATTGGGTTGTTACCCATTCCTATTAATCCCATCATTTCAACATGGGCTGGAACTGAACTTGAACCTGCAAATTGTGCATCTGAATGCATTCTTCCCATTGTATCTGTCATTCCATAAGAAGCTGGACCTGCAGCCATATTGTCTGGATGAAGAGTTCTACCTGTTCCTCCACCTGATGCTACTGAGAAATATTTTTTACCTAATTCTATACATTCTTTTTTGTATGTACCTGCAACTGGATGTTGGAATCTTGTAGGGTTTGTAGAGTTACCTGTTATTGATACGTCCACTCCCTCTAAGTGCATTATTGCTACACCTTCTCTAACATCATTTGCTCCATAACATCTAACTTTTGATCTTTCTCCATCAGAATAAGCTTTTTCTTCTACTATATTTACTTTTCCTGTAAAGAAATCAAAATCTGTTTTTACATATGTAAATCCATTAATTCTTGATATTACTTGAGCTGCATCTTTTCCTAAACCATTTAATATTACTCTTAATGGTTCTTTTCTTACTTTGTTTGCAGATTTTGCAATACCTATTGCTCCTTCTGCTGCTGCAAAAGATTCATGTCCTGCTAAGAATGCAAAACATTTTGTTTCTTCTGATAAAAGCATTGATGCTAAGTTTCCATGTCCTAAACCAACTTTTCTATCATCTGCAACTGAACCTGGTATACAAAATGCTTGAAGTCCTTCACCTATTGCTTTTGCTGCATCTGCTGCTTTTGTGCAACCTTTTTTTATTGCTATTGCTGCACCTAAAGTATATGCCCAACATGCATTTTCAAAACATATTGGTTGTATTTCTTTTGTTATATCATAAGGATTAAATCCTTTTTCTTTACATATTGCCATAGCATCTTCAAAATCTTTTATTCCGTATTTTTCCATTACTGGTTTTATCTGGTCAATTCTTCTTTCATAACTTTCAAATAGTGCCATCTTTATTACTCCTTTCTTGGGTCAATTGTTTTAACTGCTTCATCAAATCTTCCATATTGACCACTTGCTTTTTCTATTGCTTCTAAAGGTTCTAATCCTTTTTTAATATTTTCCATCATTTTTCCTAAGTTTACGTATTTATATCCTATAATTTCATTATCTTTGTCTAATCCAATTTCTGTTATGTACCCTTCTGCAAGTTCTAAGTATCTTGGTCCTTTTGATAATGTAGAATAAATTGTTCCTGTTTGACTTCTTGTTCCTTTTCCTAAGTCCTCAAGACCTGCTCCTACTGGAAGTCCTCCTTCTGAAAATGCAGATTGTGTTCTTCCATATACTATTTGTAAGAACAATTCTCTCATTGCAGTATTTATAGCATCACAAACTAAGTCTGTATTTAATGCTTCAAGTATTGTTTTTCCTACTAATATTTCTCCTGCCATTGCTGCTGAGTGTGTCATTCCACTACATCCTATTGTTTCTACTAATGCTTCTTGAATAATACCTTCTTTTACATTTAATGTTAATTTACATGCTCCTTGTTGGGGTGCACACCATCCTATTCCATGTGTTAATCCTGAAATATCTTTAATTTCTTTTGATTTTACCCATTTACCTTCTTCTGGTATTGGTGCTGGTCCATGGTCCACTCCTTTTGCTACTGGACACATTTCTTCTACTTCTTTTGAATAAATCATTTAAATTCTCCTTTCATTGTTTTGTAAAATAATGTATATATTTTAAAATTAATATCTATAACTATTTATATTCTTCTCTCTTTTGTTTTAATACCATTATTCTATTTTTCTAATAAAGACTCACCTGTCATTTCTTCTGGTTTTTCTATTCCCATTATATCAAGCATTGTTGGAATTAAATCTGCAAGTCTTCCTTCTTTTAATTTTGCATCTTTTCCTACTAATACTAAAGGAACTACATTAGTTGTATGTGCTGTGTGTGGTTCTCCTGTACTGTAATCTATCATCTGTTCTGAATTCCCATGGTCTGCTGTAATCAATAATACTCCATCATTATTTCCAACTGCTTCTAATACTCTTCCTACACATTCATCTATTACTTCTAAGGCTTTTACTGCAGCATCTAAGTTTCCAGTATGCCCTACCATATCTGGATTTGCATAGTTTAATATTATTGAATCATATTTCTTCGAATTTATTGCTTCTACAACATTATCTGTTACTTCGTAAGCACTCATTTCTGGTTTTAAATCATATGTTTCTACTTTAGGTGATGGAATTAAAATTCTGTCTTCACCTGGATATTGTTTTTCTTCTCCTCCATTGAAGAAGAATGTAACATGTGCATATTTTTCTGTTTCTGCAATTCTAAGCTGTGTCATGCCTTTTTTACCTAATATTTCTCCAAATGTATTTTTTATTTCATCTTTCTTAAATGCTATATGAACATTTTCAATTGTTTCATCATAGTTCGTAAAACATACATAATATACAGGGAAATACTCTCTTTCAAATCCATCAAAGTTTTTATCTACTATTGCTCTTGTTATCTCTCTTGCTCTATCTGGTCTAAAGTTAAAGAATATTACTGAATCATTTTCTGAAACCCTCGCAACTGGTTCTCCATTATTGCAGATTAATGTTGGCATTACAAATTCATCAAAGACTTCTTTTTGGTATGATTTTTCTATTGCTATTGTTGCTGATGTTTCTTTTTCTCCTTCTCCATTTACAATTGCATCATACGCTTTTTGCACTCTTTCCCATCTTTTATCTCTGTCCATGCTATAGAATCTACCAGTGATACTTGCAATTTTACCTACACCTTTTTCTTCCATTTTCTTTTCTAGCTCTGTAATATAGTTTTCAGCAGATGCTGGCGGTGTATCTCTTCCATCTAAGAAACAATGTACATATACATCTTCAAAATCCTTTCTTTTTGCAAGTTCTAGTAGAGCATATAAATGACGAATATGGCTATGTACTCCTCCATCTGATAATAATCCCATTATATGTAATTTTGAATTATTTTTCTTACAATTGTCTATTGCTCCAACTAATTCTGGGATGCTAAAGAAATCTCCATCTTCAATTGATTTTGTTATTCTTGTTAGTTCTTGATAAACAATTCTTCCAGCTCCTATATTTGTATGTCCTACTTCTGAGTTACCCATTTGTCCCTCTGGAAGTCCTACATCTAATCCACTTGTTTTTATAAGTGTTGTAGGATTTTGTTTCATTAGTTTATCAATTACTGGTGTATTTGCTATTTTTACTGCATTTCCTTCTTCTTTATCGTTTACTCCAAATCCATCTAATATCATAAGCATTGTTAATTTTTTATCCATAATTATATCTTTCCTCATCTTCCTTTAGTAAATTCTGATTATTTTTAAATGTTTCTTCTAGTGATATTTCTAATCCTTTAAAAATACTAGATTCTATTTTTTCTTTTATCTTATATGATTTAGGAAAATTAAATAAATTCCCTTCATTTAATTCACATATAAGTATCATACCATTTTCTATATCTATTATCCAATATTCTCTTACTCCAAATCTCTGATATAAATTCATTTTATATATTAAATCATGATATCTATTGCTTTTAGACAGTATCTCTATCACAAGATCTGGAGCTCCGTCTATTCCATTTTCTTTTATTTTATCTTCATCACAAACTACTAATAGATCTGGCTGTACAACATTTTTAGATTTCTTTCCCTTTCCATCTAACCTTATATCTAATGGTGCAACAAATGGTACACATTTTTTGTCTTTAAAAAATCCGCTAAATTGTACCATTAGATCCGCTAAAACAGCCTGATGTTTTGTTGATGGTGCACTCATTAAAGTTAATCTTCCATCATATATTTCATATCTATTATTGTCATCAATTTTTTCTAAATCCTTATATGTATATTCTTTTGCATCTTTATATGCTAAATTCTCCATATATTTTTCCTCCATATTTTAAATTTAGCCCCCTTTCAAAATTCATAAAATGAATTTTGAATTTTATTTGTTATAGTTTACTATTTTTGCAAATTCATCAGCTTTTAGACTTGCTCCTCCTACTAGTCCTCCATCTATATCTGACATTTCAAATATTTCTTTTGCATTTGATGATTTTACACTTCCACCGTATTGTATTATAACATTATCTGATACATTTTTTCCATATATTTTTTCAATTTCTTCTCTAATCCATTTTATTGTTTCATTTGCATCTTCTTTTGTAGCAGTTTTACCTGTTCCTATTGCCCAAATTGGTTCATATGCAATTATTGTTTTAGTTACATCTTCATTTGATATTCCTTCTAACGCAAGTTTTGTCTGTGTTGTTACAATTTCTTTTGCTTTTCCAGATTCTCTCTCATCTAAACTTTCACCCACACATACAATCGGTTTTAATTCTAAGCTAAGTGCTTTCTTTAATTTTTTATTTACTGTCTCATCAGTTTCTCCATAATATGCTCTTCTTTCTGAGTGTCCTATAATTACATATTCTACTCCTATTGATTTTAGCATTTCTCCTGAAACTTCACCAGTATATGCACCATTTTCTTCATAATGCATATTTTGTGCTCCTATTTTAATATTTGTATCTTGAACATGTAGCAAACTATAGAATAAATCTGTGTATGGAACACATAATATAACTTCATTGTCTGTATCTTTTACAAGTGGTGTAAGTTCTGTAATAAACTCCATAGCTTCATTTGGTAACTTGTTCATTTTCCAATTTCCTGCAATTACTTTTCTTCTCATAAATAAACCTCCATTTGAGCAATTTATGCTCTATTATTTTTTATTTTCTCTTCTACTATACTAATTATTTCGTCTATATATTCTTCATTTGAAAAAGCTATATCTTTATCTCTTGATTTTACTTTGTCTTTTATTTCTTGAACTTCAAAGAACCTTACTTCTGTTAATTCTTCCTCTTGTACCACAAATTCACTTTCTCTTTTATCTGTTATCCAAAAATAAGTATATTGGAATGCTCTATTGTATAAATTATTATTAAATTTTATATCTCTTACAGCTGTTTTTATAAATTCTAATTCATCAATAGAAATATCCACTCCAATTTCTTCTTTCATTTCTCTTACTATTGCATTTTCAGGTATATCTCCTGCTTCTATATGACCAGCACAAAGACCCCACTTGTTAGGTGATTGTTTCTTAGTAGGAGCTCTTTTTTCTAATAGCATTTTCCCTTCTTTGTTTACAATTATAACAGCAACTTCTCTATGCCAAAGTCCCATTTCATGTACTATTTCTCTTTCAACTATATCTCCTGTTAATTCGTTATTTTCGTTTACTACATCTAATAGTTCCATTTAAAAACTCCTTTATTGCTATTTGTTCTCTAAACAGTCAATTCCTGGAAGAACTTTTCCTTCTAAGAACTCAAGAGATGCTCCTCCACCTGTTGATATATGTGTCATTTTATCTGCTAAACCTAATTTTTCAATTGCAGCTGCTGAATCTCCTCCACCAATTATTGTTGTTGCATCTAATCCTGCTAAAATCTTTGCAACTTCATTTGTTCCATTTGCAAATGTATCAAATTCAAATACTCCTAGAGGTCCATTCCATACTACAGTTTTAGCATCTTTTAATACTTCCTTAAATCTCGCTATTGTTTTGCTACCAATGTCCATTCCCATATATCCATCTGGAATTTCATTTGAGCTGACTTCTACATATTCTGAATCATTTGAAAATTCTTTTGCTACTTTGTTATCAACTGGTAATAATAGTGTTACACCTTTAGCTTCTGCTTTTTCTAAAATGCTTTTTGCTAAATCTAATTTATCTTCTTCACATATAGATGTACCTATATTAAATCCTTGAGCTTTAAAGAAAGTATATGCCATACCTCCACCTATTATCAATGTATCAACTTTATCTAATAAATTTTCTATTACACCAATTTTATCTGAAACTTTTGCTCCACCAAGTATTGATATAAATGGTCTCTTAGGATTTTCTAAAGCTCCTCCTAGAAATTCTAGTTCTTTTTCAATTAAAAATCCGGAAACAGCTGGTAAATAATCTGCTACACCTGCTGTAGAACTATGTGCTCTATGTGATGTTCCAAAAGCATCATTTACATATACTTCTGCGAAGCTTGCAAGTTCTTTAGAAAACTCAGAATCATTTTTTTCTTCTTCTTTATGGAACCTAACATTTTCTAAAAGAACAACTTCTCCTTCTTTAATTTCTGATGTAAGTTTTTTTGAATCTTCACCTATAACGTCTTTTGAAAGTTTAACTTCTTTTCCTAATAATTTTGATAATTCTTCTGCTACTGGCTTTAATGAATATTTAGGATTTATTTCTCCTTTTGGTCTCCCTAAATGTGAGCAAAGTATAACTTTTGCATTGTTGTCCAATAAATATTTTATTGTAGGAAGTGCTGCCCTTATTCTTCTGTTATCTGTAATCTCTCCTGTTTCCTTATCTTGAGGCACATTGAAATCACATCTAACTAATACTTTTTTTCCTGATACATCAATATCTCTTATAGTTTTTTTATTCATATTTTTCTCCTTTATATACAAATAATATAGGCCGCCAAGCCTGGCGACCCTACAATTGTAGGACAATATTCGCCCTAGCAATTTATTTATCCTAATTCTGCAAAATATTTTATTGTTCTTACCATTTGACTTGTATATGAATTTTCATTATCATACCATGCAACTACTTGAACTTGATATAGTCCATTTCCTATTTCTGTTACCATTGTTTGTGTTGCATCAAATAGAGATCCATATGTTATTCCTATAATATCAGAGGATACTAATGGTTCTTCTGTATATCCAAAAGATGCACTTTCTTGTTTTTTCATTGCTTCATTTATTTTTTCTACTGTTATATCTTCACCTTTAACAACAGCTATTAATATTGTTGTTGAACCTGTTGGAACTGGAACTCTTTGAGCAGATCCTATTAATTTTCCATTTAATTCTGGAATTACTAATCCAATTGCTTTTGCAGCTCCTGTTGAGTTAGGAACAATATTTACCGCTGCAGCTCTCGCTCTTCTTAAATCTGCTTTTCTGTGTGGTCCATCTAATAACATTTGATCACCTGTGTAAGCATGGACTGTTGTCATTATTCCTGATTGAATTGGTGTATAATCATTTAATGCTTTAACCATAGGTGCTAAACAGTTAGTTGTACATGATGCTGCAGATATTATTTTTTCATCTGCTGTTAATATATTTTCGTTAACTCCAAAAACTACTGTTGGTAAGTCTTTTCCAGCTGGTGCTGAAATAACTACTTTTTTAGCTCCTGCTTTTATATGAGCTTCTGCTTTTTCTTTAGTTGTATAGAAACCTGTACATTCTAATACAACATCTACATCTAATTCTCCCCAAGGTAAATCTGCTGCATCTTTTTCTGCATATATTTTTATTGTTTTTCCATCTACTGTTATTGAGTCTTCTCCTGCAACTACAGTATCTGCTTTTTCATATCTTTTTTGAGCTGAATCATATTTTAATAAATGTGCAAGCATACTAGGGCTTGTTAAATCGTTAATTGCAACGATATCATATCCTTCCGCTCCAAACATTTGTCTAAATGCAAGACGTCCTATGCGTCCAAAACCATTAATTGCTACTTTTACTGACATAAAAATCCTCTCTTTCCGATGCTTAAAAAGCATCTATATAATAATATATTTATTATTCTCAATTTAAATGTATTCTATAACAAAAGAGAACACAATTCAAGTGTTCTCTTTAATTATTTTATTATTTATTTTCTAAAATACTCTTTTTCCTTTATAAGTAATTGGAACTTCTTGGAATAAAAAGTTTTTAACTGATTTCCATGTGATTTCTTGATGTAAAAATTCATTTATTTCATCTTCAATTTTTTGTTGGTATGGTGTTAATTCTACTTTCACTTCATAGAATAATACATTTTTAATTTTTGTCCATACACTTGGTTTTGCTGGTAAATTTGAACTAGCAACTCTAAATGTTGAACCTTCAGTTTCACTATTTGAAGCCGATTCTATTCCACCTAATCCCATTTCTTCTGAACTTAAACTAGCACTTACTTTTTTTAATGCTTCTGCTATTCCTTTTACTGATTCATTTGCTACATTTTCTACTACGTTTTCATTTAATTTTTCTGACATTTTATATCCTCCTCTTCGATATGTTTTCATATCTATTTCTCTTTTGTAAATTAGAATTATATTATTAATCTACTCTTACACTCTTATATAAATTTTATACTACAAATCCATCTTCAAATCAATACTTTTTTGGCAATTTCATATTACATTTCTATTTCGGTTTTGTTACAATTTTGTTGCACAGCTTCACCTATTAGTTCATCTCCTTCTCTAGTTTCTATTTTTACTTTTACCATTCTATTTTCTAATTTTTCACTGTTCACTTTAACTATTAAATAATTAGATGTATGACCTTTTATATATTCACCTTCTTTTTGTTCGAATAAAACATATACTTCTTTTCCAATATATCTATCTAAGAATTCCTCTTCATTTTTATTAGAAAGCTCAATAAGTTTATGGCTTCTTTCTTCTTTATGATTACCATCTACTTGATTAGGCATTACTGCTGCTCTCGTTCCTTTTCTTTGTGAATATTTGAATACATGCATTTTATAGAATTTTATTCTTTTTAAATACTCATATGTAATATTAAATTCTTCTTCTGTTTCAGCCGGAAACCCAACTATTATATCTGTCGTAAGAGCTACATTTGGAAATGCATTTCTTAGTCTTTCTACTACTTTCTCAAAATCCCCTGTAGTATATTTTCTATTCATTCTTTTTAAAGTTTCTGTGCATCCACTTTGAAGAGATAAATGAAAATGGTCACATATCTTGTCTACTTTTTTAAGCCTTTCTACAAATTCATCTGTTATGATGTTAGGCTCTAAAGAGCCAAGTCTTATTCTTTTTATTCCTTCTACTTTGTTTATTTCTTCTAATAAATCTATTAACCTTATATTTTTATCTTTAAAATCAAGTCCATATGAAGCAACATGGATTCCTGTTATTACAACTTCTTGTATTCCTTTTTGTGCAATACTTTTTATTTCATCAATAACACTTTCCACTTTTCTGCTTCTTACTCTTCCTTTAGCATATGGAATAATACAATATGAGCAGAAATTGTTACATCCATCTTGAACTTTAATTACTGCTCTTGTCTTTTCTGTATATGTAGTAGTACCAAAGTCAACAAACTCTTTTTGATTGTTTATATCACTTATTTCATATTTACTAGATATATCTTTTTTATAGTTTTCTACTATATTTACAATATCTTTCTTTTCAGTATTACCTACTATTAAATCTATCTCTTCTATTTTCTCTAATTCTTTGCTTGCTACTTGAGCATAGCATCCTGTTACAACAAGAATTGAATTTGGATTAATTTGCTTTACTCTTCTTATTATTTGTCTTGATTTTCTATCAGACATGTTTGTTACTGTGCAAGTGTTTATTACATATATATCTGATAGTTCTTCAAAATCAACTATTTCATAATTTTCTCTTATAAATCTCTCAATCATTGCATTGGTTTCATATTGATTTACTTTACATCCTAGTGTATAAAATGCTACTTTTTTCATATATATCTTTCTCCATTTTTTATTTAACTAAAAATGAATAACAAATAATATATCATTTAATTATTCATTATTCATTTTTTTAATAATCTATTATATTAAGAGGGGCTAATAGTTTATATTGGCTTTCCATCTAGAGTGTCTAGATTGTCTAACGCTTTACCTGTTCCTAAAGCTACACAACTAACAGCATCTTCTGCTATCATAACACTTATTCCAGTTTGTTCTTGAAGAAGCTTGTCTAATCCATCTACCAGACATCCTCCACCTGTCATGTATATTCCTCTATCGCTTATATCTGCTGCAAGCTCTGGTGGTGTTTTTTCTAAAGTAGAATGTACTGCTTCTATAATCATCATTGCTGGTTCAGCTAATGCTTCCATCATTTCGCTTGATTTTACTGTAATTGTTTTTGGAAGTCCTGTGCTTAAGTCTCTTCCTCTAATGTCCATTTCTGTATCTTGTATTTTTGGATATACACAACCAATGTTTACCTTTAAATCTTCTGCTGTTCTTTCACCTATCATTACATTGTGTTTTTTCTTTATATATTTTACTATTGCTTCATCAAATTTATCTCCAGCTACTTTTAGTGAAGTACTTACAACTGATCCTCCAAGTGATATAACTGCAACATCTGTTGTTCCTCCACCAATATCTACAACCATATTTCCGCATGGTTTTGATATATCTATTCCTGCACCTATTGCTGCTGCAATTGGTTCTTCAATTAGATATACTCTTCTTGCACCTGCTTGTGATGCAGCATCTATTACTGCTTTTTTCTCAACTTCTGTTACTTGTGATGGTATACATATCATAATTCTTGGAGCAAATACAAATTTACCGCATATTTTATTTATAAAATACTTTAACATTCTTTCTGTAACTGTGTAATCAGATATTACTCCATCCTTTAATGGTCTTGTTGCAACAATATTACCAGGTGTTCTTCCAAGCATTCTTCTTGCTTCTCCTCCTACTGCAAGTACTTCATTTGTAAGGTTATTTACAGCAACAACTGAAGGTTCTCTTAAAACAATACCTTTTCCTTTAACATATGCAATTACTGTAGCAGTTCCTAAATCTATTCCTATGTCTTGTCCTAATCCAAAACCGTTTAAAGCCAAACATTTAACATCTTTCCTTTCCAATATGTTTTTGTTTTTTACGCAAATATTACATTTATGTTGCAATTATATTACAGAATAACAAAAATAGCAAATGTTTTTTGGAATTTTTTAAACAATTTGCTATTTATATTATTACTATTTTATTTACATTTATTTTATTATGGTAGTATTGTATAAAATACAAGTAGTCCTGCGATTGGTAAAGCTATTTTTAGTTGATTATCATCTATACCTTTAAAGAAATTATATCTTTCCTTTTTAGACATTTCATCTGTTATATCAAGAACAGCTTTCCCTACATTACTATATGTATAATTAATATCAAAACTAATTGTTTCATCTACATTAAAATATTTTAGTTCTTTATATTCAGTTCCCAAATACATTCCATCTTTATCATATAAATCAATTTGTAAGTATTTAAGTGGTAAGTGTTTTCCAGTATTATTCGTTACTGTTCCTTTTATATACCCATGTGAATATGTTGCTCTATTTTCTCCTATTGAAATTACTGGAGATTCACATTTTATCTCATTGTCTAAAACATCTTTAAAATTTTCTCTCATTGCTAATTTTGTTAGAAGACCTATTACTATAAATGCTGCTATAAATATTAAAAAATACGTTCTGAACTTTTTTAATGTTCCCATTTTATTTCTCCCTTATTCTTAATTCTTACTAATTATACTATACTTTAGGCGTTTTGTAAAGGAAAAGACTATTAGGAAATCCTAATAGTCTAGTGTGACATGCAATCAGTACCTTAAAATATTTATACCATATAATTTTTTAAAATGCTCTATATTTTCAGCTATCTTAATTATTTTACCATTAATAAGAGTAATCTTAAAAATATAGTCACCAAAAGTACTTGTTTTTCTTAATTCGTTGAGTTTCTCTTCTTCAACACCTTCTGCTCCACCTAAAAGCTTATTTGTTTCTTCTAAACTTATTATATGGTCTGGGTTTATATACATTTTTTTACCTAAATCAAACCAACCATCTTTATCGCTCAAAACAGGTGTAACTTCTACAAGGTTCATATCACTTTCCCATCCTTTCTGCATTACGCGTTGTCATAATATTTAAGCCATCACAAACTAGAAACTGACTTTTATTTTACTCTAGCTTGCTTTCCCTAAAAAGGATTATGCAAAAATTCATGCTGGTTCTATTTTATCATAAATTATGTTAATATGCAAATAGAATGCAAGTTATATCTTGCATTCTATTTTTTTATCTAAATATATTGAATAAATATATGCCGTTTCCACTTTTCTATTCAAAGCCTGCTCTAATGCTCTTTTATATATACTTAGTTGTCCTTTATATTTATCTATCAACTCTTGTTCATTATTATTTGCTACATAGTCTGTTTTGTAGTCTACTAATATAAGCTGATCATCTTTATTTATATAATACAGATCTATAATTCCTTGAACTAATATCTTTTCATCTGTTTCATCATCATATATTTCTTTTGATGATATATAGATATAGAACGGTCTTTCTTTTTGTATTTCTTTTGCTTCTTTAAGTTCTTTATAGAAATCAGACCTAGTAAAGTTTAATATCTTTTTATCATTAATATATTTAGCTTGATTTTCATTTATTATTTTTGAAGCTATAAGCTCTTGTATTAATTCTTTAATATCTTTTTCATCATAATCCTTTTTGAAATCTAATTTTTGCATAATTAAATGCATTAATGTTCCAATTTCAGCTTTGCTTAATTCTTCATTTTTGTTTAGGAATTTTGGTTTTTCTGTTATATCTACAAGTTCTTTCTTCTTTCCTTTAGCAATATCTGTTACAGATGCTTTTCCTTCAATTTTTGTACTCGTCATATATGGATATTTCCAACTTAGTAATTTGTCTACTTTAGATAACAGTTCTTGTCCTTCATTTTTCCAATCTTCAAGTTCGCTGTTCACTTCTTCATTTTTATCATATACTTCATTTTCTTTTATTTCATTTTTGTTTAAAAACTCAGTTTCTAGTATATCTTCTATTTTATCTTTGTTATTAACATATATTAATTCTAACCAATCCAAATATGATTTTGCTTTTCTTATATTGGCAATATCCAACTTCTCACTATTTACTTTTGAAGTCATACTTTCTTTTTCTGATAGCGATTTTTTAAGATTCTTATCACACCCTGTTATTATTAACTTCTCTTTTGCACGAGTAGTTGCAACATAAAGAAGTCTCATTTCTTCTGATAATATCTCATTTAAACTCTTTATTCTAATTGCTTCTTTTGCAAGTGTGCTATATTCTATCTTTCTTTCATAGTTTATATATTTAGGACCAAAGCCCATATCTTGATGTAGTAATATACTTTGATTTAAATCTTGTACATTAAACATTTTTCCTGTTCCGCATAAGAATACTACTGGGAATTCAAGTCCTTTACTTTTATGAATACTCATTATTCTAATTACATTTTCATTTTCTCCAATTAGTTTAGCAGAACCCATATCTCCTGATGATTTACTTATTTTGTCTATGTAATTTATGAAATTATATAACCCTTTAAAACTTGCTTTTTCATAGTCTTTTGCTTTTTCAAATAACAACTTTAAATTTGCTGTTTTTAATTCTCCATTAGGATTACTATTTACAAAATCATAATAATTTGTACTTTCATATATATACCATATAAGTTCATCTAGACTTAAGTATTCTTGTTTTTGTTGCCATTCTTCAAGCATTTTCAAAAATTCTATTACTTTAAATTTCAAAGCACTTTCTTCATTACTATTTTTCATTTCTTCTAGTGCTTCATAATAGCTTGTATTTTTAGAATTAAGTCTTATTTCTACTAACTCATTATCTGTAAATCCACCTATTTCAGACCTTAATACACAAGCTAGTGGTATGTCTGAATTTGGATTATCTATAATTTTCAAAACAGATAGTATTGTTTGTATTTCTTCTGTTTCAAAATAGCTTGATGTAGAGTCACTAAATACAGGCAATTCTAGTTTGTTCAATTCTCTCTCGTAAATATTTGCAACATTTGATGTTGTTCTAAGTAGTATTACAATATCTTTATATGTTACTTTTCGATAACCTTGTTTTCTATCATAAACATGTAAGTTACTGTCTAATAACTCTTTAATTCTATTTGCAACAAACCTTGCTTCTATTTCAGCTTTTTCTAAAATAACTTCTTCTACTTCATTTTCTTCTATATCATTTTCTTCATCTGCTAAATCTATTATATCTAATTCTACTTTTCCTGATATTAATATTTCTTCATTTGGCTCTTCAAAATTCGCTCCACAATTCAAGTATTCTTTTTCATTATAGTCTATGTCTCCTAGCTTTTTGCTCATTATATCTTCAAAAATTATATTGGTAATATCTAATATGTTTTTTCTACTTCTGAAATTTTGGAAAAGCTGTATTTTTGTATCTTCCATGCATTTTATTTCTTCATCTTCTGCTAAAACATATTTATCATATTTCTCTAAAAACAGCTCTGGTCTTGCTTGTCTAAATTTATATATACTTTGCTTTACATCTCCTACCATAAATATGTTGTTTCCATTTGATATTGTAGTTAAAATGTATTCTTGTACCAAGTTACTGTCTTGATACTCATCTATTGCAATTTCAACAAATTTATTTTTATAATTCATAGCAACATCTGTTGGTATGTAACTTCCCTCTTCATCTTTTCTTACTAGTATTTTTAATGCATAATGTTCTATATCATTGAAGTCTATAATATTTTTATCTTTTTTATTCTCTTGATACTTTTTAGAAAATTCTAATATTACATCTTGCATAGCTTTTAGTATAGTATACATTTCGTATATGTCTATATTCGCTTCATTTGATGAATATATAAATAGCTTTTTGCTTAAGTCTTTTATTCTATTTTTCACATTATCTCTTATCTCTTTACATTTATCTTTCAATTCACAATCTGCCTTTGCTTGTCTTGGCCATGTTTCAAATTTTATATTATTTATTTTAATATATATATCATCCCAAGTTTGATCATCTTTAACTAAGGATTTTAGATTTTCTATATCATTTAATATTACTCCATAATATCTTTCCAAATCTAGATCTTCTTTTAGATTTGTAGATACTTTTTCTAAGTCACTTATACATGATTTAACTTCATCATAAAAGAAATCTACTAGGATTTTTCCCCAAGAAGTATCAGAAAAGTCTTGTTCTAAACTATTTTTTAAATTGAACTTTTCTGTACTTTCTTTTATCCATTCTTCTGGAAATGGCATACTCTGAGAATAGTTATATATTTTTAAGATTAATTCTTTTAAAGAATCATCATCTCTATATCCACTATATGTGTTTACAAGATTTGTAAATTGCTCATTCTTCTCTTCATATAGTTTTTCAAATACCTCTTCAAGTGTTTCTTGCTTTAACAATTCAATTTCTGATGTATCACCAATTCTAAAATTAGATGATATTCCTATTTCATAAAAATAGTTTTTTATAACTTCCAAACAAAAAGCATGTATTGTAGAAATATTTGCTTTGTTTAATAATATTATTTGTTTTTGCAAATCTGTATTATCTGGATTTTCATCTATTTTTTCATATATTGCTTCTAGTATTCTTTGTCTCATTTCTGCTGCTGCTGCATTTGTAAATGTTACTATTAAAAGTTTATCTATATCTATTCTCTCATTTATTATTTTGTTTACTATTCTTTCAACAAGCACTGTAGTCTTCCCGCTTCCGTGCAGCTGCTGCAACTAATATATTCTTTTCTTTTTTATTTATTGCTTGCAATTGATTACTAGTCCAATTAGTAGCCATTTTTCCTCCTATTTTGAGAAAAAAGGGGACTCTCCCCTTTTTTCATTAGTTATTTATTTTCTCATCTAGCCAGTTTTCTAGTTCATCTATTTTAACTCTTACTTGTTCCATTGTGTCTCTATCTCTTATTGTAACTGAGTTGTCGTTTTCTGTTTCAAAGTCTACTGTTATACAGTAAGGTGTTCCTATTTCATCTTCTCTTCTATATCTTTTTCCTATACTTCCTGCTTCATCATATTCACACATAAATTTCTTTGATATTTTATTAAATACTTCTGCCCCCTTATCACTCAATTTCTTAGAAAGTGGTAAAACTGCTACTTTATATGGAGCAATACTTGGATGCAAATGTAATACAGTTCTTGTATCTCCTTCTGCAATTTCTTGCTCTTCATATGCATCACACAAAACAGTTAAGAATATTCTATCAACACCAACTGCTGGTTCTACGCAATATGGTACATATTTCTCATTTGTTTCTGGATCTAAATATGTTAAATCAACTTTTGATGCTTCCATATGTCTTGATAAATCATAATCTGTTCTATCTGCAATTCCCCAAAGCTCTCCCCATCCAAATGGGAATAAATATTCTATATCTGTTGTTCCTTTACTATAGAAGGAAAGCTCTTCTTTTGAATGTTCTCTCATTCTTAAGTTTTCTTCTTTTATTCCTATACCTATTAACCAATTTTTACAAAATTCTTTCCAATATTCATACCATTCTAAATCTGTTCCTGGTTTACAGAAGAATTCTAGTTCCATTTGTTCAAATTCTCTAGTTCTAAATATGAAATTACCTGGTGTGATTTCATTTCTAAATGAACGTCCCATTTGTCCTATTCCCATTGGTAATTTTCTTCTTGTTGTTCTTTGTACATTTTTAAAGTTAACAAACATTCCTTGAGCTGTTTCTGGTCTTAAATATACTTCTGATTTAGCATCTTCTGTTACTCCCATAAATGTTTTGAACATTAAATTAAATTTTCTTATTTCAGTAAAATTTGTTTTTCCACAATTAGGACATTCTATATTGTTTTCTTTAATATATTCTACTAATTGTTCATTTGTCCAACCATCTAATCCTGATATGTCTTTTCCTTGTTTGAATCCCCACTCTTCTATTAATTTGTCTGCTCTATGTCTTGTTTTACATTCCCTGCAATCTATAAGTGGATCACTAAATCCTCCAACATGTCCTGTTGTTACCCAAACTTCTGGATTCATAATTATTGCTGCATCTATTCCTACATTGTATTTAGATTCTTTTATGAATTTTCTCCACCACATATCTTTTATGTTTTTTTTCATTTCCGCACCTATTGGTCCATAATCCCATGAGTTTGCAAGTCCTCCATATATATCTGAACCTGGGTATATAAATCCTCTACTTTTACAAAGTGAAACTATTTTATCCATTGATTTATCTGCCATTTTTATTCCTCCAATTTTCTTTATCAAACTAATACATTTACTTTATCAAAATAAGGTTTAAAAGTCAATATTTAAGATTATCAAACATGAAAAATCATAATTTATGCACTTTTTGTTACAGTTTTATTTCAAATTGATAACTTCAGCATTACATTGTTCTTGTTTATGTAACTTTTCTGTAACACTTTTGACACATTTCCGTATTTCTGTGGATATTGTGGATAACTTTGTGAATAATATTCAAATAGATACTTTAAGGATTATATTTATACACATACTAAACACTTATTCTATGTTTTTTTATACTTTTACAATTATTTACAATAATTATGTGTACAGTATGTTTGTTTGTTTTTTCTTTATTAATCCTCTTTTTTCAATTGTTTGCTGTTTTTTGTTAATTAAACAAAAATCTAGTGAGTATCATGTATACTCACTAGATTAATTCAATAATAAAATACATTTTATTTAATTACAAAAAATATTATTGCACATATTATCTCAATTATTAATATTGCTGGAAAACCTATAACAAATCTAGGCTTTTTAGTTTTATGTCTAAAAGTATACATTCCTGCAATACCTCCAATACCACCACCTAATAGGACTAATGTGAATAATGTTGATTCTTTTGTTCTCCATTTTCCCCATTTAGCTCTTCTTTTATCTATATACATCGCTAAAAAGGCTACTAAATTTATTATTAGTAAATATATTAAAATATTTCTTACATTAAATATATTTTCCATTTCTTCCTCCATTTTAATTATTTTATTTTATATATAAATTTTATAAATACGACAAGATATATTATAGCTATTATAAATCCACCTATTACATCTGTAAAGTAGTGCACTCCTAAATAAATGCGACTTAAACCTATAGATAGTATTAATAATCCTAATAACACTATTAATGGATATTTTACCTTTTTATTCTTAATGTTTACACATACTAAATATATTAAGAACCCATAAAATCCCATTGAAACCATAGCATGTCCACTTGGAAAACTATATCCTTTTTCTACTACCAATCTCAAAACAGATGGTCTTGGCCTTGCTACAATTGTTTTTAATATTCTATTTAGCAAAAATACTAAAGTAAGGTTTAGCACTATATAACCTGCATTCTTCTTATTCTTTAATACAAATATAAATGCTATTGACAAAGTTATTAAAGTTACTGCAGAACCTAAGTAAGATATAAATATCATCATAGTTGTTATATCTGTGCTCATTATTCTTGTTATTAAGTTATATACATTTGTATCTATCGAATTAATAATATTCATATACCAATTTTACCTCTTTATTGATTTAATGTATTGTACAAACTTTTGTTGGAATATTTTTTGGCTTGTAATATGATGATCTTGTTTGCCATAGTCCACTACTATCTATATACTCGCCTCTTCCAGATACACTTTTTGTACTTGGGCAATTTTCATTTGCAAGTAATCCACTTTCTCTACATACTTTTGCATAAGAATGATAAGGGCATGTTTGAGTAGGCTCAGTTCCTTTTACAAAGAATTCTGTATATGATGTTCCATATCTTCTGCAATAACTTGATGCTAAAAAGCCAGATTTTTTACATACCTCAACTTCTAATACATTTTCTGGTTTAGTCTCATGAAAACTCCTTGGCTCTAGCTCTACATGTGATGCTCTCATTACTGCTGTCCATATTTGCCCAGCAGGATTTGTTGCCCATCCCCTCACTGTCGCACTACTATCATATCCATACCAAACTGCTGCTGTATAGTATGGTGTAAAACCACAAAACCATCTATCATAATCGTTATTTGTTGTTCCTGTTTTTGCTCCAACACTCATTCCTTCTACTGTACAATTTGTAGATGTACCTGTTTTCACAGGCTGAGTTAATATTTCTTTTACTACATATGCTGCCTCTGGAGACATTATTTGTGTCTCTCTTGGATTTGCTTCCAACACAATATCTCCTTTGGAATCTACAACCTTTGTATAAAATGTTGGTTCTATATATAGCCCATCATTTGCAATTGCAGCATATGCTCCTGCCATTTCAAGTGGTGTTACTCCCCATGTAAGTCCACCAAGAGCTAATGGTAGTACATTATCTCTTTCTTCATCAAGAGAAGTAATTCCTGCACTTTTCAAGAATTTCATGGATTCACCTGGAGTAAGCAAACACATTGATTTTACCATAGGTATATTTTGAGAATGTGCTATTGCTTCTCTTACTGTAATCAAACCTTTATATGTATACCCAAAATTTCTGGGATTATATGTACCATTATTAAAGCTTGTAGGATTATCATCGAAAATAGTTGCAGCAGTAATTATTCCCTTATCTATAGCTGGTGCCAATACAGCTATTGGTTTCATTGAAGATCCAGTCTGTTTTTTTGCATCTGTTGCTCTATTAAAATATCCAAATGTAGTTGTTGATTGGTTAAATTCACTACATATTCCTAAAACATATCCTGTTTCTTGTTGAATTAAAACCATAGCTGATTGAGATGATTGTATATTTCCATTTCTATCATATGCTGTTGTTCTATATTTTTCCTGATTGTACTCATTTTGCATATTTGCTTGTATTGTAGGATCTTGTGTAGTATATATTGTGAATCCTCCACTAAATAAATATAACTTAGCTTGTTCATATGTCCAATCATGCAACTCTTGCAAATCACCTATAATTTGATTTAATGCAGCAATAGTATGATATGAGAATACTACTTGAGGGAAAGCTCCTTTATTAAATTTTAACCCTTGATTCACCTCTTTTATTGCTGATATATAGTCTTCTTCTGTTTTTATATATCCAAGTTCATGCATTTTTTCCAAAACGGTTTTTGTTCTTATTGCAATATTTGCTAATACTGTTCCATTATTTTCTATAAAAGGATCATATGAATTAGGAGAATGGTTTATTCCAGCTAAAAATGCGCATTCTGCTAAACTTAAATCTTTTGCATCTTTATTAAAATAGTAATTTGATCCTTTTTGTACTCCATACACAGTATCCCCTAAAAATATTAGATTCAAATATAACTCTAATATTTCTTCTTTTGACATCTCTTGTTCAACATAGTATGCTCTTGCCATTTCTCTTACTTTTCTTTGCCATGTATCTTCCTTTTCCTGTGTTAAATTCTTAACTAATTGTTGTGTAATAGTACTTCCGCCAAATGGAGAATTTCCTTTATTTGCAATATATGTATATGTAGCTTTTGCAGTTCTTTTTATATCAACACCCTTATGTTCATAAAATCTCTCATCTTCTATTGCTACAAATGCTTTTGGCAAATACTCTGGCATCTCACTAATTGGAATACTCTCTCTATTTTCATTTCCATTTAAAATTCCTAAAGTATTCCCTTGCATATCTTTTACTATTGAATTTTCATATTTTATTGCTAAATCATTCTTATTTAGTTTTGCATCTTTAGCTATATTGTATATTTGGTATGCCGCAAAACCTCCAACAGCAAGTATAATAAGGAACAATATTAAAAGAGTAATAAAAAATACTTTTATCACTTTTCTTAATATTGGATGTTTTCTATTTTTTTTATTTTTCTTCTTTTTACCTTTTATTTGATATGTTTGTGGTCCATCTGATTGTATCTGTCCATCTTTTGTTATAAACATGTAAAGTTCCTCCATTATCTTTTTATATTATATTACATTAGATGTATACTTTTCAATAAAAGCATAAAAAAATATGGAAAGATTTTGAAAACCTTTCCATACATTTATCTTACTTATTTCAAATATATATTAGGATCTACATTAACATTATCTTTTAAAATCTCGAAATGTAAATGTGGTTCATCAACAATTTCAAATGAAGCAGAATTTCCTACTGTTCCTATACTTTGTCCCTTTTCTACACTTTCTCCTTCTGATACAAATTCGCTTGTAAGAAGATTTGAGTACACAGACTTAAATCCATTTACATGTTCTATTACAATTGTTAAACCATATCTAGGATCGTTCTTTATCGA
Source organism: uncultured Clostridium sp. (assembly GCA_948437895.1). Lineage (GTDB taxonomy): Bacteria > Bacillota > Clostridia > TANB77 > CAG-508 > CAG-452. The sequence goes on from CAOJKK010000005.1 coordinate 23,339, forward strand.
TAATACTTTTCCTTTCTCAGAAGCTTTAACAATTGTTGTTCTCTCTGCTTTTATATCTATACCTAAATGTGTTACCCATTCTTCTAATGTATCAGAATATATTAGAGAATCTTTTGCAAAGCCTCTCATACTATCTCCTTCAACAGGCATACTAAACTCTGGATCTTTTACTTTTTCAGGCTTAGCATTTGTTTCCTTCGTATTTTCTTTAGTAGAAGCTTTAGCACTCTTTTCTTCTACAGTTTTATTACTCTTGCTATTATCAGTTTTTTCTTTCTTCTCTTCTACATTATTTATTGCTTCTTCTATACTTTTACCAATATCACTACTTGCTTCTTCTACATAACTATTAGTTTCATTTAAATATTCATCTGTGTTTGGAACTAAATCTGCTATTTTTTCAGCAGTCAATGAGCTATAACTAGAATTTTTCAACTTATTATTATAGATTATAAAAGTTACAACAAATGTAATAAGTATAATTAATAATATTGCCCCTGAAAAATATACTAAATGTCTGAAATTATTGTTATTCTTATTTTCTCTTCTTCCTCTTCTCATTTGTCTCCTCCTTATTTTTTCTTTAGTAAAATTATTTCCTTATTTTTGGAAATTATTCATAAAAACCTCTTTTTATAGAGGTTTTTATTCGCCAATTTGAGTTTGCGAATTGGATGAGCAAATCTCAAAGGCAATAGCGATTATAGCTTCTAGGTGAAAAATTTATTTTTCACCTACATCCATAATTTCAACACCTGTATAATAATGTTTTATAATTTCTTCAAAATTCTTTCCTTGCTTGGCCATACTATCTGCTCCAGTTTGGCTCATTCCTACTCCATGCCCATATCCAATAACACTGAATTTTATATTATCTCCTTCTGTATTGACTGTAAATTTTGCAGACCTTAATCCAAATATATTTCTTATTTCAACACCTGACAAATTTAAGTTTCCTATCTTTATTGTTTTTATTCTGTCTCCTTCTGTATAATCTAGAATCTGTATTTGATCACTTGAATTAAAATCTATTTTGAAATCGCTATGATATTCTTTTATTTTTGTTACAAACTCTTCCTTTGATAAAGATAGTTCTGAGGCATACTGTGTGTATGCCTCTTCACCTGAAGTCTGTACTGCTTGCAAATATGGGTAATTTGTTCCTCCCCATACAGCAGTTGCGGTATCAGTAGCACCCCCACTATTAGAATGAAAGAAAGCATTTATAGGTTTTCCTTCATATGTAATAATCTTTCCTTTAGTGCTATTTACTGCATTTTCTATTTTTGCCCAATTATTTTCTCTTTTATCTTCATCCCATCTCTCAAATCTTTTTTCCTTTGTTATCCACGCTTGGCAACACTTAGAATCATCACAAATATCTGCATTCTCATGTTTACTTCCATTCATTATTTTATATAGTGTATAAGTTCTTGCAACAACAGCTTGAGCTTTTAGTGCTTCTTCCTCAAAATCTGCTGGCATTTCGCTAGATACAACTCCAAGCAAGTATTTATCTAATTCAATTTCTTCTACATCTCCAGTAGAAGCATGTACTAGCTTTATTTTATTATATTTACCATAATCATATGTTTCTTTAACTTCTTCCTTTACTAATCCTATAACCTCTTTTATCGCTTCTTTTTTAGTAAATAAAATAGGTATTAAAAAGCATAATAATACCAAACACAATATATATATAAATATTTTTCTCATACTTCACCAAACTTTCTTTATGGGGAAAAGGAGCCTACTGTACACTCCGGAGTGTCCCCTTTTTCCCCATACTCATTACATTATATATACTATTTCTTTGATATATTTTCCTTTGATGAAATTTGGGAAGTTTTGTCCTAATTGGAATGTTTTAAAGGCATGAAAAAAACACTCCTTATCAGAGTGTTTAATATAAATAATTTTAGCTAATTCCATATTTCTTTTTAAATTTATCTGCTCTTCCACCTGTTGTATCTTTTCTTAAGTTACCTGTCCAATATGGATGGCATTTAGAACATACATCTACTTTTAAATCTTTTTTTGTAGATCCTACTTCCATTACATTACCACATGCACATGTAATTGTTGTTGTATTATATTCTGGTTGTATATCTTTTTTCATTATGTATTCACCTCTTCCTTCGCTAATTAAAAAAATCTTTATCTATTTTAACATACTTTTTTTTATTTTGCAAACTTATTTTAAAATTTGTTATATTTTACTTTATTTTTTTGTTTCAGTTTGTGATTGTATTTGTATTTTTGCATTATTAATTACATTATCAAATGATAGCTTGCTTACTAATTTAAAAATTATATTCCATAAACAAGCAATAATCAAAATTATTAAACCTATTTTTTTCCATGATTTTGCTAACATATTTTTTCTCCTAACAATAATCTTACATTATTAATTATACTATATTTTAAAGTTTTGTCAATATTTATAAGTATTTTGGACATACTATTTTTGAAATAATTTATTTAAGGAGAAAATATTATGAAGAAGTTTTTACTAGTTATACTCACACTATCTTTTTGTTTAAGTGGATGTGGTAAAAAGGAAAATGAAAACAATAATCCAGAAAACAATAATAGCTATTCTACCTCTCGAACAGCTAGTTCTAATAATGATATAGCAAATATTTCTATTGATGATAATACAAATAACAATCCTAAAAAAGAAACTGAAATATCATCTTTTTCAACAAAAGTATATACACCTAATGATAAAGCAAGACAAAACAATATTCAAATAACTTGCTCTAAACTTAATGAAACCATTGTTAAACCAGGAGAGACTTTTTCTTTTTGTAACACTGTAGGAAAAGCCACTCCTGAAGAAGGTTACCAAAAAGCTGATGTATTTGATAGTAATGGTAAAGTTACCAAAGGATATGGTGGTGGAAACTGTCAAATAAGTAGTACATTGTATAATGCAGTTCTTGCTCTACCAAACCTTTCTATTATTGAAAGACATGGACACAGTAAAAAAGTATATTATGTACCTGTCGGAAAAGATGCTGCAGTTGCTTATGGTAGTATAGATTTTAAATTCAAAAATAATTATGATTATGATATAAAAATTTATGCTTCAGCAGATACAAATAATATTTATATAAAAATAGTTAAGCTTTAATTTTATATTCTAAATCCCCTTCTAAATGAATAGTATTTACTAATACTTAAATTTAGGAGGGCTTTTTATGCTTTTAAGAAATTCTAAAACCTTAATATATATTACTTTATTTGTTTTCACACTAAGTTTTATACTTCCTATTACTTCATTTGCTTTTGATAGTGATAGTATTTATGTATGGTCTAATAATGCTTCTTCTGTTTCTACTTCTACTACTACAGATTCCGAAAGCTCAGAGGAACCTAAAGATAACTCTCGGTAACTTTTTAGGTATAACATCAGGTAGTGCAATTTTAATGGATCAAAAAAGTGGAACCATTTTGTATGATTATAAATCCCATGAGCAATTAAGACCAGCCAGTGTTACAAAAGTAATGACAATTCTATTAATCATGGAGGCACTTGATAATGGAGTTATTACATTAGAAGATAGTGTACCTTGTAGCGAAAAAGCAAGTTCAATGGGAGGTTCTCAAATTTGGCTGGATACAACAGAGACTCTAACAGTACACGAAATGTTAAAAGCAATTTGTGTTGTTTCTGCAAATGATTGTTGCATGGCAATGGCAGAATATCTTGCTGGTTCTGAAGAACTATTTGTAGAACAAATGAATAAACGTGCTAAGGAATTAGGGATGAATGACACTTGCTTCAAAAATTGTCATGGCATAGATGAAGATGGTCATGTAACTTCTAGTTATGATATTGCTCTAATGTCTAGAGAACTTATAACAAAACACCCTAAGATTACTGAATATACAACTATTTGGATGGATAGTTTAAGAAATGGTGAATCTGAACTCGTAAATACTAATAAACTTATAAGAAATTATGAAGGAGCAACAGGTCTTAAAACAGGTTCAACTTCTACTGCTCTTTTCAATTTATCTGCAACTGCAACTCGTAATAATCTTTCTTTAATTGCAGTAATCATGAGAGGTGAAACATCTGCTATTAGATTTGCAGAAGCACAAAAACTTCTTGATTATGGTTTTAGTAATTTTGAATATGTAGAATGTTCAAAAAAGGATGATGTTATAAAAAAAGTTACTGTAGATAAAGGAATAATAACAAATGTTGATGCTATTTTAGAAAATGACAGTGGATGTTTAATTAAAAAAGGAAAATCGAAAGCTATATCCACAAACATAAAACTAGATGATAATATATCTGCTCCTATTTCTAAAGGTCAAATTTTAGGAGAAATAACTTATACAATTGATAATGAAGAAATATCAAAAGTAAATATTATTGCAAAAGAAGACGTCAAAAAATTAAATTTAGTAAATATGTCTGTAAGAACTATTGAAAATTGGTTTAAATTACTTCGATAAAAACTTAAAAAATGGGGATAGTCCCAAAATCCTATTTTTTTGGAACAATCCCCATTGTTCAGGTCTAGTCATCTTGATCTTCCATTTCCTCATATTCAAATTCATATGTGTATTCCTTATTTTTATTTTTTTCTTTTTCTTGTTTTTTTGGTTTTACTTCAGCTTTTTTATTTTCTGTTTTTATTGTCTCTTTTATTTCCTCATTATTGCATTTTTCTTTCATGTCCATACTTTTGTTTATAACTTCATTTACTTTTTGAAATAAATCTGGAACATAATCTAATAATCTATCTATAGCAGATGAATGATTAACTGGAAGTAACTTTACATTGCCTTCTTGTACAACTAGAAATGCAACTGGATTTATACTTACTCCTGCTCCACTTCCTCCTCCGAATGGCAATTTATATTGTACCATTTCTTCTTTTTCTTTTCTATTGTATTCATCTATAGTTTCTTCGCTAAATTCACTACCGCCTGCGGCAAACCCAAAAGATACTTTTGAAATAGGTATAATAACAATATTGTTACTTGTTTCTATTGGATCTCCAATTATTGTATTTACATCAACCATATCTTGAATACTAGTCATTGCTGCAGACATAAGCCCTTCTATTGGATGTTCTCTCATCATATTTCCCACTCCTTTTCTTTAACATCATATATATCACATTCATAATATGTACAATTTTTATATCAATTATACAATTTAGTTTAATTTTAAGCATTGGTTTGTCCTCATATATAGGAATTATTGAATATATATATTTATCTTTTTCATATTTTTTAATATTTCTCGCTAAAATTATAGAAATAATTGAGGAAATAGTTGCAACAGCAAATGATGTGATAATATTATCTAATGCAGATACCCTCATATCCAAATATAATTGTTTTACTCTTATATTCAATTTCTTTATATTATTTATTTTTAATATTTCCTTTCTGTCTCTTAAGATCTTTTCCTTTATATCTTCTAATTCATTTATGCTTTTTGATATTTTTCTCCTTAAAATTTTTGATTTTCCTATCTTAACTATTTTTTTATTATCTATTATAATTTTTAGCCATGTGATTTTATCTAAGAATTTTAATCTTATAAATATTAAATAATCTTCGATTTTTTTATATTTTTTATTATTACTATCAAAGCACAAATTATCTATTTCTATTTCTATATTTGATAATAAAAATATAAAAACTAATAGTGTAAACAAAAATAATATTGTTAGAATTATAAAAAAAGCTATCATAATATTCTCCTATAATTTTAACAATATTATTCCCAATATATGGATTATATATTCAAAAAGCAAGAGACTAATCTCTTGCTTTCTCTACTGTGATATCACCAAATATCTTCTCTTGTTCTGTTTTTATTTTATTTCTTCTAGTTAATTCCAATAGTCCTGTAAATGCTGTTACTGTTTCAAGTTTTGTATATTTCTTTGAACTGCATAACTTATTAAATACAAATCTAGGTTTTTTCATAAGTTCTCTAAATATGTCTTTAACTTTACTTGTTACTGTAATAGTTTCTGTTATTGCTATTCTTTCTATATTGGCTGCATTTACATTTATCTTTTCTTTGTTTCTTTCTAATAATTTCCTATATGCTTCTTCTAATAAATTGCTATCATATTTTTCTTCTAGTTTTCTTTTGGGAAGCTCAATTTTATCTGGTAATTTATAAAACCTTTTAGAATATATATCAAATTGTTCTCTTAATCTCTTTGATATTTCTTTGTATTTCTTGTATTCAATAATTCTATGTATTAATTCTTCTTCAGTAAGTTCACCCTCATCTTCTACTTGTTTAGGAAGTAAACTTTTTGATTTTATGAATAAAAGAGTTGATGCCATTAAAACAAATTCACTTGTAACATCTAAATTCAACTCTTTCATTGCATTTATATATTCTATATATTGGTCTGTTATTTTACTAATATTTACTTCATGTATGTCCATCTTATTCTTATCAACTAAATGACATAGTAAGTCAAGTGGTCCTTCAAAATTGTCTAGTCTAATTTCATATTTATTAGTTTCTAATGTTAAAATACGGTTCATTTCTACTCCTCTATTTCTTGCATAACTAGTTTTAGGCTATCTTCCATATACCTCTTTTTTCTTAAGTAATTTAAAACTTCTTCCTTTTCTTGTGAGTTTATTCTTTTAATTATAATATTTCTTGCAGATTTCATTTCGTATTCTAATAGCATTTCTCTATTATTATAGATGTAATTATCTATTAAATCTTTTTTTATACCTTTAGAAATTAGTTTGTATTCTAATTCTTTTATTGATAAATTTCTCAAGTTCATATATTCTTTTACTGCTCTTTCTATATATTTATTGTCATCTATATAACCCAAGTCTTTTAATTCATCAATAACATCATTTAACATTTCACCTTCATCAGGCCTAAATTTCTGCCTAACTTCATTTTCTGTTCTTTTTTTGAACAATATATATTTTAATACTTTTGTTTTAAGTTTGTCAAATTCTTCAATATATTCCATTCAGTTTCTCCCTTTTCTATTTTAAAAGGGGGACAGTCCCCCTTTTGTCCTTGAACAAAAGATGGATAGTCCCTAATCTCTATTATTCGTCATCTTCTATTTCATTATCTCCTAAGCTTTTTTCAAATGCTGTCTCAAAATTATCTCTTACTTTCTTTTCTACTTCTTCCATTATATCTGGATTTTCCATTAAATACTTTTTAACATTTTCTCTACCTTGTCCAATTTTATCTCCATTATAGCTAAACCAAGAACCACTTTTTTCTATAATATCTAGATTTACTGCCATATCCAAAATATTTCCTTCTTTAGATATTCCTTTTCCATATACTATATCAAATTCTGCTTCTCTAAATGGTGGTGCAACTTTATTTTTTATTACTTTTACTCTTGCTCTATTTCCTACTACTTCTCCATCTTGTTTTATATTTTCTATTTTTCTAATATCTAATCTTACAGATGAATAGAATTTTAATGCTCTACCACCTGTTGTAGTTTCTGGATTACCAAACATAACCCCAATTTTTTCTCTTAATTGATTTATGAATATTATTACTGTTTTGCTTTTATTTATTGCACCAGCTAATTTTCTTAATGCTTGTGACATAAGTCTTGCTTGAAGTCCCATATGTGAATCTCCCATATCTCCATCTATTTCCGCTTTTGGTACTAATGCTGCAACTGAGTCTACAACTATTACATCTAAAGCTCCACTTCTAACTAAACTTTCTGTAATTTCTAATGCTTGTTCTCCTGTATCTGGTTGAGATACTATTAAGTTATCTATATCTACTCCTAAGTGTTTTGCATATACTGGATCTAATGCATGTTCTGCATCTATAAATGCTGCTTCTCCATTCATTTTTTGTGCTTCTGCTATGATGTGAAGTGCAAGTGTTGTTTTACCAGAAGACTCAGGCCCAAATATTTCTATTATTCTTCCTCTTGGAACTCCTCCTATTCCAAGTGCTATATCTAATCCTAATGCTCCTGTAGGTATTGCTTCTATATTCATTGCTTTATATTCTCCAAGTTTCATTACTGAACCTTTTCCAAATTGTTTTTCAATTTGTCCTAATGCTATTTCCAATGCTTTTTTCTTTTCTAAATTTTCATCACTCATTTTTATTCCTCCTAATTTTGCTATAACTATTAGCAAATTTCTTCAAACGTATGTTTGCTTTATATTATATATGATAAATTTATTTTGTCAAGTATTTTTTTAATTTATTTTATCTTATTCGACTTTGTACCAATTGTCAATATTATAATATATATTATACCAATTTCCTTCCAGGTTTCCCTTTAAATTTTTACTTGCTAATATAAATATAGTATCAAAATATAAACTAATAAATGGAGTCTCTTCTTTATAGATTTTATTAAGTTTGCTATATTCTTCTTTTAGGACTTCTTCTTGATTGTTAATGCTCTTTATATTATTTAATATTATATTTGCCTCTTGGTTATGAAAGTTTGATAAATTATCATCTGAAAAATATGTTTCCAAATTAGGACTATTAGAAATAATGTTTCCAGTTAAAATCATATCATAATTTTTATATTTTATATAAGAATTAAATTGTTTATTACTAGCTTTTATAATATTTATATTAATTCCTATTTTACTTAGTTGTTCTTTTATATTCTCTGCAACAGCTATTCTTTTTTCATTATCTGCTTTTACAAGTAATTTTAAATTTAATTTTTTGCTTCCCTTTTGCCATATATTATTCCTAAATACCCATCCATTTTCTACTAGCATACTTTTAGCTTTATTTATATCATATTCTTTTTTATTTTCTTGATTATACAGATAACTCCCATAGTCAAGTGGATATTTGCAAACATTATATTTGTTGTTATAAATATTATAATTTATTTCATTTACATCTATCGCATAACTAATTGCTTTTCTTATTTCTTTTTGTGATAATATTAGGCTTTCATTATTTAGAACTAAGTAATCAAATTCTCTGCCTACAATGGGTTTTATATTATATCCTAAACTTCCTATATATTCTTCATATCCTATATTATCTGTTATCATAAAATCTATCTCATTTCTAGTTAGAGCTGAATATAAGTCCTTTGGTGTGTCTTTAAATATTAAATTTATACTTTTTATTTTAGATTCGTTTTCATAATGAGATTTTTCGATTATAATACCACTATTTTCTATTTTTGCTATTTTAAATTTTCCTGTTCCTATTGGTATGTTATTCTTAGCTTGTAGAGTATTTGAATCATATGCATGACTTGCAATTATAGGTATACACATCATATATTCAAAAAACTCTACTTCTTTATCCAGAATTATCTTTATAGTATAATCATCTATTTTGTTTATACTTTGAATATTTTTGACATTTTCTTTATATATTGAATTAATATTATTGTTTTTTAAATTATTTACTGTAAAAATAACATCTTCGGCTTTAAACCTCTCATCATCATGCCAAAATACATCCTCTCTTAGTTTTATTATATATGTAGTATTATTTATTTTTGAAAATTCTTTAGCTAGCCTATTTTCTATTTTAAAATCATTTGTTATATCTACTAAAGGCTCAAATATTAGCTTGTCTATGTATTGTATATCTCTATTATTACTTAATATAGGATTAATGGTATCATAGCCAGAAATACCTATATTTAATTCTCTAACCATATTTATTTCAAGTTCGTTATTTTGTATATTATCAATTTCGTTTTTACCATCTTTATACAATAAATAAATAGCTAGTCCAATTAAAAAGATTACAATTACGAAAAAAATATATCTAAATGTTTTTTCTTTCAATAGTTTCCTCCTCTATTAACAAAAAAGAGACTAAGTTTATTAGCCCCCCCTTATTATTATTTTGAAGATGCGTCCCTTTTGCGACAAAATGCCTCATGGGGACAGTCCCCAATACTACTTTCTTGATTCTATAATCAACTTCATTCCTGTTCTATTTTCTCCTTCTACCTCAACATCTGCAAATGCTGGTACACATACTAAGTCAACACCTGCTGGAGCTACGAACCCCCTTGCTATTGCTACTGCTTTAACAGCCTGATTTAGTGCTCCTGCACCAATTGCTTGCATTTCTGCCTTGTTACTTTCCTTTACTAATCCTGCAATTGCTCCTGCTACTGAATTTGGATTTGATTTTGATGAAATTTTTAAAACTTCCATTTTTTGCCTCCTAAAATTATAATTTTGTAACTCTATTTTTTGTTTCATTTGTTACTCTATATTTATAATATATTTTATAAATATTGTCTATAATTTTCTGGTAAAAAAAGGAAGTTTTCATCGCGTAAAACGCTTTTATTTCGGCAAATATTATAATTTTATTCTAGTAATTTTTTCTGCTCGACAACTTTCGCTATTTAAGCTTATAATACAACCATTTAATATCACTTCTTTGTCATCACTTACTCTATATCTCTCTGGAAGTGTTGTTACAAATCTCTTTATAGATGCATCTACATCCATTCCTATTACTGATTTTTTGGGTCCAGTCATTCCTATATCTGTAATATATGCTGTTCCATTATCTAGTATTGTTTCATCAGCCGTTGCAACATGCGTATGAGTTCCAAACATGCATGTTACCTTTCCATCTAAAAAATAACCCATTGCTATTTTTTCTGCTGTTGCTTCTGCATGGAAATCTATGAATATTGCATCTACTTCTTCTTTTATTTTTTCAATAATTTCATTTACTGTAATAAATGGGTTTTCAGATAATACATTCATACTAGCTCTTCCAATTAAATTGATTACTGCAATTTTCTTATCATTACACTCATATATTCCATATCCATTTCCTAATACATCTTTTGGATAATTTGCTGGTCTAATTAATTTTTTATTGTCAATTATATTAAATATATCTTTTTTACCCCATGTATGGTTTCCCATTGTTACAACATCTACACCAGACATTAATAGTTCCTTAAAAATCTTTGAGGTAATACCCATACCATCTGCACTGTTTTCTCCATTTGCTATGACAAAATCTATATCTTTTTCCTTTATTATTTTAGGCAAAACATCCTTAACTTTATTTACACCACTTAACCCTATAATATCTCCAATTATTAAAATGTTCAAATTCATTCTCCTCTCAAAATAACTTTCTTTAATATAATACTACAAAAATATATTTTTATCAAATTTGTTTTTTATGTGTATTTTTGATATAATAAAATTAATTAGGTATTACCTAATAATATTTTAGAAAGGGGATGCAAAATGAAAACTTTACGGGATTTAATTGAAGAGAATTGTACATTTTCTCTTTCGAAAGAAAAGACAACTGATTTTTTTGAAACAGAAATAAAAAATCACGAACTCTTTTCCGAATCTGAATTAAAATCTTATTTTAATTCAGATAAATTCCTAAATGATTTATTCGGATGCTTATCAGATTTCTATGTTGCTGAAAATGAAGGACTTTTTCAGTCATTTGAATTAAAAAGGTCTGGCGATGGTATTACTATCGTTATGAACGCTATTAGCATTCCTGATTAAAACTTAATCCGTCACTAAAATATGTGGCGGATTTTCCCCATTTATATTGCAAAAAACCGCCACACTTTAAAATGTGACGGTTTCTTTTTTTATTATTTTGCATATTCAATCGCTCTTGTTTCTCTAATAACATTTACTTTTATTTGTCCTGGATATTCCATTTCTGATTCTACTTTTTCTGCAACTTCTCTTGCTAGTATTACCATTTGACTATCTGATACTCTTTCTGGTTTAACTATCAATCTTACTTCACGTCCTGCTTGAATTGCAAATGATTTATCCACTCCATCAAATGAATCTGCTATTTCTTCAAGTTTTTCTAATCTCTTGATGTATGTTTCTAGAGTTTCTCTTCTTGCACCTGGTCTTGATGCAGATATTGCATCAGCTGCTTGTATTAATACAGCTTCAATTGTTTTAGGTTCTACATCTCCATGATGTGCACCAACTGCATTGATTATTATTTCATTCTCTTTGTATTTCTTTAATACATCAACACCTATTTCTACGTGGGTTCCTTCCATGTCGTGATCAAGTGCTTTTCCGATATCATGTAATAATCCTGCACGTCTTGCAATCTTTGGATCTAATCCTAATTCTTCTGCCATAATCCTTGCTAGATTAGAAACTTCTATTGAGTGATTTAGAACATTTTGTCCATAACTTGTTCTATATTTTAATTTACCAATTAATTTAACTAAATCTGGATGTAATCCATGTACTCCAGTTTCTAAAACGGCTCTTTCTCCTTCTTGCTTGATTATATTTTCTACTTCTTCTTTTGCTTTTTCAACCATTTCTTCAATTTTTGCTGGATGAATTCTTCCATCTTCAATTAATTTTTCTAGTGCTATTTTTGCAACTTCTCTTCTTAACGGATCAAATCCTGATAATATAACAGCCTCTGGTGTATCATCAATTATTAGATCAATACCTGTTAATGTTTCTAATGTTTTTATATTTCTTCCTTCTCTACCTATAATTCTTCCTTTCATATCATCATTTGGAAGAGCTACAACAGATACTGTAGTTTCTGATGTATGGTCAGCTGCACATTTTTGGATAGCATATCCAATAATTTCTCTTGCATTTTTTGTTGCATTTTCTTTAGCCTTGTTTTCAGCTTCTCTTATAATTAGAGCTTTTTCATCAGATAATTTTCTATCTAATTGTTCTAATAGCATTACTTTTGCTTCTTCTTTAGATAGTCTTGAGATTTCTTCTAATTTCTTTGTTTGTTCTTCATAGATGTATTCTAAATCTTTAGCTCTTTCTTCGTTTGCTTGGTGTCTTCTTTCCAAATCTTTTTCTCTGCGTTCTAAGTTCTCAGAACGTCTTTCTAAGTTTTCTTCTTTTTGTATTATTCTTTTTTCTTGTAGTCCTACTTCACTTCTTCTTTCTTTAATCTCTTTATCTAATTCACTTCTTGACTTTAAGATTTCTTCTTTTGCTTTTAATATTTCTTCTTTTCTTGCATTTTCAGCATCTTTTTGAGCATTTGCAAGTATTCTTGCTGCTTCGCTTTCTGCTCCTTTTATTTTAGATTCAGCTGTTTTTTTTCTTACAACCATACCTACTGGTATACATACAGCTGCTGAGATAAGAAAGGTGACTACTGCTACTAATGTTCCACTCATAAATAATGCACCTCTTTCTATTTAATTTTCAATGTTCAGATTAATATATAACCTATAATTTAATTATTTTAGAATATATTTTAACTTTCTGTACTATTATATTTTACCCTTATTCTTCTAAACTGTCAAGGTGTAAACATTAAATAGTATTATATGGAAAATGATAGGTTAAAACCTATCATTCCTCCTTTTATAATAATATTGGTTGGATTTGTTCTCTTTCTAATGCTTTTAAAATTGTATCTAAAATATACTTTGGATCAAATACTAAAGAACGTGGTTTAGTAATTGGGTTATCTTGTCTGAATGGAACAAAATATACATGTTTTCTATTTAATAACTTTCCTATATTTTCAGCACTTCCGAGAAAGACCATCGTTTGTAGATATTCCAACTATTAAAGGATTTTCATTTCTCAAATGGGATTTTGCAGCCATTAAAACTGGAGTATCAGTGATTCCATTTGCCATTTTTGCAGCTGTATTTCCGTGAACAAGGAGCAATTACCATTACATCAGTTAATTTTTTTGGCCCAATTGGTTCTGCTCCTTCTATTGAATGTATGATTTTCTTCCCTGTTATAGTTTCTATTTTATCAATAAAGTCTTTTGCTTTTCCGAACTTACTATCAATGTTATAACTATTGAATGACATTATTGGTAATACCTCTGCCCCTTCTTCTATAAGTCTTGAGATCTGTGGTATCGTTTTCTCAAATGTACAAAAAGAACCAGTTAAAGCAAATCCTACCTTTTTTCCAACAAGTAACATTATTAAAGTCCTCCCCTCTTATGTGTATCCATATATTATATGAATTTATGTCTACGAGGGTGAGTGGTAATTGTTTTTTCTAATCTTTTGACTTTATAAGTATTAGAATACCTTTTTTTATATCTATCTCTGCTTTTTTCTCACACTGCTCATTGCTTATACCTATACTATGTCCAACCTCTAAAGTAGCATTTGATAATGGATATTTAAATCCTTTTAAAGTTATTCCTCTTGCTTTTGTAGTAAGTGGAATTAAGGAAACATATTTATAACATTTATCAATTTCTAAAACTGTTTTTTTATCAATTAATTGTATCTCATTTCTGTTATCTACAATTCTACAGTCTATACCTTTTTCTAATGTTTCTTTTAATATATGTACATTAGCTATTGTATGATCTATTCTAGTTCCTATTGCTCCAAGTATAGTTATATCTGTACTATTTAATTCTATTGCTAGCTTAATAGCCATATGAGTGTCTGTATAATCTTTTTCAGGGTTCAATTCTCTTGTTACTATCTCTTTATTATTTATATACTTGTTTAATATATTTTTATCTATAGAATCAAAATCGCCTATTATATAGTTAGGCAAAACATTATATTTATCTAATGCTTCTAGTCCTCTATCTGATGCTATAATATATTCGAATTTATTATTATGATAGATTTTATCAAAGCATTCTTCTTCTAAATTTCCACCTGATACAATTAAAGTTCTTACCATTATAATCATGTTCCTTTCAATTTTTATTATATCTTAAGATTTTATTAAAAACAATGTTTTTTTATGCACATTGCTGTATAATATATGCAAACGTGAGGTGATTATATGAAAAAACTGATATTAAAAATATTACTTTGGTTTTTTATAATACTATTCATAATTTGCTCTCTAGTATTAGGGCTAGGTTATTTAAAATATAAAGAAGCAACTGATAAAATATCAGTAATTGATAAAGTTAAAGAAATAAAAGAAAGTGAAAATTATACAAGACTTGAAGATATTTCAAATGATTATAAAAATGCTGTTGTTGCAATAGAAGATCATAGGTTTTACGATCATAAAGGAATAGATGTATTATCAATAGTACGTTCTACATATGTCAATTTTAAAAGAAAATCTTTAGATTATGGTGCTAGTACAATTACTCAGCAAGTAGGAAGATTAATGTATTTTACCCAAGAAAAATCTCCTATGAGAAAAATTGCAGAAATATTTGTAGCATTTGATTTAGAGAAAAATTATTCAAAAGATGAAATATTAGAACTATATTTAAATCTTATGTATTTCGGAAATGGATACTATGGAATATATGATGCATCAGAAGGGTTCTTTGATAAATCTCCTGATGAGTTAACATTGTATGAAGCAACATATTTAGCTGGACTTCCAAATGCCCCAAGTGTTTATTCTGAAAATGATAAACTTGGAGAAGAAAGAAGATTACAAGTAGTTAATGCAATGAAGAAATATGGATATATTGATGAATAAAACAAAATGGAACAGTACCCAAATCATTTCAACTTTAAAACGATTTGGGTACTGTTCCATTTTGTTTCTTTTATTATTTTACTAATTCCATAGTTTCTTTAGCTATCTCTAGTTCTTCATTTGTTGGTATTACATACATTTTTATTTTTGAATCTGGTGTACTTATTATTCCTTCATACATCTCATCATCATTATGAGAATTATCAAATTTGATTCCTAATTCTTCTAATCCTGATACACATTCAGAAAGTACATCCGGATTGTGCTCTCCTATTCCACCTTCAAATATTATTGCATCTACATGACCTAAAACTGCCATATATGATCCTATATATTTTTTCACTCTATATGCAAACATATCTACTGCAAGCTTCGCTCTTTCATTTCCTTCTGATATTAAAGATTTAAGATCTCTTATATCTCCTGTTATTTCAGAAATTCCAAACAATCCTGATTTTTTATTTAGAACTGTCATCATTTGATCAATACTTAGATTCTCTTTCTTCATAGCAAATTCTATAACTGCTGGATCTAAATCTCCTGCTCTTGTTCCCATTACTAATCCTTCAAGTGGTGTTAATCCCATAGTAGTATCAACGCATTTACCGTTTTTAACTGCTGCTATACTTGCTCCATTTCCTAAGTGACAAGATATGATATTTATATCTTCTACATTTTTTCCTAACACTTTTGCAGCTTGTTTTGTTATATATTTATGTGATGTACCATGTGCTCCATATCTTTTTATTCCATATTTCTCGTAATATTCATATGGTATAGCATAAAGTGCTGCCATTTCTGGTATTGTTGTATGAAATGATGTATCAAATACTAAAACTTGTGGTATATTTGGCATAATTTTCTTACATGCATTTATACCTTGCAAATGTGCTGGATTATGAAGTGGTGCGTATTCTATAGCTTTGTTGAATTCTTCCATAACCTCATCTGAAACTAATACAGAAGATGTAAAATTAGGTCCTCCATGTACAACTCTATGTCCTATTGCACTTATCTCTGATAAATCTTTTACTGCCCCTATTTCTGGGTCTATTAAATATTTCACTACTTCTTCAAATGCTACTGTATGATTTGGTAATTCTAATTCCTTTGTATATTTCTTTCCATCTTTTCCTTTATATTCTACAAAAGGACTTTCAATTCCTTTAACTCCTATTCTGTCACATTTTCCTGATGCTAGTACTCCTTCATTTTCCATTTCTATTAATTGATATTTTAATGATGAACTACCACAGTTTACTACTAAAATCTTCATTTTAATCTTCTCCTCTTTTCATTAATTTTCTTGAGCTTGTACGCAAGTTATTGCTACTACTCCAACTATATCTTCTGCCTTACATCCTCTTGATAAATCATTTACTGGTTTTGCCATCCCTTGACATATTGGTCCATATGCTTCTGCTTTTGCAAGTCTTTCCGCCAATTTGTATCCTATATTTCCAGCTTGTAAGTCTGGGAATATTAATGTATTTGCTTTTCCTGCAACATCACTCTCTGGTGCTTTTGATTTAGCAATACTTGGAACAATTGCTGCATCTAATTGCATTTCTCCATCTATAGCTAATTCTGGTGCTTTTTCTTTTACTAATTCAGTAGCATTTCTTACTTTATCTACTTCTTCAGCTTTTGCACTTCCCATTGTTGAATATGAAAGCATTGCAATCTTTGGTTCTTTTCCTACTATTTGCTTAAAGCTCTTTGCTGTTGAAATTGCTATTTCTGATAACCCCTCAGAATCCGGATTTTGATTTAGCCCACAATCTGAGAATAGAAAAACCCCATTTTCTCCATATTCACAATTTGGTACATCTATCAACACAAATGTTGAAACTAATTTTGTTCCAGGTGCTGTTTTTAAAATTTGAAGTGCTGGTCTTAAAGTAT
This sequence comes from uncultured Clostridium sp., assembly GCA_948437895.1. Lineage (GTDB taxonomy): Bacteria > Bacillota > Clostridia > TANB77 > CAG-508 > CAG-452. Next base: position 40,664 of record CAOJKK010000005.1, read on the forward strand.
CTGCTGTTGAATGAGCTGCTCCTGATACTAAGCCATCAGCTTTTGCCTGTTTTACCATCATCATTCCAAAAAATACTGGATCTAACATTAGTTCCTCAGATTTCTCTATTGTCATTCCTTTGTGTTTTCTAAGCTCATAAAATGCATTTGCATATTCTTTGTAATTATCTGATGTACTTGGTTCTACTATTTCAGCTTTTGAAACATCTAAATCATTTTCTTTTGCTAGATTCAATATTTCTTCTTTATTACCTATTAGCACTATTTTACAGAACTCTTCTTTTAAAATAATATCTGTTGCTTTAAGTGTTCTTATATCTGTTGCTTCTGGTAATACTATTGTTTTTATTTCTTGTTTTGCTCTGTTCTTTATATCTTCTACAAAACTCATTTCTATTCCTCCCCTTATTTTAAACGTACTTATTTATTATATAAAGAAAAAAGGAAAAGTACAATATTTTTTTTAAATTTTTGTACTTTTTCCTAATTTCACAAATAATTATACAATGGATTTTTCTAAAAATTCACCTACAAATATTCTAGAAGACTTAAAATAAAATGAGCTTTACATTGTTTTAGACAAATTCTTACCTACTAATTTAGATATACCAAATAAAAAATATGTTTTGATGTTGGTAGAACCAGATATTTTGAACACTTCACAAACAATATCTAATCTCTTTCTTTAAAAAAGTAAATTATATACAATTAAATTGATCTGTTTCTTCTCTTCTATTTTCGTTGATAAATCATTTAAACTTGCTAATTCAGCTTCAAGAGAGGTCCTTTCTCAAGTTGGTAGTAGAAGAAGTTAATATCAATATATAAAAAAACCAGCATCAAAATTTCTTTTGATGCTGGTTTTTTGTTACTTAATAGGCAAAAGCTCAATAAGATGAATAATACCATCTTTAAGTCTTTTAACGAACTCTTCCTTCGTATAATATCTCCCATCTGTACAAACTAAAAGGCCATTAATTAGTTTATATTCCATCTTTTTGGGAGATTTCTCAGAGCAACCAAATTCTGCAACAATAATTTTATAATTTGATAATGTCTCTGGAGTTACTCTTTGAAGATATACAAAAGTACTATCATCTTTATGAAAGTAACCATCCTTTAAAGAGGTAATTAATTCTTTTGCCTCTTCATAGGATTTCATATGACTTCTTGACATCATATTCTTTTTCCTCCTGTGCATTTGCACGATGTTAATAAAATTTTGCATGTTTAACTCCTGACCATAGTTAAACTCCTAAAAGGTTTGCTATTTACACCTATAGGTTATAAACAAAATTATTATATCATCAATTTATGTAAATTTCAATAAATTTATTTATTATATCTCTAATATTGATTTTAAATATACTAAATTATATAATATTTAAAATATTAGTATCAATTTGTTGGAGGAACTAATAGTTTATGAAATTAAAATATATTGTAGCTAGCTTGTCTAATTATACAAACGTTAGACAAGTTCTAAAAAATGAATTTAATATGTCTAACAGATTAATCACTAAGCTAAAGCAAAACAAATTTATCTATTTAAATAATGCAGAAACTTATTTAGATAAATCTTTATCAATAGGTGATATTATAAAATGCAAAATTGATTTTGAGGAATCTTCTGAAAATATTATTCCTATACAAATGGATTTAAAAATCATATATGAAGATGATTATCTTTTAGTGGCAGATAAACCCTATAACACAGCAGTTCATCCTTCAATTTTGCACTATACAAATAGCTTATCAAATGGTATTCAATACTATTTTAATACTATTGGTCTAAATAGAAAAATAAGGCCTGTAAACAGATTAGACAGAGATACAACTGGTATAGTGTTATTTGCAAAAAATGAATATATACAAGAATGTCTTATAAAGCAAATGCAATCTCGGTACTTTTTATAAAGAATATTTAGCAATTTTAGAAGGTTTTTTAGATGATCCTAAAGGAACAATTTCTGCCCCTATCTCTAGAAAAGATGGCAGTATAATAGAAAGATGTATAGACCAAAATGGTTCTAATGCAATTTCTCATTATGAAGTAATTGATTTTGATGAAAAAAGCAATATATCTCTAGTAAAATTTGTTTTAGAAACAGGAAGGACTCATCAAATAAGATTACACTCAAAGCATATTGGTCATCCTATTATTGGTGACACTTTGTATGGTAATGAATCTTCTTTAATTTCTAGGCAAGCTCTTCATGCTCATAAAATTTTATTTATACATCCTATTACTAAAAACAAAATTGAATTAATATCTGAATTACCAGAAGACATGAAAAAAGCTATAAATTAGAAAATTAATTTATAGCTTTTATTTTGGCTAAAGTAAATCTATAAGCCGGGTTCTGTTAAAAACAGTCATTTATCTAGAATATATATTACTATATATTTCAAGCCACCAGTTTAAGAAGATGACGAGCAGTCTTAGCCTTCTTATATTTAGGTGTTGCTCCAGATGGGGTTTACATTGACCAAATATGTCACCATATTTGCGGTAAGCTCTTACCTCACCTTTTCACCCTTACCACATATGTGGCGGTTATTTTCTGTTGCACTTTCCTTAAGGTTTCCCTTACTGGACGTTATCCAGCATCATTGCTCTATGGAGCCCGGACTTTCCTCATGTAGGACCTTGCGGTATCTACACGCGACTGTTCAATTTACTCTATTTATTATTTTAACCTCATTTTAATGAAAAGTCAATATTACATGGTGTTTATACTTTCCATTAAATTTTTATATTTTACATAGAATAATTTCTTGTCTTTATATGTTAATGAGTTTTGTAGTTCTTTTATCAATACATATGTTCTATTCACTTTATATTCTTTATCTTTCATATATTCCATGTCATTTGTTATATTCCTAAATGTTTTTTCACATTCAGATATATTATTCCCAATTGATGTCCAATCATTTTTCTCAACAAGAGAATATGCATTTATTATATATGATTTAACCTGTTTAATATTTTGTATACTATTTTCTGCTGATATTCCCCTTTCAAATCTTGGAATAAATGAATATAGTTTTGCAATATTTGTTAATGTATCTGCTTTTTTCTCATCTTTTATACTTAAAATACAATCATCTAATGTAGAACTAAAATTAAGTATATCATTATTGTCCACATTAACATTAGATAAATCAAGTATTACCACTGCCCAGGCCTCATTTATTATTTCTATGTTATTTTTAATTGAATTCCAATCAATATCATTTTCATCTGAACTTAAAACATTTTCTGGTTCCATTTTCATAATTGTAGTTTTGCTTTTCTGTTCACTACTTCCTGATTCTCCTTGGCTACTAGATTGCTTCTGCTCTGCTCCTTGGCTTGATCCTTCTGATGAACTTCCACTTTGCGAAGAACTTCCTCCGCTACTACTTCCTCCACTTGAACCATTCTCTCCTAAAGTTATCTCCTCTGATGTAACTGTATAACTTTGTAAAGATATGTTGTTTAAATCATTTAGTATACTGATTATCTGAGTATCTAAATAATCTAATTCTCTTGCTATTTTTGATTTCATATCTTCATTCTCTGTATTATTGCTACATCCAGATAAAGTTATTATTAATATAGTTAATGCAACTAAAATTGGAAAAATGATTTTATTTTTTCTCATTATTATCACCTTGGAATATTATTCCCAATAAATTAATCATTTATTCTTTTGAATAACATTATAAATAATTGAAATACTATTTATATAATTACATGGAGGTTTTTATTTTGAGCGTTATTGTTAATTTATACAGTAAAAAAGATTCTGAAATATCTAGATTTTTGAATAGTTATAACAAAAAAGATGTGCCAACTGATAATTTAGTAGAATGGAAAAAAGAATTTAAAAATCCAATAGAGATTGCTGATATTATTGGTGTATTTATAGATAACAATGAAAATTATGATATTAATATGTGGATTAGTTTAGATAAAGATTTTTTTATCAACGTAACAGACAATAATGCTGACCAAATAATAAGATACCTCTTTGAGAGGTATCCATATTGATATAATATTTTACTGTTCCTTCTTATTTTTTTCTTCTAATTCTTCTTTTACAATTTCTGCTTCTTTCTCATTTTCTGGAGAAATATTTGCTTCTTCTAACTTTTCCTCTGCTTTTTCTAGAACTGTTTTTTCTTCTGTTTGTCTTTCTCCACATTTAGGACAAAACATTGAATCTCTTTCTATTTCAGCAAAGCATTTTTTACACATCTTTTTATTATTTAATACTAATATTTCTTTTCTAGAATCTTCTATTTCCTTTGATAAAGTATCTATTTTAGAACAATCATCTGCTATAAATTCCTTTATATCTATATCTTCTTCTCTTACATGATTTTCATAAATCTTTCTACCTATTTCACCATATAAGTCTTTGATTTTTCCTTTGTTTTCTGTAATTTTCATTTTTAATTTTGCTTCTCTTGCTATTTTACTTGTTGTCTCTGTTGTTTTCTTTCCTAAGTCATTAAAAAATCCCATTTTTAATCCTCCTCTATATGGTTTATCTTAACCCAATTTTCAATTTTTTATTCTAATCTTCTTTCTTACCATCTCTAGTCATTAGCTTTAAAACTGCATCTCTTGGATCTAAGTTATTATATAGGATATCATATATACTATTTACTATTGGCATTTCCACATTATATTTTTTTGCAAGTTCATAAGCAATTTCTATATTATCAATCGCTTCAATAGTCATACCAATTTCTTCTCTTGCTTCTTCTATTGTTTTTCCTTGGCCTATTAATATACCAGCTCTTCTATTTCTACTGTGATTGCTTAAACATGTAACAATTAAGTCTCCAAGTCCTGTTAAACCATATATTGTTTTAGGATCTCCTCCCATTTTAACACTTAATTTTGCCATTTCTGATAATCCTCTTGTTAATAATGCTGCAAATGTATTATCTCCTAATTCTAATCCTGTAATAACACCTGCACAAAATGCAATTATGTTTTTTAAAGCTCCACCCAGTTCTGCTCCTTTAATATCATTAGATGTATATATTCTTAAAACTTCATTCATAAATATATCTTGAACATTATCTAAAATCTCTTGATGCTTTGATGCAATTACTAATGCTGTTGGAACTCCCATTGATACCTCTTCTGCGTGGCTTGGTCCTGAAAGTCCTCCTATCTTAGAATTTGGAAGCTCTTCTTGTACTACTTGATTTAATGTATATAATGTACCTTTTTCAAATCCTTTTGAACAAATTATTACTTGTTGATTTGTAACATATTTTCTAAATTTTGAAACTGTTTCTCTTACAGCTTTAGAAGGTGTTACTATTAATATCATTTCTGTTTTTTCTATGGCTTCTTCAAAACTAGTAGTACAAAATATATTGCTTGGTATATATACTTTAGGTAAAAACATGCACTTTCTTTCATTATTAATCATATCCGCTTCTTCCTGCCTATATGACCATATTTTTATATTATTTCCTAACTTTGCTAAATGTATTCCTAATGCTACTCCCCAGCTTCCGCTTCCTATTATACATATATTTTTATTCATTTTCGTTTTCCTTTCATAATTATAGACGGCTACTATTTTATCTATAAGCCGTCTATTACTTTATTGTTTCTTAAATTATTTTTTAAAACTTAATTTATTCTCTGTTCCATTTTTTATTCTTTTTAAGTTTTCTCTATGATTAAATATTACTAATAGAGTAATAAGTATGCTTATTATTACAGCACCAAAGCTAGCCTCTCCCATAAATACTGTAAGTATCGGATACAATACTGCTGATAAGATTGATCCTACTGACACCATTCTTGTGAATGCTATTATTATTAATGCAAATATTAAGCATATTAATCCAATTTTCCAATTTAATGTTATTAATACTCCAAGTGCTGTTGCAACACCTTTTCCTCCTCTAAATTCAAAAAATATTGGAAATGTATGACCAAGTATTGCAAAAAATCCTGCTAAGTATTTTAATATTTCCATATCTACATCTGTCCAGATTTTTCCTGCTATTATTGCTATTACAATTGCTATAACACCTTTTAACACATCACATAATAGTGTTAAAGCTGCAACCTTTTTTCCTACAGTTCTAAGTACATTTGTTGCACCCGCATTTTTGCTTCCTTTATCTCTTACATCAAATCCTGCAAACTTTCTACTAAGTATTACTGAAAAACTAATACTTCCTATAAAATATGCAATTACTGAAACTAATATGTATATTGTCATTTGTTATTCTCCCTTCTCTCCTTTTTCTCTTGATATCACCCTTATTGGTGTTCCTTCCAATCCAAAATTTGTTCTTATTTGATTTACTAAATATCTCTCATATGAAAAGTGAAATAGTGATTTATTATTAACAAATATTACAAATGTTGGCGGTTTGCTTGTTGCTTGAGTAGCATATAATATTTTTAGTCTTCTACCTTTATCTGTTGGTGGTTGTACTACAGCTATTGCTTCATTTATAACTTGGTTTAGCATAGATGTTGAAACTCTCATTGCATTATTTGCTGCTACTTTATTTATAAGTTCAAACAACTTATCTACCCTTTGGCCAGTCTTAGCTGATATAAATAGCATTGGTGCATATGTTAAATAGGCTAATTTATTATACACTTCTTTTTTATATTTCTCTAATGTACCTGTTTCCTTTTCTACTTCATCCCATTTGTTTATTACTATAATAACACCTTTACCTGCTTCATGAGCCTCTCCTGCTATTTTAGTATCTTGCTCAGTAACTCCTTCTGTTGCATCAATAAGTAGCAGGCATACATCTGCTCTTTCAATTGCAAGAAGTGATCTCATTATACTAAACTTTTCTATTCTTTCTGATATTTTATTCTTTTTTCTAATTCCTGCCGTATCTATAAAATTGTATTTTCCTTTGTCGTTTTCAAAATATGAATCTATTGCATCACGAGTAGTTCCTGCAATATTACTTACTATTACTCTTTCTTCTCCTAATATTTTGTTTACTAATGAAGATTTACCTACATTTGGTTTCCCTATAACTGCGACATTTATAATTTCATCATCTTCTTCATTTTCACCTTTTGGAGGAAATGATTCATATATTGCATCTAATACATCTCCAATTCCTAATGCATTTGTAGATGATACTGGATATGGATCTCCAAGCCCTAAGTTATAGAATTCATATATATCATCACTAGTTTTTCCAAAATTATCTGCTTTATTGCAAACTAATACTACTTTCTTTTTTGATTTTCTAAGCATTAAAGCAATTTCCTCATCTGCTGCTGTTACTCCTTGTTTTATATCTGTTAAAAATATTATTACATCTGCTATATTTATTGCTATATTTGCTTGATTCTTCATTTGGGATAAAATTATATCATCTGAATCAGGTTCAATTCCACCTGTATCTATTAATGTAAAGTTTCTACCTCTCCAGTTTGCTTCTCCATATACTCTATCTCTTGTTACACCTGGCTTATCTTCTACAATAGATAATCTTGTACCAATTATATAATTAAAGAATGTTGATTTTCCAACATTTGGTTTTCCTATTATTGCAACCATTGGTTTTGACATTGTTTCTCACCTATTTCTTTCGCCTACTATTTTATATCAATTACTTGTTTTAGTCAACTATAAAAGAGAAGGAATACAATCGCATCCTTCCCTTCTGCTTACTGGACATAACCAGTAATGCCTTTCCCATCTTCCATTTTTCTGCAGTTTGTGCAATCTTCACAATTTATGCATAATCTGCATTTTTTGCATTTTCTGCATCTTTCGCAATGTATACAAAAAATACAACCTGTACAATGGTCACTGCCCCAACACATGAAGCATCTTTGGTTACTATTCATAAAATTAAATAATTGGTCTATGAATATAACCATTAGGACAATTAGCCCAATAATACCTAAAAACCACATTATAATGTCCCTCCCTTGTTGTTGTTTTCAGTTTGTGTTAACTAAATGCTAACTTATCGTATGTATTATATAATATTTTACATAACTTGTCAATCTGCCTACTTGCTACCACCTTAATTTCTCATAAAAAAAATGCCTTTGTTTAGGCATCTTTTTTTGCTATTACTTCTTTTCCATCATAATATCCACAGTTATCACATACTCTGTGTGGTAATACTGGTTCACCACAATGTTTACATGTTGCAACATTTGGTGCTTCTAATTTCCATGTTGATCTTTTTAAATGTGTTCTTTGTTTTGACCATCTTCTTTTTGGTTGTGCCATTTTCTATTCCCTCCCTCGTGCTATAGATATCTATATGTCCATACATATTTTTTTATTGTTTTTAAATTCACTATAAAAGTATACTAATTATTCTAAACTTTGTCAAGACTTTATTTAATATTTCTTTGTTTTACTGCTTCATATATAACTATACCAGCTGATACAGAAGCATTAAGTGATGTTATTTTACCTTTCATTGGTATCTTAACTAGAAAATCGCAGTTTTCTTTTACCAATCTACTCATCCCAAATCCTTCACTACCTATAACTACTGCTAGTGCTCCCTTTAAATTTTGATTATAGTAATATTCTTTTGCTTCTCCATCTGTTCCACAAATCCATAATCCTTCATCTTTTAAATATTTTATTGTTTCATTTATATTGTTTACTCTTGCAATCTTCACATGTTCTACTGCTCCTGCTGAAGATTTTGATACTGTAGCATTTACTGATGCTGCTCTTCTCTTTGGAATTATAACTCCATTAACTCCAGCTGTTTCAGCAGTTCTAATTATTGACCCTAAATTATGTGGGTCTTCTATTCCATCAAGTATTAATACAAATGGATCTTCATTTTTTGACTTTGCTTCATTTAATATATCTTCTACGCTTGCATAATTAAATGGTGGGACAATTGCTATAACTCCTTGATGGTTATTTGTTTCAGAGATTGCATTTAACTTTTGTCTTTCTACTTCTGCAATAACAATTTTTCTTTGTTTCGCAAGTGTTATTATTTTATTGATAGATCCATGTCTTTCGCCTTTACTAATTAGTATTTTATTAATATCTCTTTCAGATTCTAATAATTCTAATACACTATTTCTTCCTTCTATTTGATCAGATAATCTCTCATTATCCATTTCTTTTGCTTTTTTTTCTTCTTTTTTCACTTTAATTCTCCTTTAGCTTTATTAAAATATTAACTACATTTTAAAATCTATATATCTTTATTTTATATATTGCAAATTAATACAATACCGATCTGTAATTCAGATCGGCAAGATTTACGACACCAAATTATTTAACTTTTAGCATCGTCGTCATCGCTTAGTTCTACTTCTGAATTTTCTTCTTCAGTAGTCTTAGCGACTTCTTTCTGGCTTTGTTGCTTGTTATATCGAGGCCAGTTTCTGGTATCAGAAATAACTTCGACATCTGCCTGATGGTATTTTCCATCTTTTGCAGCCTTAGCTTCAAAACTCATTATAATTCCCTCCCTTTAGGAATATTTGAATTACATTATATCATATATACATAATTGTTTCAACTAATTATCATCATCTAGTTTTAGAACACTTAAAAACGCTTCTTGTGGTATTTCTACATTACCTATTTGTCTCATTTTCTTTTTACCTTTTTTCTGTTTCTCAAGCAATTTTTTCTTTCTAGTAATATCTCCACCATAGCATTTAGCAAGTACATCTTTTCTCATTGCAGATATAGTTTCTCTTGCAATTATTTTTCCACCTACTACTGCTTGAATTGGTATTTCAAATAATTGTCTAGGAATTACTGTTTTTAACTTTTCAGCCATTTTTCTTCCTCTTGCATATGCTGTATCTTTATGTACTATAAATGATAATGCATCTACTGGCTCATTATTTATATGTATATCTAATTTTACAAGTTCTGATCTTCTATACTCCTTGAATTCATAATCAAATGAAGCATATCCTTTAGTTTTTGATTTTAGAGTATCAAAGAAATCATATATTATTTCATTTAATGGAAGTTCATACTCTAGCGTTACGCGACTAGCATCTAGATATTTCATATCAAGATATGTGCCTCTTCTTTCTTGGCATATCTCCATTACATTACCAACAAATTCTTTTGGTAGCATTATTTCTGCTTTTACTATTGGCTCTTCAATATAGCTTATTTCTTGAAGAGGTGGTAGGTCAACTGGATTGTATAATTCTATTACTTCTCCTGTTTGTTTATACACTTTATATATAACTGATGGAGCTGTTGTGATTAAACTTAAATCAAATTCTCTTTCTAATCTTTCTTGAACTATCTCTAAATGTAATAGCCCTAAGAATCCACATCTAAATCCAAAACCTAATGCAATAGATGTTTCTGGTTCATATTCTAATGCAGCATCATTTAATTTTAACTTTTCTAATGCTGTTTTCAGATTTTCATAATCCCCCCCATCTAATGGATACATTCCACAATACACCATTGAATTTGCCTTTTTGTATCCTGGCAATGGCTCTTTTGCAGGGTTTCCTACTGTTGTTATTGTATCTCCAACATGCAGGTCAGATACATTTTTTACACTTGCTGCAATATATCCAACCTCTCCTGCTGTTAGTTTATCTGATGGGACAGTATTTCCTGGTTCTAGGTATCCAAGTTCTGTTACTACAAACTTTTTATTTGTAGCCATAAATAGAATCTCATCACCTGTTTTGACTGTTCCTTCTACAACTCTAATATAGCTTAATGCACCTTTATAGTTATCATAGAAAGAATCAAATATTAAACATTTTAAAGGTTTAGTTTCATATCCTTTTGGAGGCTCAAAATCCGTAACAATTCTTTCTAATACTTCCTCTATATTTAATCCTGTTTTTGCAGATACACATGGTGCATCCATTGCTGGTATTCCTATTATATCTTCTATCTCTTGTTTTATTTCTTCAGGTCTAGCATTTGGAAGATCAACTTTATTTATAACTGGCAAAATCTCTAAATTATTATCAAGTGCCAAATATACATTTGCAAGTGTTTGAGCTTCTACTCCTTGACTTGCATCTACTACCAATATTGCTCCTTCACATGCTGCTAAACTCTTTGATACTTCATAATTAAAATCGACGTGACCTGGTGTGTCTATTAAGTTAAGTATATATTCATTTCCATCACTTGCCTTATATAGCATTCTTACTGCTTGTGCCTTTATTGTTATACCACGTTCTTTTTCCAAATCCATGTTGTCTAGAACTTGGCTCTCCATCTCCCTAGATGAAAGAAGTCCAGTTTTTTCTATTAATCTATCTGCAAGTGTAGATTTTCCATGATCTATATGTGCTATAATACTAAAATTTCTAATAAATTTTTGTTTGTCTTGCATAATCTCCCCCAACTTTACTACTTACAATATTTATTATATTTTTCTTTTAATATATCCTTTTTCAATACTGCATCTATACCTTTTTCACTAATTTCAGTAAATACATCCTCAAAAAAGTTTATCATTTTCGGATGGAATAGTTCTTTATTTTTTACATTTTTCCAATATGCTAATGGATATTCTGGTCTAAATTCTTTCCCCTTATATACCATTCCAGCTGCTAAGTTATCACATAACATTTCTATTGTATATTGGTATGGAATAACTGGTGCTTTTATAGGTGCATTAAAGTCATACCAGTATTCTTCATGATGTTTATTTCTTCCTTTATGATGAAGCCAAGCTGCAGAATATTGTCTCTCTTGTCTTGCGACTTGTATAGGGCTTTTATATCCTACATAGTATTTGCTACTTTCATAAAATTCTGTAGGACTGTATTTTGATAAGTCATGTACTAATCCTCTCCATGGTAGTCCCACTCTAGTACACAATTTAAATACTATCCATTTGTGTTTTGTTATTAGTTTAAAATGTTTCCACATTTTCTTAAGCATTTTTACCTCCTGATTTATATTATAACTGCAATTATTGTGTATATTAAGACTTTGATTAATCCATTTGTTAATAGATTATCTACTACAAATGGAATACCTATTTTGTTAATTTTATCATATTCATTAAGTAGTAATTCTTTTTCCTTATTTGTACATAAGTTCTTTTTTTCCATATATTCTTTTGCTAAAAATTTTGCTCTTGTCATAGCATCTATTTCTAGTAAACTTCTTACACTAAATTGAATTAATGTAAATAGCATTAATATCGCTACCTGAAGCATTTGATTATTTATTACTTTAAATATTGTAAGTATACTAATTACAAAGAAATATATTATATTAATATTTGAAAATATGAAGTTGAATAAAAGCATGGTTCTATCTTGGCACGAATGTAAGCATTCATGTGCAATTGTCTGAATTCTTGCATAATTATTTTTCATATCTGCAATTGAAATTTTATTAGTAATTGCTATATATAAACTAGTACCAGTGTCTTTTGCTTCTTCAATTTTTACTCCACTATTTCCAAGCATATCTAGCATTTCTTTTGCAACTTCTATATTCTCTGGAAATTTATCACTTATTTTTTCTAGTTCTTTATTTTCTTGTAATGCCTTAGCTTTTTTAAAGTTTATTTTAAATACAAATTTAAATAAAATTATTGCTAAACTTAAAAGAATAATATAAATAACATTTTCCATATACTACCTCTTTTGTATAATTTTTTAACACTAAAAGTATAGCATAATTGTTAATTTTTGTATATATTTTTAAATTACATTTTTAAAATTTTGTCTTTTATGAAGTATTAGTTGGATTTCAACGTTTTGATTGTTAATCGTATAAAGTATTAAATAGTTTTTGAAATAAATATATCTAATATTTGAATTTGAAACTTTTTACCTCTATATGGTAAATATTCTAATTTTGAAATTGATTTTAATATTCTGTTTATAAAATTGTTTGCAGCTATTGGATTTGCTAAATCAAAAAATATATAGTTATATTGCCTATATAAATCTATATTGGATTGTCTTGTACGCCTAACTCTATACATCTTTTATTATCTTCAATCATTTTGAATAGCAATCTGTTAGCTTCTTCTTCTGTATACAAAATATCTTCATCAATAGCTTCTTGTACTTTTTCTATTATGAATTTTGTTGTTTTTTCATCAAATTCTCCATTAGGTCCTACTTCAATTTCTAAAATATCATTATTACTGTTCTTCATTTACTTGCCTCCTTTCTTGTATTTTAGCAAACCTATGTTTTGCTGTCAATAAATTTTTATTAAAAAATGGAAATAATTTCTAATTATTATTTCCATTTTAATTTTCACTGACTATAATAAATCTTTTACTGATTCACTTATTATTTTGTTAACATCTGCAAGCATAATATTAAATCTTACTTCTATATCAAAGTATTCTTTTATTTTTGGTTCTTTCATAAGTATTTCATACATTTCTTGAAGCTTTTTCATTTTTTCTTCATCTTGTTTATCTCCTTGAAATGAAATTACTTGAACTTCATATCTTATCTTCTCAAACTCCTCTATTTTTGTTTTCATTTCAGGTATAGCTTGCATCTCTTCTTTTACTTTTTTATACTCTTTATATTCTTTACTCTCCTGTATAGCTTTTGCTAAATTGTTAGCTTCATCATACACGTACATGTTATTCACTCCTTAACCTTTTAAGCATATGCTTGACGTTTTTTATTAAACGAAATTAAATTTGTAACTTCTGTTTCTGCATTTTTTATCTTCTTTGATTTTCTTGCTTTTTCTTGAGCAATTTGATTTGCTTGACGCTCTGCCATTGTTTGGCATATTGCCTTTTGATATATGAAATGTGTATCTTGTGCTATTTTAGTCCAGTTATACTCACTCTTTACTTTAGCCTTTGCTTTTTTCGAAATATTATCACATAATTGATGGTCAAATAAAAGAGCTAATATTGAGTCTGCTAGTGAATTTGGATTTCCAGCATATGATTTCATACCATCAACGCCATGTTCTACTATTTCATTTAATCCACCCACATCTGATACTACTGTTGGGATACCTGCAAGCATTGCTTCTAATGCTACTATTCCAAAAGGTTCATATGTACTTGGAAATACTGATATGTCTGCACATTTATACATTTTAGATACTTGTCTTGCATTTAAGTACCCTGTAAAGTATACTTTTTGGCCAAGTCCCATCGCTTCCACTTGTGCTTTTAATTCATCTAACATTCCGCCTTTTCCTGCAATAACAAGTTTGGCATCATGATAGTTATTCAATATTTTAGGCATAGCTGATATTAAATGTTGAACACCCTTTTCATACACTAGTCTTCCCATAAATAGGATTATTTTTTCATTATCAGAAGCATATTTTCTTCTAAAATCATAATCTTTTTCTACTCCGTTATATGAAGTGTTATTTACTCCATTAGCTATAACATTTATCTTCTCATATGGAAGTCCAAATAATCTTTGCAAATCATTTTTCATAAATTTACTATTTACTATTACTTCTGAAGATTCATATGTAAGCATCCATTCAGTATCATTTATATATCTTTGTACTTCATCATGAATTCCTCCGTTACGTCCTGCTTCTGTTGCATGTATTGTACTAACAAGTGGTAAGTTATATGAATTTTTTAATGTCTTTGCTGCATATGCAACTAACCAATCATGTGCATGAATAACATCAAATTTCTCTCCATTTGCTATTAATTCATTTGCTTTTGTTATCATATTAAAATTAAGTTGCATTATCCAATCTATAAAGTTATTAGGATTTATCATATAATTATCTACTCTATGTACATGAACACCTTTATCATTCTCATAATATGGTGCATTTCCTTCTTTATATGTAATTACATGCACATCATGTCCATCTTTTATTAATCTTTTTGATAGATCATTTACAACTCTTGCAATTCCTCCAACTATTCTTGGTGGATATTCCCATGTAAGCATAAGTATTTTCATGAGTCATTCTTCCTTTCAAATTTTTCATTAGTTTAATTCACAATATTAGTTACATTGTATAAGATATTTTGATAAAAGTAAACAGGTATTTACAATATTTTCAGAAAAACTGTATTTTGTTATTTTTAGTATTGAATTTATTCATTTTTTGATATAGTATATATTAAGATATTTTAATTTTACTAAGGAGGAATTTTAATGCCAAGAACTACAAAAGAAGTTTCTAAAGAAAATAACAAAAATTTAAATTCAAAAAGTTCTTCTAATCTTAAGAAGGATTCTTCTAAAGCAGTAGATTCAAAGGAAAAAGTAACTACTAGCGTTTCAGCTAAGTCTGCACATAAAAAAAACGCTTCTACTGTTAAAGAATCAAAAACTACTGTTTCTAAAAGGACTACATCTAGTAAAAAAACTCCTAGTAAAAAACAAGCAACTTCAAATCAAAAAAAGACCTCTAAAATTGATGTTTTAGAGTATTATGATTTACCATATAGATATAATGAAACTACTGTAAAAATACTTGCTCAAACACCTAAAAACCTTTTTGTGTATTGGGACATTTCAGATAATGATAGAGAAAATTATATAAAAGAATATGGTAATGACTTTTTTGAAAAAACAAAACCAGTTTTAATAATTCATAACATCACTATGAATTATACTTTTGAAATTGAAATAAATGACTTTGCAAATTGTTGGTACTTTACTGTAAATGATGAAAAGTGTGAATATTCTGTAGAGCTTGGTAGAAGAATTAAAGAATTTACCAAAAGCAATGTACAAGTTCCTAACAATTATTTATATATAACTTCTTCAAATAAAATAGAAGCACCAAATGGTCATATCTTATTTGAAAAAAACCAAAATTCTGTATTTTATAGAGATGTAAAAACTAACGAAACATTTTCAAAAGATATTTCAAATCTTGAGTTTATGAAATACTTAGGAAAAACACATAGCACATATGATATGTATAAAAAAATATATACTGATGGACAAATTCTAGATATTAACAACCCTACATCTAGTTTTAAATAGAACTAAAAAGGAGAAAATAATGAATACTGAAAAAGGATATGTAAGTTTCATATTGCATGCACATTTGCCTTTCATACATCATCCAGAAAGTGAAGATTATTTGGAAGAAGAATGGCTTTTTGAAGCTATTTCGGAAACATATATACCATTATTATTAAATTTTAAAAAATTAGAGGAAGAGAAAGTTTCATTTAGACTTACTATGTCTATTACTCCTCCTCTTCTTTCAATGTTAGATAATAAATTATTACAAAAAAGATATATTAAATATCTAAAAAAGCATATTGAACTTTGTGAAAAAGAAGTTATAAGGACTTCAAATGATAAAAAACTAAATGAACTATCTCATTATTATTTAGATAGATACTTAAATGATTTACATATTTTTAAAGACTTATATAATTGTAATCTAATTGAAGCTTTTAAACATTTTCAAGATATTGGTGTATTAGAAATTATAACTTGTGGTGCAACACATGGTTACTTCCCTATTCTATATCTTAATGAAAAAACTGTTAAAGCTCAAATTGGTGTTGGTGTTCAAACATATGAAAAATATTTTGGAAGAAAACCACGTGGAATATGGCTTCCTGAATGTGGTTATGTTCCTGAAGCTGATAAATACTTAAAAGAATTTGGTATTGAATACATTATAACAGAATCACATGG
>CAOJKK010000006.1 GCA_948437895.1 uncultured Clostridium sp.
AAAGAAAAGCAATAAAACATTTAGAAAGAGGAAGAGTAGTAATATTTGCATGTGGTACAGGTAACCCATATTTCTCAACAGATACAGGAGCAGCATTAAGAGCAGCAGAAACAGATGCGGAAGTTATATTGCTTGCAAAAACAATAGATGGGGTATATTCAGCAGATCCAAAAGAAGATCCAAATGCAGTAAAATATGATGAAATAACATATTTAGATATATTAAATCAAGATTTAAAAGTAATGGACTCAACAGCAACATCACTTTGCATGGATAATCAAATACCATTAGTTGTATTTGGAATAGATGAACCTGATAATATTGTTAAAATTATCAAAGGTGAAAGAATAGGTACTCTAGTAAAATAAAATATATAGTAAAGAGTAGAGGATATGGAAAACTGACATCACCAGAGGTGCAAGTATGGGGATGTATCTTATCCTTAAAGAAAAGACCAGGGGGAAAGATGCGTCCCCTTACAAGAAAAGGAGAGAGAATTATGGATTATAATCATATTGAAGAAAAAATGGACAAAACAATTAATGTTTTAGTAGAAAACTATGCAGAAGTAAGAGCAGGTAGAGCTAATCCTGCAATATTAAACAAAATAAAAGTAGATTATTATGGAACACCAACACCAATAAATCAAGTAGCAGGTATTTCTGTTCCAGAAGCAAGACTAATAGTTATACAACCTTGGGATGCTTCTCTTTTAAAAGAAATAGAAAAAGAGATTTTAAAAGCAGAAATAGGAATAAATCCAAACAATGATGGAAAAGTAATACGCTTAGCGTTCCCTGAATTAAATGAAGAGAGAAGAAAAGATTTAGTAAAAGAAATTAAAAAAATGGCAGAAGAAGCTAAAGTATCAATCCGTTCAGTAAGAAGAGAAGGAATTGATGAAGCTAAAAAATTACAAAAAGATAGTCAAATGACAGAAGATGAATTAAAATCAGCAGAAGATCAAATTCAAAAAATAACAGATGGAAAAATAGCTGAAATAGATAAAATATTAGCAGAAAAAGAGAAAGAAGTTATGAGCGTATAGGTTATTAAAAGCAGAAATCAAGAGATTTCTGCTTTTTAAAATAAAATAAACATAAAAGACATTTTCAATAAGATATTTTTATGATAACATTAAATAAAATATTAAAGGAGGAAACAAAATATGGAAAACGGAAGAAAAATAAGTCTAGGAGTTACTATATGTATATTTATAATAATATTATTAATAGCAACTTTGATAGGAATAGTATATTATTACAATAAAAATGATGGAAAAATTGGAGGAAATGATAGTACACAAATTAATGCTAAAGTAATAGAATCAAAATCAGAGAAAAAAGTAGATGAGAAACTTGAAATGAATAATAAAAGAGAGGAGTCTGTAAATAAAGAATTTATAAAAAATGTATCACTAAATGGTACATTTCATGAAGTAGCTTTTGTATACAGTGATACTAAGGTTGTTGATGATATTAAATATGATCAAATAGATATTCTATTTGATAGTAAAATTATAAAAACATTTTATCAAATAGCTAGACCAGGAGAAGAAAAAGAAACTCCAAAAGTAGAAATGATTTTGGGTGAAGATAATAAAGAATATGCAATAGTAGAATTGAATACATATGAAAATTATGGAGCTACTAATTATTTTGTATTTATCAACGAATCAGGTCAAATTTTAGGTATATTAGATAACCCAACTCAAACAGGAATATCATTTAATGGCGAAGCTTTAGTATATAAAATAAATAAAGATAATATGAAATTATATAAGGCAATATCAAGCTCAAAATATAATCCTAATGCTGTTGCAATTGAATATGAAATAAGAGTAAATTCAAATATGTTAGATGTTTCAGTAACAAGGGTTTATTCAGAAAAAGAAGTTACTTTTTCTGGAGCTAAAATTTAGATTATTTATTAATTCTAAAACAAGATATATTAGTGAAAGCTTTTTGAAAATTATTTTCAAAAAGCTTTCATTTTTTTTATATATTATGATAGAATAGTAAAGACAAAAAGTATATATAGAAAGGTATTTTAATATGGAAAATATAGATAAAAATAACTTACCTAAACACATAGCAATAATAATGGATGGAAACAGAAGATGGGCACAGAACAAAGGACTTGCAACAAGAGATGGGCATAAAGCTGGAGCAGATGCACTTGAAAATATATCAAAGTTTTGTAATGAGATAGGAATAAAGTATTTAACAGTTTATGCATTTTCAACAGAGAATTGGAAAAGAACTAAAGAAGAAGTATCTGCATTAATGGCGATACTTAGAATATATGTAGATTCATTTTTAAAAGAGCAAGATAAACAGAATATAAGAATAAAGGTACTTGGAGACATATCGGAATTAAGTAAAGGACTACAAAAATCTATAAACAAAGCAATAGAAACAACAAAAGATAATACAGGACTTACATTAAATATAGCTTTTAACTATGGAGGAAGACCAGAGTTAGTAATGGCTATGAAAAATATTGCAAAAGAGATTAAGGAAGATAAAATAGGTGTAGAAGATATAAATGAAGAACTAATCTCTAATCATTTATATACAGCAGGTCAACCAGACCCAGATTTATTAATAAGAACAAGTAGGGAACTTAGAACAAGTAACTTTTTACCTTGGCAATTAGTATATACAGAATTTTATTTTCCAGATAAACATTGGCCTGATTTTGGAGAAGAAGATTTATTAGAAGCAATAAGAGTATATCAAAAAAGAAATAGAAGATTTGGTGGAAGACCATAGGAGTGATAATATGAAGGTAAAAAGGATACTAAGTGGAGTAATAGGACTTCCAATTGTAGCATTAATTTTAATATTTGGTAATATATATGTAATAGATGTAGTATTTTCAATTGTTGCAATAATTGCAATACATGAGTATTTTAATAGCTTTAAAGAAGAATGCAAACCAGTAAGATGGCTAGGATATTTATCTTGTATATTAATTGCATTTATACATGTAATTCCAAGTGAATATTTGCTAACTACACTAGCATTATCGATAGCTATAATGATTGCAACGTTATTTATACAAATAGTTGTAACTAATATGAAAACTACAATAAAAGATATAATGGTAACTTTTTTGGGAATATGCTATATAACATTTTTCTTAATGTTTATACCATTATTACATGGAATAGAAAATGGAAAATATTTAATTTGGTTTATTCTAATTGTAGCTTGGGGTACAGATACATGCGCATACTTTGTAGGAAGCAAATTCGGAAAACACAAATTTAGTAAAATTAGTCCAAAAAAATCAATAGAAGGATGCGTAGGAGGAACAATAGGTTCAGTAATAATTGCATTAATATATACATTTGCTACAAACAAACTAGCAGGTTTAGATATATCATACATATACATAGCATTAATTGGAGCACTTTTAAGTATTTTAAGTCAGATAGGAGACTTATCAGCATCTAGTATAAAAAGAACAGTAGGAATAAAAGACTTTGGAAACTTAATTCCAGGTCATGGAGGAATGCTTGATAGAATAGACAGTATAATATTTATAGCACCATTTGCATATTTCTTAATATCATTAATTTAAATAAAAATAATATGGAGGCATAAATTGATTTCGTTTTTTATAAGTGCAATAAAAATTATATTTTTATTAGGTTTTTTAATATTCATACATGAGAGTGGACATTTCCTAGTTGCTAAAGCTTGTAAGATTAAAGTAAAAGAATTTGCAATAGGATTTGGACCAACAATTTGGAGGAAACAAGGTAAGGAAACAAAATATGCGTTAAGACTAATTCCTTTAGGAGGATTTATTAATATGCTTGGAGAGGAAGAACGTTCTGAAGAAGAGGGTTCTTTTAGCAAAGCAAGTGTACCTAAAAGAATTGCAGTAGTATTAGCAGGAGGAGTTGTTAATATTGTATTTGGACTGTTAGTATACTTTACATTAGTATCATCAACAGGAAACTATATAACTACAACAATAGATACAGTAGTTCCAAATTATGCAGCAACAGAAGCAGGACTTCAAGCAAATGATGAAATATTAAAGATAAATGATAAAAAAGTTAGATTAAAAAGTGATATAGATGAGCAAATTCAAAAATCTAATGGAGAAGATATATTACTTACAATCAAAAGAGAAAAAGGAATAAAAGATATAAAACTTACTCCAACTGTGGAGGAAACAAAAGCAATTGGAATATATCTTGGAACTCAAGATAGTGATATGTCGGGAGAAATAAAAAGCATATATCAAAACTCACCAGCTGAAAAAGTAGGAATAAAAGCAGGGGATAAGATAGTAAGTGTAAATGGAGAAGAAGTAAATGGAGATCCATATAAAATAGTTAATTTAATTTCTCAAAGTGAAAGTAATGACATAGCTATAGATATTATGAGAGATAATGAGATTATGAGTTTTAATGTTACAGCAGAAATTCAAAAATCATATAAAATGGGAGTAACATTTACCTTAGCAGAAAATAACTTTGTAAATAATATATACTATGGATTTTGGGATACTGTAGATTTTTCTCTATCAATAGTAGATAATTTAAAAATGATGTTCTCAGGAAAAGTAAGCGCAGATCAACTAATGGGGCCAGTTCGGAATATCAGAAGTAGTTTCTAAAACACAAGGAATAGTAGAATTTGTATACATGTTAGCACTTGTATCGCTATCACTTGGAGTAACAAATTTACTTCCATTCCCACCATTAGATGGAGGAAAAGTAGTAATTTTAATAATAGAAGGAATAAGAAGAAAACCAATAAAAGAAAATGTCGAGATAGCAATACAAATGGCAGGATTTTGCTTGCTTATTGGATTATCAATATTTGTAACATATAACGATATATTAAGAATATTTTAAAGCCACATAAGATTATCAGGAGGATGAATAAACAAAATGCTAAACGTAGTAAGAGATGTATTTAAAGACTATAAAGAACCAAATAATATATTAGATAGTAAAATAGAAAATATAAATTTATTTAAAAAAAGTCATAGACTAGAAATAGATTTAATTACAGAAAAACAAATAACATTAGAAGAAATAGATAGATTCGAAGAATACTTAAAAACTAGATTTCAGATATCTACAGTAGTATTTAATCTAAAACACCAAGAAAGAGATGATAAATCTCTTTCTTTTGATGTCATAAAACAAGAATGGAATAAAATTGTTAAATACATTTCAAAAAAATATCCACTAACAAAGGCTATTTTGAATAATACAAGTATAGAGCAAGAAGGAAACAAATTAATAGTTTTATTAAATACAAAAAATGCAGAATTTTTATGTTCATATGAATTGGACAAGGTATTAGAAAGACTTGTAAGCAATATATATGGATTAAAATACAAAGTAGAATTTAAAGAAAATATAACGGAAGATGCATTGAAGAGACAATCAGAGTATTTAGAAGAATTAGAAAAAAGTGCATGCCAAGATTTGATGCATGAAATAAACATGCAAAATGAAATTGCAGCTCAGATGGAAAAACAAAAGAAAGAAGCTGAAGAACAACAACTTAAAGATGAAGAAGTGGGAAAAGTTCCACTAATATTAGGAAGAACAGATAAGATAAAAGACCAAATAGTTAAAATATCTGATTTAACGCCAGACTATGGAAGAGTTGCAATAGAAGGTAAAGTTATAAGTGTTGATTCAAGAGAATTGAAAAACGGTAAAACACTTGCAATGTTTAACATATATGATGGGACAAGCACAATTACTTGTAAATCGTTTATAGATGCAGAAAAAGCAAGCACGGTTATGGGAAGATTAAAAGACGCAAAGAGATTAAAAATATCTGGAAATGCTCAATTTGATAATTTTGCAAAGGAACTAGGAGTTATAGCAAATATAATTATAGAAATGCCAGACATTGAAGTAGCAAAAAGAATGGATTTTGCGAAAGAAAAAAGAGTAGAATTACATCTTCATACTCAAATGAGCCAAATGGATGGCGTAAGTAGTGCAACAGATTTAATAAAAAGAGCAAGTTCTTGGGGAATGAAAGCAATAGCAATTACAGACCATGGAGTTGTTCAAAGTTTTCCAGAAGCAAAAAAAGCTGCAGATAAATTTGGAATAAAAGTTGTATATGGAGTAGAAGCATATTTAGTACCAGATGATAACGCTATTGATTTATCAAATGGAATGGATAATGAATATATTGTTTTAGATATAGAAACAACAGGACTTTCATTTAGAACAGAAAAGATAACAGAAATAGGTGCTGTTAAAGTTAAAGATGGAGAAATTGTAGATACATTTGAATGTTTTGTTAATCCAGAAGTACCAATACCTCAAAAAATAGTTGAGATAACACATATAACAGATGATATGGTAAAGACAGCAGATACAATAGATAAAGTAATGCCTAAGTTCTTAGAATTTATAGGAAATCTAAAACTAGTTGCACATAATGCAGATTTTGATGTAGGATTCTTAAAATATAATGCTGAAAGTTTAGGACTAAAAATGGATAATGAGTACATAGATAGTTTGAAATTATCAAGACAACTTTATCCAGAATTCAAGAAACACAAATTAGGAATAATTGCAGATAAACTAGGTATAACAGTAGAAAATGCACATAGAGCATTAGATGATGTAAAAACATTAGTGCAAGTATTTTTAAAGATGCTTGAAAAAGTAAATGATGAAGGACCTAAAAAAAGAGGAAAGAAAAAAGAAGAAAAGAAAGAATTATACAAAACACTTCCTGCATATCATGCAATAATACTTGTAAAAGATCTTAAAGGACTTAGAAATTTATATGAATTAGTATCAATATCTCATTTAAATTATTTCTATAAAAGACCTCGTATCCTAACAAGTGTATTAGAAAAATACAAAGAGGGATTAATACTTCGGAAGTGCATGTGAACAAGGAGAGCTATATAGAGCAATAGTTGCAGGGAAATCAGAAGAAGAAATAGAAAGAATAGCAAAAAGATATGACTATTTAGAAATACAGCCATTAGGAAATAATGAATTCATGCTAAGAAATGGAACAGTAGGAAGCAAAGAAGAATTACAAGATATAAATAAAAGAATAGTAGCTTTAGGTGATAAACTAGGCAAAAAAGTCGTTGCAACATGTGATGTTCACTTTATGGATCCAGAAGATGAAATATACAGAAGAATATTAATGGCAGGACAAGGCTTTTCAGATGCTGATGAACAAGCACCACTTTATTTAAGAACAACAGAAGAAATGCTTAAAGAATTTGATTATCTAGGAAGAGAAAAGGCATATGAAGTTGTTGTAACAAACACAAATATCATATCAGACATGTGTGAAGAAATAAGCCCAATATCACCAGAAAAATGTCCACCAGTATTGGAGAATGCAGAACAAGATATACAAGATATTTGTACAAGTAAGGCAAAAGAACTATATGGTGAGGAACTTTCTCAAATTGTGCAAGATAGATTAAAAAGAGAACTAGATTCAATTATAAAAAATGGATTTTCAACTTTGTATATTATTGCTCAAAAGCTAGTTTGGAAATCTAATGAAGATGGGTATTTGGTAGGATCAAGAGGGTCTGTTGGTTCATCATTTGTAGCAAACATGCTCGGAATAACAGAGGTTAATTCACTTCCACCTCACTATAGATGTCCTAATTGTAAATACTCAGACTTTACTGATTATGGAATAAAAAATGGAGTCGACTTACCAGATAAAGATTGTCCTAAATGCGGAGCAAAGCTTTTTAAAGATGGAATGGATATACCATTTGAAACTTTCTTAGGATTTAAAGGAGATAAAGAGCCTGATATCGACTTAAACTTCTCAGGTGAATATCAATCAAAAATACATAAATATGCAGAAGTAATATTTGGACAAGGTAAAACTTTTAAAGCAGGAACTGTTGGTACAATAGCAGATAAGACAGCATTTGGGTATGTAAAGAACTATTATGAAGAAAGAAATATACCAGTTACAAGTGCTGAAATATCAAGAATAGTTACAGGATGTACAGGAGTAAAAAGAACAACTGGACAGCATCCAGGTGGAATTATAGTTGTACCACATGGAAGAGAAATTTATGAATTTACACCAGTACAACATCCAGCAGATGACCCAAATTCAGATATAATAACAACACACTTTGATTATCACTCAATAGATAAGAACTTACTTAAACTTGATATGCTAGGCCATGATGATCCTACAGTAATTAGAATGCTTCAAGATTTAACAGGAGTAGATCCAAAAACTATTCCATTAGATGATAAAAAAACAATGAGTTTATTTACATCAACAAAAGCATTAGGAGTTGAGCCAGAGCAGATACATTCTAAAACTGGTTCATTTGGAATACCAGAGTTTGGAACTAAATTCGTAAGGGGAATGCTTGAAGATACAAGACCAACTACTTTTGAGGAGCTTATACGTATATCTCGGATTATCACATGGTACAGATGTGTGGCTTAATAATGCACAAGACTTAATAAAAGAAGGAACAGCAACACTTAGTGATGCAATATGTACAAGAGATGATATAATGACATATCTTATAAAAAAGGGATTAAATCCTGATCATGCATTTAAAATAATGGAAGCGGTTCGTAAAGGAAAAGTAGCAAAAGGTGCCGAAGACAAATGGGAAGAATATCAAGAAGAAATGAGGGCACACGATGTACCAGAATGGTATATAGATTCTTGCCAGAAAATTAAATACATGTTTCCAAAAGCACATGCTGTGGCATATGTAACAATGGCATTTAGAATTGCTTGGTTTAAAGTTTATCATCCACTTGCATATTATTGTGCATATTTTAGTATAAGAGGGGCAGATGACTTTGATAGTGATATAATGATATATGGAAAAGAAAAAGTAAAACAAAAGATGAAAGAATTAGAAGCATTAGGAAATAGTATGTCTGTAAAAGAAAAAGGAATGTATACAGTATTGGAATTGGTATTAGAAATGTATGAAAGAGGATTTAAATTCTTGCCAATAGATTTATATAAATCACACAGTTCTAAGTTCCAAATAGAAGATGGAGCAATAAGACCACCGCTTTCTAGTATACCAGGACTTGGAGGAGTGGCAGCAGAAAGTATATATAATGCTGTAAAAGAAGAAGGCGGAAAGTTCATGTCAATAGATGATTTTCAAATAAAATCAAAAGCTGGAAAATCAGTAATTGAAATGCTTACAAAAGCAGGATGTTTTGAGGGGATGAGCAAAAGCAACCAAATTAGTTTGTTTGGGTAATTGGGGACACTCCAGAGTGCACGGCAGTCCCCATGCGACAAAATGTCGCAAAGGGGATGGACTGTTTAAAATAATATTACAGAAGTATTACAAATTAGATATATTTATGTGTAAAACTACAAAATAACAAGTTTTATGATATAATTCTAATAATAAAATAAATAAAAGGGGTGATATTGTGGAAGAAGAAAAAAATGTAGAACCACAAGTAGAGGTAGTAAACGAAACAAAAAAATTTGATTTCAAGTCATTTAATTTTAAATCAATTGATTACAAAAAATATCTTCCATGGGCAGGAATTGCATTAGCAGTTATTGTCGTAATAATTATATTAGCATCAGTACTAGGAGGAGGACCTAAAAAAGCAGTAAAGAATTTTGTAAGTGGAATGAACAGCAAAAATGCATCAAAAACAGTAAAAAGTATGGATTTTGCAGGAATGAGTGCTTGGGGATATTATTATGATGAGGATGATTTCTCAAAAGATGATTACAAAGAATTTATCGAAGATTATAAGGATGTAGATAAAGACGATGTAAAAGAAGCATCAAAATATATGAAAGATAATATGAAGGATTCTTTTGAAGAGTGGAAAGATGAATATAAATCATTTAAAATCAAAATAGAAAAATTTAAAGACGTTGAAAAAATAGGTAAAGATTTATATGTAGTAGAAGCAAAAATTTCAATGGAAGCAAAACCAAAGGATAAAGATGAAGATGAAATTGATGAAACAGCAACAGCAACATTTATCGTATACAAAAATAAAATAATTTCTTTTGGAGGATTAGGATTATAATATAATAATGTTATTTAAGAGCAGTTATTGACTGCTCTTTTAACATGGAATAATACATAAAGGAAGGCGTACAACAAGGCATCAAACAGGAAAAGAGAGAGAATAGAAATATCAGAATAAGAAATAAAAGAAATATGTAGGTAGATAATCTAATATTATATAAAAAGGCGTAAATGAGTTTACATTTACGCCTTTTTAGTATATATTATATTAAGAAAAATATAGAGAGGGTGCTATATGAATAAGTTTGAAGAATTGAGAAATGAATATAAAGAATTTATATATAAAAGCTATGATATATCAGAAGAAACGGATAAAATAAAAATAGAATATTTTTTTGAAATACCTAATCTATCCGTATTTAAGCCTACAATAGAAATAGAAAAAAGAAATATAGATTTTAAAAGTATAAAAGGTGACTTTGTAAAAAACCTAGTTTTTAATATAGGAATGATAGAATTAATTAGTTACTGGAAATCTGCTTGTCCTAAAAAAGTGGTTATAGAATGTGGCACATTAAATGAAGAACAAATAGCTTGGTTTAAAAAACTATATTACCTCGGACTTCGGAGAATATAGATATATAAACAATATAGATGTATCAGCGGAAGATATGCTAGAAATAGAAATAAGAACAAAAGAAGAATATAAATTGAATTATGAAAAAATTGATAAATCTAATTTAAGTGGAACATTAATTCCAATAGGTGGAGGAAAGGACTCTTGTGTTACAGCTGAATTGTTAAGTAAAGAAAGAGATAATAATCTGTGCTTAATAATTGGAGGAAAAGAGCCTTCAGTGAAATCTGCTGAAATAGCAGGATATGAAGATAAAATAGTATATGTAAAAAGAACTATAGATAAAAATTTACTTGAATTAAATAAGCAAGGTTTCTTAAATGGTCATACACCATTTTCTAGTATGCTTGCATTTTTGTCATATTTAATAGCATATTTAACAGGTAAAAAATATGTTGCACTTTCAAATGAGTCAAGTGCAAATGAAAGTAATGTGGAAGGAGAAAATATAAATCACCAATATTCAAAAAGTTTTGAATTTGAACAAGATTTTAGAGAATATGCAGATAAATATTTAAATGCAGGTGTAGAATATTTTAGTATGTTAAGACCACTTAATGAGCTTCAAATAGCTATGCTTTTTGCAAAAAATGAAAAGTATCATAAAATATTTAGAAGTTGCAATGTAGGAAGTAAAAGTGTTCCATGGGAGTGGTGTGGAGATTGCCCTAAATGCTTATTTGTGTATATAATTTTAAGTCCATTTTTATACAAAGAAAAACTAGTAGAAATATTTAAAGATGATTTATATGAGAAGAAAAGTTTATTAAACACATTTATTGAGTTATGTGGATATGGAGAAACAAAACCATTTGAATGCGTACGGTACATATGAAGAAGTGAATTTTGCAATATCAAAAACAATACAAAGCTTAATAGATAATAATATTAAATTACCATACTTGTTAGAGTATTATAAAGAGAACTATAAATTAGCAGATACTATGCTAGATATAACTAAAAGATATAACGAAGAAAACAATTTAAATGAAGAATTTGATAAAATATTAAGAAGGGCGATTTTTAATGATTGATGAGATAATTAGCTTTTTAGAAGAGAAAAAAATAGCAATATTAGGTTTCGGATTAGAAGGAAAATCAACATATAATTTTATAAGAAAATATTTACCTGAAAAAGAATTAGATGTTAGATATAACAAAGAAAATGAAGAAGAGGAAAAAGAGTACTTAAATAGAGACAAAAACTTATCGTTTATAACAGGAGATAGATATTTAGAAGGATTAGAAGAGTATGACATTATTTTAAAATCTCCAGGAATATCATTTAAGAATATAGATATATCAAAATTTAAAGATAAAATATTTTCGGAGTTAGAATTATTCCTAGAACATTCAAAATCATTTACTATTGGTATAACAGGAACAAAAGGGAAAAGCACTACAAGTTCATTGATTTATGAAATTTTAAAAAATCAAAATAAAGATGTAGAATTACTTGGTAATATTGGAACACCAATTTTTGACGAAATAGATAAGATAAGGAAAGATACAATTACAGTATTAGAAATATCTTCACATGCACTTGAATATATAAAAAGATCTCCTAATATATCAATACTACTAAATCTTTATGAAGAACATCTAGATCATTACAAATCATTTGAGGAATATGGAGATGCTAAATTTAATATATTTAAGTTTCAAAATAAAGAAGATATAGCAATATTTAATTTAGAAAATGAACAAATGAGGAAGAAGAACTATCCATATAAGAAAACAGATTATGGAATCACAATAAATAATATTGAAAATAGAGTAACAGAAAATACTGTATACATAGAAGAAAATTATATATATTGTAATAATAAAAAGATATATAATACAAATGATGTTAGAAAACTGAAAGGAAATCATAATTTGAATGATATTATGTTTGTACTTGCAGTTAATGATATATTAAAGCTTGATTTGAGTGAGACAATTAAAACAATAAATGAGTTTAACCCATTAGAACATAGATTGGAATATGTAGGAACATACGCAAATGTCGATTACTATAACGATTCAATTGCAACAATTCCAGAGGCAACTATGGAATCTATAAAAGCATTAGAGAATGTAAATACTTTAATTGTAGGTGGAAATGATAGGGGAGTTAATCAAGAAGAGTTAATAGAGTTTTTAAAAGAAAGCAAAATAGAAAATATAGTATGTCTTCCGAAAACAGGAGAATATATATATGAGGGATTGAGTAAAACCGATAAGAAATTGGTAAAAGCAGAAAATATGAAAGAAGCGGTAAGTATTGCAAAAAAACTAACAAAGAAGAACACAATATGCTTACTTTCACCAGCAGCATCAAGTTATGGATATTTTAAGAACTTTAAAGAACGTGGAAATTTATTTAAAGAATTAGTAAAAAAAGATTAGGAAACGAAAAGGGACAGACCCCAATCGTATCAAATTTGATACGATTGGGGTCTGTCCCTTTTCGTTTCAGTTTAATTACTTGCACTAAATTTTTGTTTAGCTGCATCTATTTTTTGCTGTTCAGCAGTTTCAGTTTTATACCAACCTTTTTCAGACATTAAGTTATATATTTTATTTTGAATATTTAAAGATTCATTTAATGCTTCTTTAAAAGCACAGTGTACTTCAGCTGTTGTAGATTCAATTGAACCATGTAAATATAAGTCACAAACACCTTTAATGATTAATAATTCTCTTTCCATTATATCTTTATCTTCCATTGTTTTCCCCCCTTATAATAGATTTAAAAATTTGTTAAATAATTCTGTGTGTTTTTGTTCTAATTGTTTTAAATAATCTGCAAGAGTTTGATCTTGTAATTGTGAAGAAGAGTTTTTGCTACATTTTTTCATAAATTCTTCATGACCTAATGCATCTTCAACATATAAAAGTTCTTTACTTGTCATATAAATCACCACCTATAGATAATATTTCCAATTGAAGTAATAAGTATACCAATTTATATAAATTATTTATAAATATAGACATTACAGATAAAATGATATATTATATATACATAATATAGTAGGAGAAGAAATATGAGAAATAATGCTATAGCAAGAATTGTATCAGAAGCAAAAAACAATAGAAAAAGATATTCTGAAGAAGATATAACAAAGATGCAAAGCGATATAAATTTAGTTGCAAAATGTTATAAACAAGTATTATCACAATATTCTGAGTTATCTGAAGATGAATTAAGAAAAATAGTTATATATGATTTAATAGATTCTAATAATGAGTATACAAAGAAGGCAAATACTAAAGGAACCCTATTTCAATTAGAAGGAATTGATTATCTTTTAAAAAATAGAGATATTTTAGAAAATATATATGAAAAGATAAAAGATAATGTGAATACAGAAAAAACAGACGACTTGATATACAATTCTGACTTAAGCAGATCATGTGAGAATTTAGTTAAACAAGCAATTTCAGAATTAGAAGGAATGAAAAAAGACTTAGATGATGAATCTAAAGAGTTTTTAATAAAATATGAAAAAATGAATAAAGTAGAAAGAGAAAGGGTAGAGAAAAGATATTCTAAACAAGAATTAAAAAGAGTTAAACAGACTATACCTATGTATATAGGAGGTTATACAGATAGAATATTTGAATACTTAAAAACATTAAAACAGTACGTAGAAGAAGATATAAGAGAACAACAATATAGTATTATGGCATATATTGGAGAGGCGTTAGATCAATTTGGGCTATTAGATAGATACTTGAAAATTCATAATAATCAAATTAGAAGAGCGACAGGAATTGATTTGGAATATAAACTTTCAAAAGACGATCAAAAGGAATTTGGAGTAAAAGAACTGTTTACAAAGGAATTTTTGTCAGATCAAAGTTTAGAGGATCTATTAACATATAGTATGTTCTGGCAAAATAGATATTCTAAAGCTTATAGCATAATTGGTCAAGGTATATATGCTATAGATACTTTAGGGCTATGGAGTGATATATCAAAAGGAAAATATGAATTTAATATAGATAGAGATCAATTAGAAGGATTACTAAAAAAAGAGACTGCTTTGAAAGAGTTATCAAAACATATAATGTCAAATTTAAGAGAAAATGCAAAATTGGCTAAACCTACAGAAATGGTAGATGATAATTGTGTTGCCATATTTACAGATGATGTTATTGAAAAATATAATAAACAAGAAGGGGAAAATTATCAAAATACATTTGATACGGTTCTTTCTTCATCAAAAAACTATTTTACAAGAGATATAGAAATGTATAATATATTAACAACTCAGATTATGAATACATATAGAATGAAAGATGGAATGATGGCATATAAGATAAGATCTCTATTTGATAGTAAAAAAACAAAAAACTGGGGAATAACTTTAAATGAGATAAAAGATGGAAAAGAGAGCAATCCATTTGAAAATAATTCTAAGAATGTATTAATAGGAATTGATTATGAAGGGATTAATATGCCTTTAAGACTACATATATCAAAAGACTTATTAATAAAATTAGTTAACTCATATAATGGAAAAACAATAATTC
The DNA here is from genome assembly GCA_948437895.1 of uncultured Clostridium sp. Taxonomy (GTDB): domain Bacteria; phylum Bacillota; class Clostridia; order TANB77; family CAG-508; genus CAG-452. Next base: position 15,149 of record CAOJKK010000006.1, read on the forward strand.
CAGTATATGAAGGAGCACAAGACTTTGTTAATAATGGAGAGGTATTAACAACAAATATTTTAATGCCGATTTCTAAAAGATATGGAAAGTTAATAAGTGAAGCAGTAAATAAAAACGAAGGAGATAGTAGAAATAATGATTTATTAGAACATCTTTTGTTTCTAAAAAATGCAGATAAGTATCCTAGACATTTAAAGAATAAAGTTATAACCAAAAAAGGAATAGTATATGAGAGACCAGCTAGAAAATATGTTAATTTATTATCAGGTGAAGAATATAATTTGAATGGACAAACATATATAAAAGTAGAAGAGGGAAGAAGAGATGAAATTTCAAAATAGTGCAAATAAATTTAAAGAGTATTTAAGTCAAAAGAAGTATAATAAATGCATAGAAATAATAGAAGAAAAGATAATTACACACATTGTTAATTTAATACAAGAAAAAGATAAAACATATAAATATACAAACATTATAGATTTAATGAACGATAGTGAATTTTATCTAGAAGATGAAAACAAATATATTGCTCAAAAGGTATACAGTTTTTCAATGGAAAAAGTAGATATAAATAGATTAGAACTATTATTAGAAATATGTGAGACATATAATATAATATAAAAATAAGGGAGTTATTCCCTTATTTTTTATTTATTTAAAAAAGTTTTTTCAACATAAAGTTTATTTGCAAAAGATTGAACAGTGTATTTTAATAAATATCTTTCTTCTGTCATTTCATCTTCATATATAAATTCCTTTTTCTTAAATGTAGCATCAATACATTTTTCTACTACTATGCAAAATTTGTTATACGATACCTCAATCCCAGAAGTTTCTAAAGCTAACTTAATTAATGCATTTATATCATTTATACTATAAACTTGTTTTAAAATACATATTACTATTAATCTAGCTATATGAGTTTTGTTGTATTTTTTATTAATAGGTGGTTTCAATATACCATGTTTAACATAGTTATTAATCATTGTTTTGGTTATAACTTTATCTTCTTTATCATCATCTTTTAAACAAATCAGATTTTTTAAGTAGTCCTCTAAAAGTGTAACTACTTGGTCTAAATACAAATCTATATTAGGTAATTCTTCCCATCTTGGAATACGGAAATCTGAAATATTACTACTCATTTGATACCTCCGAAATTTAAACATTATAAATATTTTATCATTTAAATAGAATATAGTCAACTTATTGACATATTATTATTAATGTGATAATCTAGTATTCGATACTAGATAAATAGAGGAGGAACTAATGAAAACATATAATAAAATTTATGAATCAAAACAATTTAAAAATATAAGGGAGATAATAGACAATTCAGTAGATTTGTATCCAAATAATACAGCATTTATAATCAAACAAAAAGAAGGAAAAGAAGTAAAATATAAAAATATAACATATAAAGAATTCAAAGATCAGAGCAATTATTTTGGAACAGCATTAATAGATTTAGGATTAAAAGATAAAAGAGTAGCTATTATAGGTAAAAACAGATATGAATGGGCACTTACATATTTTACAGTACTAAGTGGAGTCGGAATAACTGTACCATTAGATAAAGGGTTAAAAGAAGAGGAAATAATATCATGTTTAGTAAGAAGTAAAGCAGATAGCATAGTATTTGAAAAAGAGTATTTAGACATTATGAAAAAGGCAAAAGAAGATAAAAATGTAAAAATCAAAGAATATATTTGTATGGATGATATAGAAGAAGTTGGAATAACAAAATTAAGTGATTTATTGGGAAAAGGAAAAGAAACTTTAGAAAAAGGAAATAAAGAATATTTAGAAGCAAAAATAGATGAAGAAAAAATGGCTACAATAATATTTACATCAGGTACTACATCTATGTCTAAAGCAGTAATATTATCACATAAAAATATAGCATCAAATATTACTAATTTGGGCTATGTAGAAAAAGTTTATGATACAGATGTAAATATGGCATTTTTGCCATTTCATCATACTTTTGGATCTACAGGACTTTTGTTTTTCTTATCCAATGGAGCAACAAATGTATTTTGTGATGGATTAAGATATATACAAAACAATCTAAAGGAATACAAAGTTTCTGTATTTGTTTGTGTACCATTATTATTAGAAGCAATGTATAAAAAAATAATGGCACAGGTTGAAAAGCAAGGTAAAACAAAAGTTATAAAATTTGGAGTAGCTTTAAGCAAGTTTTTACTTAAATTTGGTATTGATATAAGGAGAAAACTATTTAAACAGATTATAGATAATCTAGGTGGAAACCTAAGATTTATAGTTAGTGGTGCATCTGCAATAGATAAAAATGTAGCAGAAGGATTTAATAATTTTGGTATTCTTACAGTTCAAGGATATGGATTAACAGAAACATCACCAGTACTTACAGCTGAAAATAAGAAATCTATGAGAATAGGTTCTGTTGGTATACCAATGTATAATGTAGAAGTAAAAATAGATAATCCTAATGAAGATGGAATAGGAGAAATAATAGCAAGGGGACCAAATGTAATGCTAGGTTATTATGAAAATGAGGAAGCTACAAATGAAGTACTTAAAAACGGATGGTTCTATACAGGAGATTTGGGATATATTGATAAAGATGGATTTGTATTTATAACAGGAAGAAAGAAAAATGTTATTGTATTAAAAAATGGAAAAAACATATTCCCAGAAGAACTAGAAGCGTTAATTACAACACTTCCTTATGCCCAAGAAAATATGGTATTTGGAAAACCGAAAGATGACGATTTATTGTTATCAGTAAAAGTAGTATATAATGAAGACTATGTAAAAGAAAAATATCCTAATATGGATGAAGAAGAGTTAAAAGAAATTATTTGGAATGATATAAAAGAAATAAATAAAAAATTACCAAACTATAAACATATAAAGAATTTGATTATAACAAATGAACCAATGATAAAAACAACTACAGCAAAGATTAAAAGATTTGAGGAAGAAAAAAGACTATAAGATATTGCAAAACTAATATTAAAGATGTAAAATGCATAAGTAAACAAAGCTTATGCATTTTTAGTTATATAATAAAATAATATTAAAGGAGAGTAACAATGGAATATAATGAAGCGATTAATTATATAAAAGAAAGATTGGGAGATAAAACACCTGAAACAGTAATTGTATTAGGGTCAGGACTAGGAGTTTTAAAAGATGACATACAAAACAAAATAGTAATAGCATATAAAGACATACCAGGTTTTCCTGTATCTACTGTACCAGGTCACGCAGGAGAACTAATAATAGGAGAAGTATCTGGAAAAATAATTATTGCAATGAACCGGTAGATTTCACTATTATGAGGGATATGATATTAAACAAACTGTATTTCCAATAAGAGTTTTTGCTCTATTAGGAGTAAAAAATATAATACTTACAAATGCAGCAGGTGGAATAAACTTGGAATATAAACCTGGTGATTTCATGGTTATAAATGACCACTTAAGTTTCTTTGCAGAATCTGTATTAAGAGGTAAAAACGAAGATGAATTTGGTGTTCGTTTCCCAGATATGTCAGAAGTATATAATAGAGAAGAAATTGAAAGAATGAAAAAAATAATAGAAAAACATGCAGGAGTAGCAAGAGAGGGAGTATATGCATATATGAAAGGACCTTGTTTTGAGACACCAGCAGAAATAAGAGCACTTAGAACTTTAGGGGCAGACGCTGTAGGTATGTCTACAGTTCCAGAAGCAATAGTTGCAAAACATTCAGGGATGAGAGTAGTTGCAGTTTCTTGTATTACAAACATGGCAGCAGGAGTAACTGATAACAAATTATCACATGAAGAAGTAAATGAAACAGCAAACAGAGTAAAAGGACAATTTAAAGAGATAATAAAGGAATATTTGAAATAATAAAAGTGTGTAAAAGGTAGGAAAACTAGAAAAATTCCTACCCTTTACTTTTATGTGAAACAATGATAAAATAAAAGTAAGTAAAGGTATAAGCCTAGGTCAGTTACTTATATTCTTTATAATAAAGAATAACCCTCCAAAAATAAAACAAAGGAGGAAAAGCAATGCCAAAATATGAATATTTGCATTGCCCTGTCAATGAAGAAAAACAAGGTCATCTTGCATTCTGGATTGTAAAAGAAAGCAGATTGAAAACTTTAAATGATCTTGGCGAAGAAGGTTGGGAACTGGTAACGATATTTAATCAATCATACAATACCAATATAAGACAGGCAATATTTAAAAGAGAAAAAAAGTAGCATTGCATTAAGAACACTTCTTAAAAGGAGTGTTCTTTTGTTTGAGTATGAATAATTAATAAGATAGAGCATAAAATTAAGTAATCATACTTTAGGGGGATAATATATGTTTTTTGTATATAACAAAGATAAAATAATATCAGTTGCAGTTGCTCTAAGTACAGTTTTAGTACTATTTTTACTTGCAGCAACATTTAAACAAGATAATTTAAATAATACTATTCAAACATCTGCAGGAAACACTAAAATGCTTCCAGTATATAGTGTTGATACAGAGGAGAACAAAGTTGCAATTACAATTAATTGCGCATGGAATGCAGATGATATAGATTTAATATTGGAAACTCTTTCAAATAATGAAGTGAAAGCTACATTTTTCATGGTAGGAGATTGGATATCTAAGTTTCCAGATGCAGTAAAAAAAATACATGAAAGTGGAAATGAAATAGCAAATCACTCAGAATCACATGCACATGTAAATAATTTAAATCATGAAAAGAATATAGAACAGATTACAAAATGTTCAGATAGAATAAAAGGATTGACAGGTAATCCTACAACGCTGTATAGAGGACCATATGGAGAATATAACAACACTGTAGTAAAAGCAGCAAAAGATAGTAATCATATAATGATACAGTGGAATATAGATACTTTAGATTATAACGGATTAACAGGGGAACAAATGTGGCAAAGAATTGAACCAAAGCTAGAAAAAGGTAGTATTATTTTAATGCATAATGGAACAGAAAATACAGCACTTAGTCTAGATATGATAATTAAAAATATAAAAGAAAAAGGATATGAGCCAGTAACTGTGTCAGAATTAATATATAAAGATAATTATACAATTGACAATAATGGGGTACAACACAGACAATAAAAAATTAGTGCTTTCTATGTGAGCACTAATTTTTTTGTAATATTTATCTTGTCCATGAATACAATTTATTAATAATATACAAAGGAGAGATATGTATGTGGCACACAATTTCATTAGGTGAAACAGTAAAAAAGTTAAACACTGATTTGAATACAGGTTTAAGTGAAGAACAGGCAAAAAAGATAAGAGAAAGAACAGGAGAAAACAAATTAACGGAGAGTAAAAGGGAAAGTATATTTATAAAATTCATAAAACAGTTTAATGATTTTATGATAATAATATTGATTGCAGCAGCAATTGTTTCAGCAATTATGGCATATGTAGAAGGGACAGGAGATTATTTAGATTCAGTAATAATAATATTTATAGTAGTATTAAATGCAATAATGGGAGTGGTGCAGGAAGCTAAAGCAGAAAAGTCATTAGATGCATTGAAAAAGATGTCAGCGCCAACTGCTAAAGTTAAAAGAGATGGAATTATAAAAGAAATCCCAAGTACAGAAGTAGTACCAGGAGACTATATTATAATAGAAACAGGATCGTATATTCCAGCTGACAGTAGACTTGTTAAATCATATAATTTAAAAGTAGAAGAATCTGCATTAACAGGTGAAACTGTTCCAGTATTAAAAGATGAGAAAGCAATATTAAAAGAAAATATTCCAATAGGCGACATGATAAACATGGTATGGGGAGCAACAATAGCAGTATCAGGACATGCTGAGGGAATTGTAACAGATATAGGGATGAATACAAAAGTTGGTAAAATTGCAACATTAATAATATCAGATGAAGCTCCAGAAACACCACTTCAAAGAAAACTACGGAGAAGTACGGAAAGAAATTAGGACTTGCAGCGCTTTTTATATGCTTTTTCATATTTATAATAGGATTATTCAAGAAAATACCTGCAAATGAAATGTTTATGACATCTGTAGGACTTGCAGTTGCTGCAATACCAGAAGGACTTCCTGCAATTGTTACAATAATGTTATCAATAGGTGTAACTAAAATGGCTAAAAGAAATAGTATCATTAGAAAGTTGCCAGCAGTAGAAACTCTTGGAAGTTCATCTGTTATATGTTCAGACAAAACAGGAACATTAACACAAAACAAAATGAAAGTTGTAGAAATAAAAGGAGGATCCTCTAATACAACTATAGATGATAAAAAATTTCTTTTAAAAATTGCTTCAATGTGCACAGATTGTAATATTTCGTATGAAGATAGGAAAGCACATGCCCAAGGAGAGCCTACAGAAGTGGCGCTCGTAAATGCAGCGTTAGAAGAAGGAATAAATAAAGATGAAATATATAGAGAAGAAAAAAGAATAAATGATATACCATTTGATTCAGAAAGAAAACTTATGACTACAATTCATAAAATAGGAAACAAGTACAGAGTAATAACAAAAGGTGCTCCAGATGTATTGATAAAAAGATGTAAGAAAATATATATTAATCGGAAGAATAGAAGAGTTAAATAGCAGTAATAGATTAGATGTATTAAGCAAAAATGAGAACATGGCAAAAGATGCTCTAAGAGTAATTGCTGTAGCGTACAGTGATTTAGATAGAATTCCAAATAAAATTGATGGCAACATAGAAAACAATTTAATATTTGTGGGTCTACTAGGAATGATAGATCCTCCACGAGAAGGGGTAAAAGAAGCAGTTTTGACCTGTAGAAGAGCAGGAATAAAAACAGTAATGATTACAGGAGACCATATAATTACAGCAAAAGCGATTGCAAAAGAATTGGGAATATTAAAATTAGGTGATATTGCGATAACAGGGGAGGAATTAGACAAAATCTCACAAGAAGAATTAGAGAATAATATAATGAATTATTCTGTTTTTGCAAGGGTATCCCCTGAACATAAAGTAAGAATAGTAAAAGCATTTCAGGCAAAAGGTAATGTAGTAGCAATGACGGGAGATCGGAGTAAATGATGCACCAGCTCTTAAAAATGCAGATATTGGGGTGTCAATGGGAAAACGGAGGAACAGATGTTGCAAAAAATGCATCTGATATGATTTTAGCAGATGATAATTTTGTAACAATAGTAGAGGCAGTTAAAAATGGAAGACATATTTATGACAATATTAAAAAAGCAATACATTTTTTAATAGCAACAAATGTTGGAGAAATAGTTGCAATATTCTTAGGATTATTATTAGGATTAGATACACCATTGTTAGCTATTCAATTATTATGGATCAATTTGATAACAGATTCATTTCCTGCTATAGCTTTGGGACTTGAACCAGCGGATAAGAATATAATGAACAAGAAGCCGATTGATGCTAAGAAAGGTTTGTTTGCAGATGGCTTATGGAGCAAAATATTTATAGAAGGAAGCATGATAGGTGTACTTACATTATTTGCATTCAATTTAGGAACTAATTTATATGGATTAGAAGTAGGTAGAACAATGGCATTTATTTCACTTAGCATGTTAGAACTAGTGCATAGTTTTAATATTAGAAGTGAGAAATCCATATTTAAAGTAGGAATATTAAAAAATATTTACTTAATAGGAGCGTTTATATTAGGAACAATATTGCAAGTATCAGTTGTTCTAATTCCAAAGGTAGCAAATATATTTGATGTTATTCCTTTAAATAAACAACAATGGTTATATACGATAATGATATCTATATTGCCAATATTCATAATTGAGGGACAAAAAAAGATAAATGAATTTAGATTTGATAAAGAGAGATATATAGCCAAAAAAGAAAATGAAAAATTATGTTGAGCTTATTTACAAAAATATAAAAATTGGGTATAATAACCTACAGGTGATTTAATGAGTACTAGTAGATGGAACAATAAAGATGCTTTAGTTACATCGTTTGATGGATATATGAATGAATTAAAAGCTGTTATAGATGAAAGAGCAAAGTATACAAGAAGAGCTGAAGGTAAACCTATGGCAACAATTGAAGACCCAGATAATCCTCATATAACAAATAGAGGAGAACATATGAGGCAAGCGGCAATTGAAGCATTAAAGATTGCAAAAGGATTAGGATTAAATGAAACTGTTATATATATAGGAATGCTGATGCATGATGCTGGTCAACCTTTTGGAGCGCATGATGGAGAAAAAACAATGAGTATTATAGGAGAACTATTAAATACTGGATTCTTTCATCATAATGCAAAAGGAGTAGATGTAGTATTAAGCGAAGATATTATTCAAAAATTTATAGATGCAGTTCCAGATGCAAAAGATAATAAAGAATTACAAAAAAAGTTAGAAGATGAAGCTTGGTACTTTTTAGAATTAATAGTTGGGCATGATGGAGAATCTACTAGTAAAGATAATGAGAAATATAATAAATCAGAGAAAAAATATGACAGTATAAAAGCAGCAGTGTTAGATAAAGTATCTAAAGCAAATAGAACAAATCAATATAAGTGCTCAGTAGAGACATTAGAAGCACAAGTATCTAAACCAGCAGATATATTATCATATTTAAAATCAGATATTTTGACAGGATTTTCTAAAGGAATTTTAAAAGATTTAAGTGATGATTACTTAGAACTTTTAGGAAAAGTGCTTTGTGAGACAAAAGAAGAAACTGAAATTATTGAAGCAAAAAGCTTACAGAGTGATAACGAACAATATAACGAAGAAATAAGGAATACAAGAATAGATAAAGCAAAAGAATTAATTACATCAATAAAAAAAGATAAGTTAAGAGAAACAAAAAACGCTGTATATTCTAGGGGATCTAATGAAATTCTTGAACAATTAGATTTAATAATTCAAGAACTGGGAAGTAATGGAATAGAAATATCAGACATTAAAGATTACGATGAGAATTTGAAAAATGAAATTGTAGAAAGAATAAAAGAAGAATTTAAAAATAAGCAAATTCAAGAAGGAAAAAATCCAAATATTATTATTTCACAAATGGATAGGTTAGATGACTATATAAATAAGATGGAACAGACACGTAAAAGAGTAATAGAAGAAGTTATGACAAAAGTGCAAGATGTCCTTAGAAATGATTATATAGAAACAACTTTAGAGAATTGGAAAGAAATTGACGAAAGAGAAGACCTAACAGATGATGAAAGATATAAACTAAAAAAACAAGGCATGAAATTTTCTGAAAAAGCAAATAAAGTAATATATGGAAAAAATGGAATAAAAGAGATAAATTATAGAGAATATGTACAATATTCAAAAAAAGTATATCAAACTAGTAGTTTGCCTAAAGGAGTTCTTAAACTTGTTGGAAATTGCACAGAATCGCTTATGAAAACAGGGGTAGTTAGAAATAAGTTTTATGATCCAGATGTTATAAACAATATAAATAATGAAGAACTATTAAAACTAATGCATAAAGAAGATATTGACCAAGAAAAAACTATGAAATATAGAAAAAAAATAGGTATAATAAGAGAAGATAAGATTGGAATAAAAAAAGTTAGAGATTTAATTGGTGTTAAACTAAATGCAAAAGGAAGTTTAAGAAGAATAAGAGAAAATAAATTATACAGACAAATATATAGATATGCACAAGGACAGGAAGAAAGATTTGCAAGGACATGTGAAGATGTATATTTTGCTATTCCATATACAGTAAGAAACAGTGTAGAAAAAGCAGTAAGGTCAGATTATGAAAAAAATGAATATTTACCTGAAGAAGAAAGAGACAAAGTTTATGAAACAAGAAAAGAATTAGCAGAGAGATTTGGGGAATATGGAGGGCTTGAGATAACAAAGGAAAATTTAGAAGGATATATAAATGAACAAATAGAAAAAGAAAGAAGTCAAATAGAATCTAAAGTTGCAACACAAATATGTATAGACTATATTGCTGGAAAAACAGATAATGGTATAAAAGACTTAGTAAATAAGCTGGGAATAGTATCAAAAAGAAAATTAGATAGAGAAGATAAATTAAATAAAAAAGGTAATAAAGTAGTACAAAAATTAGCTGACAAGTTAAGAGAAGATAAAGATGATAATGGATTCGAAAAATGATTTAAAGAAGCAAAATAAATTTGTTTTGCTTCTTTTTTAATAAAACTTGCAATATTTAAAGTTATTATGTATAATGTATTCGTATTATTTGACATTTATTACAATAATATTATATATATATTACAATTATATTATTTCTATTGACATATTGAGAAAATGAAATAAAATATATGTATCAAAAGAGGGATGTAGTCTTTATGAGAGTAATAAGTGGAACTGCAAGAGGAAAAAAATTAAGCTCATTAGAAGGATTAGAAACAAGACCTACATTAGATAGAGTAAAAGAAGCTTTATTTAATATCATACAATTTGATATAAAAGAAGCAAATGTATTAGATTTGTTTTCTGGTAGTGGAGCACTTGCAATAGAAGCTTTAAGTAGAGGAGCAAATAGTGCAGTTTGTAGTGATAGTTCATCTAAAGCTGTTAGAATAATAAATAAGAATTTAGAAGATACTAGACTCAAGGAAAAGTCTCAAGTATTAAATAAAGATTATTTAGAAACTCTTATCAAATTGAAAAATGAGTCTAAAAGTTTTAATATAATTTTTTTAGATCCGCCATATGAAAGCGATTATATTGAAAAATCAATTGAGAATATATTAAAATATGATTTGTTAGCTAAAGATGGGATTATAATTGCGGAAACTGATGATGAAAGTAAAATAGAGAAATTAAAAACTATAAAAGATATAGAAATTTATGATGCTAGAAAATATGGAATTGTTCACATCATATTTATTCGAAAGGGGTAAAAAATGGAAATTTTTACATTGCTAGAAACATTAGAAGAGATAATGGAAGGAAGCAGAAGCTTACCATTTACTGAAAAGGGAATTGTAGATAAGGAAGAGGTTCTTGAAATAATAAAAGAAATAAGATTAAAACTTCCTGATGAATTAAAACAAGCTAAATGGATTAAAGAAGAAAGAGGCCGTATTTTAGAAGAAGCTCAAAGAGAAGCTGATGGAATTGTAAAAGAAGCTGAAAATAGAATAATTGCTATGATAGATGAACATGAGATTACTAAAAAAGCATATGAGCAAAAGGCTGAAATCATAGAAACAGCAAATGAAATGTCAAGAGAGATAAACAAAGGAACAAAAGAATATGCTGACAATATATTAGCAAATCTTGAATCAGCAATAAATAGTGTTAGTGTAACATTAAATGAAGCAATAAAGACAATAGAAAGTAATAGAAAAGAACTTAAATAATATTAAAGGGAGTCAGAAATTTAAAAGGAAGTCAGAAAAAATCAAATTTCAAATTGATTTCCTAATTCTGACTTTTTTTATATGATAAGGAGAAGTAAACATGCCAAGAGGAAGAAGAAGTAAAAAGAAAAACAAAAGTAAATTAGATTTAGAAATAGTAACATTAATAATTGCTAGTATTTTACTAGCAGTCTTAATATACACTAAAGCAGGATATATAGGACAAACACTAAGTCCAATCCTAGGTGGAATTATGGGATGGATAAAATATATAATACCAATTGGAACATTTGCAATTGCGATAGCTTTAGCATCTGATAAAGATAAAGAAGATTCTACAAAAAAAATAATGCAATATGCAGTTCTTTTATTATGTATAACTACAGTAATGACAGTTATTCAAGTTGCACAGGGGAAATTAAATATAAATAATGGATTTCAAGATGCGATAATAGAAGCATATGATAAAGGAAGTAATAACATAGGTGGAGGTGCAGTTGGAGCAATATGCGGTATTGCCCTTATAAACCTAGTAGGAAAAGTAGGAGCAATAATCTTAGTTATTCGGAATAGCTTTAATTGATTCAATATTCCTATTTGACATTAAACCAGCAGAATTACTAAAACAATACTTAGAAGATAGAGAAGAAAGAAAGAAAGAACAAAGAAAAGATAGAGCTGAAAGAGCAAAACAAAGACAATTAAGAATAGACGAAATGCCTATAGAGAAAGAGGACAAAAAGAAAAAAAGAAAAGATAGAATGCCTGAAAATGAAATGATAACAGAAGATCAAATAAATATAAAAATTGCAAATAGTGATAATCAAGAAGTTAAAAATCAAGAAGGACTATTTAAAAAGGCAGAAGAAGAAAAAGAAGATAAATCAAAAGAAGTATTGGTGCTTGAACATGCATTAACAGTAGAAGATGAAAATTATGAATTTCCACCGATTGAGTTCTTAAAACCAGGTAAAGCTTCTACAAAATTAGCTAAAAAAGCGGTAACTGATACAGCAAATAAATTGCAAAGAACATTATATAGTTTTGGTGTTTCTGCAAAAGTTGAAAATGTATCTGTTGGACCAACAATCACAAGATATGAATTAAAGCCAGCAGAAGGTGTAAGAGTAAATAAAATTGCCAACTTATCAGATGATATAGCATTAAGCCTTGCAGCAGAAACAATAAGAATTGAAGCACCTATTCCTGGAAAACAAGCAGTAGGAATAGAAATACCAAATAAAGAAAAAGAAGTTGTTGCATTAAAAGATATTATAGATAGTAATGAATTTAAAAAATCAAAATCAAAACTATCTTTTGCACTAGGTAAAAATGCTGCTGGTGAAGCAGTTGTAACAGATATTGCAAAAATGCCACACGTTTTAATTGCAGGAAGTACAGGTTCTCGGAAAGAGTGTTTGTATAAATACTTTAATTACAAGTATAATATATAAATCAAAGCCAAGTGAAGTAAAACTTGTAATGGTTGACCCTAAAGTTGTTGAACTTTCGGTATATAACGGAATACCACATTTATTAATACCAGTAGTAACAGACCCTAAAAAAGCAGCAGGAGCACTTGCATGGGCAGTTCAAGAAATGGTTAATAGATATAATTTATTTGCAGAAAAAAATGTAAGAGATATAGCTGGATATAATGAAGAACTAGAAAAAGAAGGAGCAGAAGGAAAACTTCCTCAAATAGTAATAATTATAGATGAGCTTGCAGATTTAATGATGGTTGCAAAAAATGATGTTGAAGATGCAATATGTAGATTAGCACAAATGGCAAGGGCCGCAGGAATGCATTTAGTAATTGCAACACAAAGACCATCTGTTGATGTAATCACAGGTATAATTAAAGCAAACATAGCAAGTAGAATAGCATTTGCTGTTACATCACAAGTAGACTCAAGAACAATATTAGATTCAGCAGGTGCAGAAAAGTTATTGGGAAAAGGAGATATGTTGTTCTTCCCATCAGGAGTGTTAAAACCAACAAGAATTCAAGGTGCATTTGTATCAGATGAAGAAGTAAAGGAAATTGTTACATTCCTAAAAGAAAACGGTGGAGGACCTACATATAGTGAAGATGTACTTGAAAAAATAGAGAGAGCAAACTCTACTGATAAAGAATTAGATGAGCAAGATGAAGATGAGTTAGACCCATTCCTAATGGATGCAATAGATACAGTTGTTGATCTAGGACAGGCATCTGCATCATTTATACAAAGAAGATTTAAAGTTGGTTATGCAAGAGCAGGAAGAATAATAGACCAAATGGAAGCAAGAGGAATAATTTCTGGATATGAAGGAAGCAAGCCAAGACAAGTTCTTGTATCAAAAGAACAATGGCAAGAATTAAAAACGGCAAAACCAGCAGAAACAACTAGCGAAGAATAAAATATGTATTACGAAGGAAGGATGAGAAAGTGGCTAAAGAAGATTTATTTTCTAAACTTAATATTAAAGATTATAATAATCAATTAGAAAATGTTTTAGAAAACAAATCTTTTTCAGAAGGCACTAAAAATATCCTTCTTAATATTTTGTATAAAATTGAAACAGCATATGATGACTACAAAAAAGTAAAAGTAAATGTAGATTTAAAAAAGGAAATATTAGAAGAAATTATAAAGATTATAGAAGAGAATTGCAGTAAAATTGAAATTGTAAAACCTACACTAAATGGAGAAACGAATCTAGGAGATAAAAAATATATTGTAGAAAAAGAAGATAAAAAAATAGTTTCATATCCAAATGAAAAAAATGTATTTTATGCATTAAACCATTTAAAAGAAAACCGCTTTATATTAGATAGCAAATATACAATTTTAAAAGACCCAATGGAGAAACTATTAAATCAAGGATATATCATTGATAAAGAAGAAACAATAAGAGACTTTGATGGATGGACATGGAATATATTATCAAATGATATTGAAAATCATATATACAATCTAATATATCAAAATATTAAAATACTATTCGGAAATGATTTTCTAAAAAATGCTATAGAATACAATCAAACATTAGACTTTATAACAGAAATTGAAGATAAAATAAATGGAATTGCTGATGAAAATAAAGAATTTGATATATCAAAGTTAATATATCAAATTGCAATATTAGAAAATGTAAAAAATAGTGAAGAGAAAAAAGATAATGTATTACAAAAAAGAGAGCTTATAGAAGAAGAGTTAAAAGAAATAGAAAACAAAAAAGAATATTTGCAAAAAATAGCAGATATAAAAAAACAAATCGGAAAAGAAATTAAAGCTATAGATGAAAAATTAAACAACAACAAATTATTAAGAGAAACTTTTATTGAAGAAAATAAATTTTTAAAAGCAGAAGAAAGAATATTTAGTCTTAGCGAGTATTGTGAGATACTTCAAGAAAAAAGAGAAAACTTATTAAAACAATTAGATGAATACAGCAACCTTATGAAACCAATGAATTTTGTAAAGAAAAAAACAGAAATATCTAAAAAATATGAGTTACTAAATGAAATAAACTTTGATATAAATCCTAATGAAGAAACATATAGATTAGCTGTAACTTTGCAAAATAAATTCATGAAACTACTTAGTGAGAAGTTTAAAAACATTGAATCAAAAAAAGAAATAATAGAGTATATATATTTATTTAGATACTATAAATTAATATATATAAATAATAAAAAGCAGATAAAAGACATAGAAGAATTACAAGAAGAAATAAGAAAAACAGAAAAACATTTAATAACAAAAGCATGCAAATTAAAAGCAATGAACATATTATGCCAAGACATAGAAAAAAATTATGAATTAGTATCAAAAATATTAAGTTATAATATTATAGAGTTAGAAGATGTAAGTTTAGAATTCAAAAAACATGATAAAAACATAGTACTAACAATATATGATGATGACACAATAGAAGACTCTATCATCTATGATGGAAGCGAAGAATTAAATGTAAAATTCAATAAGAAAATGAAATTGTTCAATTAGGAGGAAAGATTATGAATATTAGTTTCTTAGGTGCAACAAAAACAGTCACAGGTTCCAACTTTCTATTAGAAGGTGCAGGAAAGAAAATATTAATAGACTGTGGACTTTATCAAGGTAAAGCTGCAGAAGAAAGAGAGAATTATGCAGATTTTCCATACAATGTTAGTGATATAGACTTTCTATTATTAACACATGCACATATAGACCATTCAGGGAAAATACCAAAGCTATATGTAGATGGATATAGAAATCCAGTAATAGCACATAAAGCAACATGCGATTTATGTTCAATAATGTTACCAGATAGTGGACATATACAAGAAATGGAGAATGAATGGAAAAACAGAAAAAGACTAAGAAAAGGACTTCCAGCAAGACCACCACTATATACTGCACAAGATGCAATTGATGCAATAGAGATATTCAAGCCAGTAAATTATGATGAAATAGTTGAGCTGACACCTGACATACATGTAAGATACAATGATGCAGGGCATATGCTTGGTTCTAGTATAATAGAAGTATGGGTAAAAGAAAATGGGGAAGAAAAGAAAATAGTATTTACAGGAGACTTAGGAAATAATGATATACCACTTTTAGACTCTCCAACAATGATAGAATCAGCTGACTATTTAGTAATGGAATCAACATATGGAGGAAGACTTCATATGAGAAATGATGACAAAGCAGAAATGTTCTTAAATATAGTTGCAGAAACATTAGATAAAGGTGGAAATGTAGTAATACCATCATTTGCAGTTGGAAGAACACAAGAAATATTATATGAACTAAATAAATTAAAAGAAGAAAGAGAAGATGAAGCTTTCATAGAGAAATATGATAAATTAATGAAAGCGCCAACATATGTAGACAGTCCGCTTGCAATATCTGCAACTGAAATTTTTAGACAAAATATGAATCTTTTCGAAGAAGAAGTAAAAGAAGAAATACAAAAAGGAGATAATCCTCTAGAATTTCCAGGATTACAATTCACACAAACAGCAGAAGAATCAAGAGCATTAAATGAAAGTAATACACCATCAATTATAATATCTGCAAGTGGTATGTGTGAAGTTGGACGTATAAAACATCATTTAAAACATAACTTATGGAATCCAAACAGCACAATATTATTTGTAGGATACCAAGCACCAGGAACTTTAGGTTCAAAGATTGTAAATGGTGAGAAAAAGATAAAAATATTTGGAGAGGAAATTGCAGTAAATGCAAGAATAGAATATATCGAAGGATATTCAGGACACGCAGACCAAGAATGGCTTTTAAACTTTATATATTCATTTATAACAAAACCAAAACACATCTTTTTAGTACACGGAGAGCCAGAAGGACAAAAAATATTAAAGGAAAAAATACTAGAAACAACAAATATACCAGTCACAATACCAGACTATGGTGACACATATAAATTAGATGATAAGATATCAATTGAATCTAAGATAGATATAGCAGATAAAAACAAATACTTAAGATTAGAAGTAATAGACAGACTAACAACATTAAAAGAAGAATTAGAAGACATGTCTATTATGATAAAAGAAGACATTATAGATGAAGACAAGAAAGATGAAGAAATAGCTTCAATAAACGAAAAAATAAAAGAATTAGAACAACAAATAGTAAAGATAATTTCTTAAGAAATGTCCCAAAGGGGACGTTTCTTTCTGGGACATTTTGTCCCAAAAGATGCAAATGTTAAATCAAGGAGATACAAATGGAAAAATATTTTAATGATGCAATAATTGGAAATAAAGAAATAACAGCAAGTTTTACAGAGAATGGAGAATTGATAAGGCTTTTTTATCCTAATACAGATTATAGACAATTTATAGATTTTTTACATATGGGAGTAAAAATCAATGATTCTGCAATGATATATTTACATGATGATATAAATAATATGTACAAGCAGTATTATACAGAGAATACTAACATATTAAATACAGAAATCTTAAATACATATTTTGAATTAAAAGTATTACAAACAGATTTTGTATGTGAAAACAAAAATGTATTGATAAGAAAATATAAAATGAAAAATGAAAATAGCATTGATTTAGATATTAGCTTTATAGCTCATTCTTCACTTTTAACGAGTAACAATAATCAAGTAAGTGGGTATTATAAAAACAATACCTTATTCCAATATATGCATGATTATACTTTTACTATTTGTTCAGATAAAAAAGTAGAGAAATCACAAATAAATAATAATAAAGGAAACATACAAAGTGGAGTAATTGGAGATAAAGACTATGTAGGAATGTCTAGTGATTCTAGTATAAGCTATAACTTAGGTGTATTAAAAACAAATGAAGAAATTGAATTCTGCATATATATCACAATTTTCCATGGAGCAGATGTAAAAACTATTGAGAAGAAAATAGAAGAAATCAAAAATATAGATTACAAAAAAGAACTAGAAAAAACAAAAAGATATTGGGAAAAGTATGTAAAAGACCATGATACAATAAAACTTGCAAACTCAAATTCTGAATATATGAATACATTAAAAAAGATATACAAAAGAACAATTCTTTTATATCCACTTCTTATAAATCATTTAACAGGTGGAATATCAGCAGCTGTTGAAATTGATGAGAATAGAACTAAATGTGGAAGATATTCATATTGTTGGCCAAGAGATGCAATATTTATAACAAACGCATTAGATATACTTAAAATGGAAAAAGAAACAGAGAGATTTTACAAAACTTTCTGCAAAATGACACAAAGCAAATCAGGAATGTGGGAACAAAGATTTTATACAGATGGAAGTCTAGCACCATGTTGGGGATATCAAATAGATGAAACTGCAAGTGTAATATATGGAGTATATAACCATTATGAACATACAAATAATTTGAAGTTTCTAAAAGATACTTGGAAAATGTGTGAGAATGCTACTAAATACCTAAAAAAATATATACAAAAAGTGCTAGACGGAATAGATGAAGTATACAAAAGTTACGACTTATGGGAAGAAAATGAAGGTATACATACATACTCATTAGCCACAATTTTTTCAAGTTTTGAAAAGATGTTAGCAATATATGATAAACTAAAACCAACATTTGAAGGGAATAGGTTAAGATTAGAAAAAATTGAAAAAGAAGAAGCAATTTTAAGAAAATATTTAATACAAATAAAAGACTATATATTAAAGAATTTATATGATAATGACAAAAAATCTTTTGTAAGAAATATTGATGGAAAGATGGATATAAGCTTATTAGGGATTGTAACACCATTCAAACTATTCTTACCAAAAGAAAAGAAAGTATTAAACACAATAGAAAGAATGGAATTAACACTAAGAACATATACAGGGGGATACTTAAGATATGAAGGCGATACCTATGCAGGAGGTAATCCATGGGTAATTGCAAACTTATGGATGGCAAGCTATTATATAGAAGCAGGAAACAAGAAAAAAGCAAGAGAATGTTTTGACTTTGTTGTAAAATCAGCAACTAAGCATGGATTTTTACCAGAGCAAGTTGATAACAGTACAATGCAAGCAAAATGGGTAATAGGACTTGGATGGTCACATGCAATGTTTATAGATGTGTTAAATAAATTGTATGTCCCATAGGGGACGTTTCTCTGTGGGACATTTTGTCCCAAAAGGGACACATGTTATATATTGTTTTACCTAAAATGCATAATTGCATGAAAGGTTGGGGGCATTAAATCAATTAATTTAAAGGAGTGATTTGAATGCCAAGATTAGCAAGACAAAAAAGTTATACAGATGTATATCATATTATTTTAAGAGGGATAAATAAACAAGACATTTTCTTTGATGATATAGACAGATGGAAGTTCTTAAAAGAATTAAAAAGATGTAAAGAAAAATATAAATTTGAAATATTTGCATATTGCTTAATGGATAATCATGTACATTTAATGATAAAAGATAATGAAAAGCAAATAAATAAGATAATGCAGAGTATAGCTATAAGTTATGCAATTTATTTTAATAAAAGACACGAAAGAGTTGGACATTTATTTAGTAATAGGTATAATAGTAGAGTAGTAGAAAATCAGAACTATCTTTTGAATTTACAAAGATATATTCATCAGAATCCAGAAAAAGCAGGAATAGAAAAAACTAATAAATACAAATGGAGTAGTTATCATGAATATATACATGATAGTAAGCTTGTAGATGTAGAATTTATTCTTGACATACTTTCTACTAATCATATAGATGCTATACAAGAATTTAAAAAAATAAATTTAAGATTGGTAACTTTAGATAGTGCAGAAGATATTTTAGAATATGAAATGGTAACAGGAATATCAGATAAAGAAGTACGAAAACTAATAGAATTAAAAATAGGAAAAGATAAATTGCAGAATATAAATAATTATAATGCAAGAATAAGAAATGAAATTTTAAAGCAGATTTTAGAAATAAAAGGAATATCTAACAGACAAATAAGCAGAGTTATAGGTATACACAGAAAAATATTAGATAGATTAAAATAAACTTATGAAAAAAATGGGACAAAATGTCCCAAAAAGAAACGTCCCCTTTGGGACATAAAGGAGAATTTTATGGCAAAACAATCAACAGTTTTTGTATGTAGTAATTGTGGAAATGAATCTTCAAAATGGTTCGGAAAATGTCCGGCCTGTAATGAATGGAATACTTGTTATGAAGAGAAATTAACTACTAAATCAAGTGGTGGTAAATCAAATTCAAAAAGAGTAGTATCACCAGTAAAATTAAATGAAGTGAAAAAACAAGATATAGTGAGAACTTCCACGGGATTTACAGAATTGGATAGAGTTCTAGGTGGAGGATTAGTAAAAGGTGCTTTAACATTAGTTGGAGGAGAGCCTGGAATTGGTAAGTCTACTTTGATTTTGCAAATATGCGATAAAGTAAAAGGTGAAGGAAAAGTTCTATATATTTCTGGTGAGGAATCAGCAGACCAAATAAAAATAAGGGCAGATAGATTAGGCATTAATAATGATGATATAGTTTTCTTAGGAGAAACTGATATAGATATAATACAAGATGCAATTTTACAGATAAATCCAAAACTTGTAATTATAGATTCAATTCAAACTATGTATTCAGATGAAATAACATCAGGTCCAGGCAGTGTAAGTCAAGTAAGAGAAATAACATCTAGAATAATGAAGATGTGTAAACAAGAAGCTATTACTACAATAATTATTGGACATGTAACTAAAGATGGGAATATAGCAGGACCAAGGGTTCTAGAACACATGGTAGATACTGTATTGTATTTAGAAGGGGAGAGATATTTTTCATATAGGATTCTTAGAGGTGTAAAAAACAGATTCGGTTCAACAAATGAAATTGGAATGTTTGAAATGAAAGATGTTGGTATGTGCGAAATTGATAATCCATCATCTGTACTTCTATCAGAAAGAAATGAAAATACAGCGGGTTCAATAGTTGTAGCAAGTATGGAAGGGACAAGACCAATACTTGTGGAACTTCAAGCATTAACTACAACTAGTGTATTTGGAATGGCAAGAAGAACTGCAAATGGAATAGATTATAACAGGCTTACACTTCTAATTGCGGTATTAGAAAAAAGAGCAGGACTTCCATTAGGAAATCAAGATGTTTATTTAAATATTGTTGGCGGTATTAGAATTAATGAACCTGCGTTAGATTTGGGAATAGTACTTGCTGCTAGTTCTAGTTTTAGAAATATAGCAGTTCCAAATGATACAATAGCAATAGGAGAAGTTGGACTTACTGGAGAGGTAAGAAGTGTAAATATGATAGAAAAGAGACTTAAAGAGGCAGAGAAACTAGGGTTCAAAAAATGTATAATTCCAGAAAGCAATAAAAAGCTATTGAAAGATGAGTACAAATTAGATATAATAGGTGTGAAAAATATATTAGAAGCAATGAAATGCTTAGGATTGAAATAAATAAACATTTGCAAGAAATGGGACAAAATGTCCCAAAGAGAAACGTCCCTTTTGGGACAAGTGAGGTGAGATTTTGGCAGAGAAAGTAAAAAAAGACGAAACATTAATTAATATACTAAAGATTATAGCTCCAGGAACTAAATTTAGAGAAGGATTAGATAATATTCTGAAAGCTAAAACTGGTGCATTAATTATAATTGGAGACTCAAAAGAAATAATGGATATAGTTGATGGTGGATTTAAAATTGATGAAGAATATACACCAGCAAGACTATATGAACTCGCAAAAATGGATGGAGCAATTATCTTAAGTAAAGACTTAAAAAGAATACTTTTAGCCAATACTCAAATTATACCTTCATCTAAAATAACAACTGAAGAAACTGGTACAAGACATAGAACAGCAGAACGTACTGCTAAACAAACAGGGGAATTAGTAGTAAGTATTTCTCAAAGAAGAAATATAATTACTGTTTTTAAAGGCGATTTTAGATATACTATAGAAGATAGTAGTAAAATAATAACTAAGGCAAATCAAGCTCTTCAGACATTAGAGAACTATAAAAAAGTATTCGATTCGAAACTAAAAGTTTTAAACGAATATGAGTTTAATGATATTGTAACTTTGGATAATGTAATTACTTGTATTCAGAGAGCTGAAATGGTAATGAGAGTAGCAGAACAAGTACAACGTTCAATATATGAACTTGGAGAAGATGGTGTTTTAGTAAAAATGCAATTAGAGGAACTTATAGAAGATTTACCAGAAGAAGAATTATTAATTGTAAAAGACTATATTGCACCAAGTAGAAGATTAACAGCAGAAAAAGTATTACAAACTATACAAACATCTTCACAAGATGAGTTTATACAGTCAAATATAATTGCAAAAGCATTAGGATATGAACAATTTGATAACTATGAAGAAGTTGCAGTTTATACAAGAGGGTATAGAATCTTAAATAAAATACCTAGAATGCCAAATAATATTGTTATAAATCTAGTAAAAACATTTAAATCATTCCAGCACATATTACTTGCTGATGTCGATAAATTAGATGAAGTAGAAGGAATAGGTGAAGTAAGAGCGAGAACAATAAAACAATCATTAAGAAGAATGCAAGAACAATTTGTTTTTGACAATTTAATGATTTAAAGTATAGAGGTGTTAATTTGAGTAAAATAACGAAAGATAATAAGGGAATTACTTTAGTTGCATTGATAATTACAGTGATATTGATGCTAATACTTGTTTCAATAACAACATATTCAGGAATTAATACATACAAAAATGCACAAGTTACTAAATTTGTTACACAAATGCAATTGTTACAAACTAAAGTTGATAGTTTAATAAGTTCAAAAGAAATAAATAGAATGGAGTTTCAATCACCAAGTACGCAAGAACAGCAAAATGCAATAAATTCTGCGTTTAATAATGGTGAGATAACAACAAAAGATTTTAGTAAATATAAAGTAATTACAAAAAACGATATAGTAAATGTATTAGATATTGAAGATGTACAAAATGAAATAATGGTTAATATAGAAACGAGAGAGATAGTAAGTCTAATAGGAATAGAATATGATGGAAAAACATATTATACACAATATAAGCTTCCGAATGGGCAAACGGTGATTAGTAATGATAATTCTGTTCATAGAGAATTATCTTTTGCATTAGATACATTAATTGACGGATTAAATTGTGATACAACAACAAAGAATATTAGTATTGCAAATGGAACTATAAGTTATGCAGAAACTGATATTTATGGAAATAAAACTAACTGGCACACAATAACAAATTATACAGAAAAAGAAAGCAAATATAAAACTAATATATCGAAGTCAGGAAATTATACATTTAAATTACAAGATAATACAGATGATAATTATATCGAAAAAACAATTGTAATAACATTAACAAATAAACCAAAAACAAATATAGATGTACAAACATATAATTATGGAGTGGACTCTAATTTGTGGGCATATGCACAAAAAGATGGAGTAAACTATGTTTGGATACCAAGGTTTGTGTATAGAATGAATACTACTAGCAATTCTACAGAAATAAAATTCATAAAAGGAAATTCAAATATAGCTACAGATGATACATATATAAATGATGAGTGGATATTACATAGTAAATTCACTCTAGAGGATGGCACTGGTCTTACTGGAGTATGGATAAATGTAAATAGCATGAATCAAACTGGACTTAATATGTTGGACTTGTTAAATGACAATTCAAAAACAATATTAACAACAATATAGAGGAGGATTATAATGAAAAAGAATGGACTGATTTTAAGTATAATAGTATTGATATTTGTATTAATATTAGGAGGCTTTTTAGTATATGGCTACTATCAGAAAGCCACATATAAGTTGCAAAGACCAATAGTTAGTATGGAAATAAAAGATTATGGAATAATTGAAATTAAACTTTATCCAGACATGGCTCCGAATACAGTAAAGAACTTTATAAAACTAATAAATGATGGATATTATAATGGTTTAACATTCCATAGAGTGGAAGAAAGCCTAATACAAGGTGGAGATAAATCAGGAGATGGAACAGGTCAAACTGAACTTAGTATAAATGGGGAATTTAAGGAGAATGGATATGATAATGAATTAAAATTTGAAAGAGGAACTTTAGGGTTAGCAAGACAAGATTTCACATATTATTCTTCAATAAGTCCAGATTTAGTGGAAAAAGGATATAATTCAGGTTATGCACAATTCTTTATAATGACAAAAGATGTAGATGCTTTTGATGGATATTACACAGCTTTTGGTAAGGTAATAAAAGGAATAGAAATAGTTGATAAACTTACAGAATTGGAGACAATAACAGAAAAAAATGAACAAACAGGAGAAAATACTAAAACAACAAAACCAGTAAACCCACCAGTTATATCAAATATATCGGTAGATACATTTGGGGTAACATATGGAGAACCAAAAACTCATGAGACATTTGATGTAAATAGCTATTTAATGCAAAAGTTATACGGAGTATCATATTAAAAAGTAATAAGGACGAAATAATATCGTCCTTATTGAAATGATCAAAAAACATACTAAAATTAAGTCATTTGAAAATAGAAATTTAGCACTTCAAAAAAACTTAAAAAAAATTATGAATTCAAAAAAATAATGCAACAAAAGAAATGAAAAAATAGACACATATTAAAATCCAATATATAATGTAAGTGCAAACAAAACATTAAAAGGAGATTAATATGTGTTTAAATAATTGTAACATAGAAGTAGAAGAAAATAAAGAAGGAAAAAGGGAAAAATTCTTAACGTATGAAGACAGACTAGAAATAGAAAGATGTTTGAAAGAAAAGAAGAAATATACATTACAAGAAATTGGAGAAAAAATAGGAAAAGATAAATCAGTAATATCTAGAGAAATAAAGAGAAACAGCAATAAAAAGTGGAATATAAATACAGGAGAAAGTAAATTAGTGTATTCAGCAGCAAAAGCAGAAGGAAAGTTTGAATATAGGAGAAAGAAGGCAGGAAGGAAATTATCAGTAGAAAAAGACAAAGGGCTAAAGCAATTCATAGAAGATAAGATATTAAAGGATAAATGGTCACCAGAAGAAGTTTCAGGATATATAAAAAAACATGATATAAAATTTAAAATACAACCAAGCTTTCAAGCAATATATTATTGGATAGAAAAAAAGAAATTAAAAGTAACACCGTTAGATTTAGTACACAAAGTAAAATTAAAGCCTAAGGAGAAAAAAGAAAAAGAAGAAAGAATAGCAAGGAATAAAGAAAAGAGTATTCATAAAAGACCTAAAGAAATAGACGACAATAAAGAATTTGGACATTGGGAATTAGACTGTGTAGAAGGAACAAAGAGTGGAGGAAAGACATATTTAACGATTTTAGAAAGAATAACAAAAAAATATATAGTAATCCCAATGAAAAGGCACACAAACGAATGTGTAAGAGAAGCAATAGATAAATTAGAAAAAGAATATGGAAAACATTTTAAAGAAATATTCAAAAGTATGACAACAGATAATGGACATGAGTTTCTAAATTATGGTAATATAGAAAAGTCAGTGATGAATGAAGAAGAGAATCGAACAACGATATATTATGCAGACCCATACAGTGCGTGGCAAAAAGGGATGAATGAAAACTGTAATGGGATACTTAGAAGATTTATACCCAAAGGAACAGATTTAAACAAGGTATCACCAAATAGGTTAGAAAAAGTATTAAAGATAATAAATGGAAAGCCAAGGAAGATATTAAAATTCACATCAGCAGATGAACTATTTGAAGAAGAAATAAGAAAAATAATCGCATAAATTATGTATTGGAATTAGTTGCATTTGAATTTTGAATGGACAACTTAAAAAAAATTAAAAAAAATTTGAAATTTGTATTGACAGATTTATTAAAATCTAGTATACTTATTTTCGTCACAAAAAATGGGCGCATAGCTCAGCTGGTAGAGCATCTGCCTTACAAGCAGGAGGTCATAGGTTCGAGCCCTATTGCGCCCACCATTTTTTGGCCCGGTAGTTCAGTTGGTTAGAACGCTAGCCTGTCACGCTAGAGGTCGTCGGTTCGAGCCCGATCCGGGTCGCCATTTTTTTATTTAAGCCCAGATAGCTCAGTTGGTAGAGCAGGGGACTGAAAATCCCCGTGTCCGTGGTTCGATTCCGCGTCTGGGCACCAAAAGAGATAGTAAACACTATCTCTTTTTTTATAAAGAAGAAAAGCTCGTGTTAATATAAATAACACGAGCTTTTGGATTACTTAGGAGTTACAGAACCACCAACAAATGGTTTCTTTGCATTGTTGTAAGAGTAGTTGGTAAATTTTGATGCTGATTCAGTGGGCTTGGCATTTGAAGAAATAGTACAATAGTTTCGTTCTTTTTTCTTAAGCCTTTCGTTTCTCTTTCGAATTTTAGTTGGTATATAAAATTTTGGCCTTAACAAGATAGTACATTTGTACCGCTTATTTTCAAAAGTCAATGTAGAACATTTATTTAAATCGACTTTTCCAGAACCATCAATTTCATATTTATTCTTAAAATTCATTACAATTTCTTTATCATAGGCAGATGGTTGTTTTACTTCAAATTCCAATTTGAAATTTTTTCGATCATTTACAACAAGCTTCCTCTTTATTAGATCTTTAGGAATTCTTACTTCCACCCGATAAATACATTTACCAGCATCAGCTTTTACTGAAACAGTAACTCCTTCTTTTGTAATTTGCATTACATCTTTTCACTCCTTAAAAATTTTTTTACTGTGCTGACCTCACCATAAAGCAAAAATAGGAGTATAGCTATTTTTGCATATGTATATTATAACACGGTATACATAAAAATGCAAAAAAGATGATTTAACAAAAATCCAATTTTTTAACATGGATAAATTTGAATATCAGATGAATAAAAATACCATATACTTCCATACTATTAATATATTGATGGTATGGAGGTTTTTTATGAATAATAATTGTTTGCCAATAGAAAAAGTTTGTGCTATGGAAGTATTGGATTCAAGAGGAAATCCAACTGTTCAAGTAGAAGTGGAGGCCAAGGGCATTGTTGGAAAAGCTATAGTTCCATCAGGAGCGTCAACTGGGAGCTTTGAGGCAATTGAACTTAGAGATAATGATAAAAGTAGGTATTTAGGTAAAGGTGTAAGGAAAGCAGTTGATAATGTCAACAAAGTAATAGCGCCACAATTAAAAGGAAGAAATGCATTTGAACAAAATAAAATAGATAAATTATTGATAGAGTTAGATGGAACTAAAAATAAAGAAAAATTAGGAGCAAATGCTATCCTAGGAGTATCGCTTGCAGTTGCTAAACTTTCGGCTAAGTATTTGAATATTCCTTTATACATGTATATTGGTGGAATTAACGCCAAAGCCATGCCAATTCCAATGATGAATATATTAAATGGAGGAAAACATGCTGGAAATACTGTAAATATGCAAGAATTTATGATAATACCAATAGGAGCAAAAGATTTCTCAGAATGCATGGAAATGGGAGTTAAAGTTTATCATACACTAAAAAGAGTATTAAAAGAGAATAAAATGAATACAGCAGTAGGAGATGAAGGGGGATTTGCCCCAGACTTAGAAAATGATGAGGAAGCTTTAAAATTACTTGTAAGAGCAATAAAAGATGCAGGATATAAACCAGGTCAAGAAATTGCTTTAGCATTGGATGTCGCAGCATCTGAGATGTATCAGGAAGCCGTTAAAATAGGAAAAGAAGGTAAATATTACTTTTGGAAAACTAATGAGTTAAAAACAACAGATGAAATGATAAAGTATTTTGAAGACTTAATAAAGAACTACCCTATAATTTCAATAGAAGATGCTTTATCAGAAGAAGATTGGGAAGGGTGGACAAAACTAAATGAACAAATAGGCAAAAAGGTTCAAATAGTTGGTGACGATTTATTTGTTACAAATACTTTAAGACTTAAAAAGGGAATTGTAGAAAATGCAGCAAATGCGATACTCATAAAACCAAATCAAATAGGTACTCTTACAGAAACATTAGATGCAATAGAGCTTGCTAAAAAGAATGGATACAAAACAATAATATCTCATAGATCTGGAGAGACAGAAGATACAACAATTGCAGATATTGCTGTAGCTGTAAATGCAGGACAGATAAAAACGGGGGCACCATGTAGGAGTGAAAGAGTTGCAAAGTATAATAGGTTATTAAATATTGAGAAAGAGTTAAAATAGAAAGAATATTGAATAAAACATAGAACTATGGTAAAATATAACTTGACTTAAGGAGAAAACCCTATTTTATAGCTACATTGGCCTTGTAGCTAACTCAAACAATTAATTAATGTGGGAGGATACATCAAATGTTTTTAGGAAACATAAAAATTATTGAGGGAAAGAATATGTTTTGCCTTACAAATAATCTTTGGAGAAATATAGAATCCAAAAGTAAAAGAGGATGGAAAGTTTTCAAGATTGAAATCAACAAAGGGAATACAAAAGCAAAAATTTTCTATGAAAAAACAATTTAATGATAGGCCAATTTAAAAGTATTGCTAGGCTGCAATACTTTTTTCTATATAACCCTATTTGCATTAAAGTTATATGTATGATAATATATGTAAAGATTTGAGGTGCAAAAAAATGAACAAGCTTTTAGATAAAATAAAAGATCCGAAAGACTTAAAAAAATTAAATATATTAGAGAAACAACAATTAGCAAGAGAGATAAGAGAATATTTATTAGAAATAGTTTCTAATAATGGAGGACATCTGGCATCTAATTTAGGAGTTGTAGAACTAACTATTGCTATTCATAGTGTATTTAATTCACCAGAAGATAAAATAATATGGGATGTAGGGCATCAGTCGTATGTCCATAAAATATTAACAGGAAGAAAAGAAGAAATGAAAACATTAAGAAAAATGGATGGAATTTCTGGTTTTCCTAAAACATGTGAATCGAAATATGATAGTTTCGATACAGGTCATAGTAGTACATCTATATCTGTAGCATTAGGAATGGCAAGAGCAAGAGATATATTGAATAAAAATAACAAAGTAATAGCAGTTATAGGTGATGGGTCACTTACAGGTGGAATGGCAATTGAAGCATTAAATGATGCAGGAAGTAGTAAAACAAATGTAACAGTGATACTTAATGATAATGAAATGAGTATATCTAAAAATGTTGGAGGAATACCAGCATTACTCACAAAAATAAGAGTTAAAAAGACGTATAAAAGATCAAATAATTGTATAAAAAGGTTCTTTAATAGAGTTCCAGTTATAGGAAAGCCTATTGTGAATTTAGCACATAAAATCAAAAGAGGAATAAAACAAGCAGTTATTCCAAATATGTATTTTGAAGATATAGGTTTTACATATTTAGGACCAGTAGATGGACATAATATTGAAGAACTTGAAAACATTCTACGTAAAAGTCAGAATATAGAAGGACCAATAGTTATACATGTTATTACTAAAAAAGGAAAAGGATATGAAATAGCAGAAGAAAATCCAGATAAGTTTCATGGAATATCTAGTTTTGACATAAAAACTGGAGAAGTAAAAAGTAAGAAGGATAAAGATTATTCAAAGCAATTTGGAGATAAATTGGTAGAATTAGCTTCAACAGATGAAAAAATAGTTGCAGTAACTGCTGCAATGAAAGATGGAACAGGTCTAAATGAGTTTGCTTATAAATTTCCAAAAAGATTTTTTGATGTAGGTATAGCAGAACAGCATGCTACTGGATTGATTGCAGGTATGGCTTCTGAAGGATTAAAACCAGTATTTGCGGTGTATTCTTCGTTTTTACAAAGAGGATATGATCAATTAATACATGATATTGCAATACAGAACGTACCTGTAACAATTGCAATTGATAGAGCAGGAATTGTAGGAAATGATGGGGAAACGCATCAGGGATTATTTGATTTAGCATTTTTATCTGAAATACCAAACTTTATAATAATGGCTCCAAAGAATTTTGAAGAGTTTGATAAAATGTTAGAATTTGCAATCAATTTAGATAAACCAGTTGCAATCAGATATCCAAGAGGTGGAGAAGGAACAATTAAATTGGATAAATGTGATGATATAGAACTAGGAAAAGCTGAAGTTATAAAAGAGGGAGAAAATTTAACTATTATTGCAATAGGGAAAATGGTTGAAAGATCGGTAGAAGTATCGCAATTATTGGAAAAGCAAAATATAAATGCAGAGATCATAAATGCTAGATTTTTAAAGCCGTTAGATAAAGAAACAATAATTAATTCTATAAAGAAAACGAAAAGTGTAGTTACAATAGAGGATCGGAATATTGAAAGGTGGACTTGGAACAGCAGTAGTGGAAGCAGTAAATAGTAGTGAGATTAAAGATATTAAAGTAAAAACTTTCGGATATAATGACAAGTTTATAAAACATGGTAGTGTAGAAGAAATAGAAAAAATAAATGAAGTAGATTCTAAGAGTATAGCTAATATTATATTAAATGAAAAATAAATTTTACAAAACTCCTAAAATATTGTATAATTAACGTAATACTAATATATTTTAGGAGTTGTTTTTATGAAAAAATTTATGAAGAAAAAAGATTATCTAGAAATGAATAAGAAAATTGCAAGAATATATGCAGAAACAGGGTATTCAAAAAAACCTTTATATGAATATAAAGAGGATGATGAGGATTTAATGGACTATGGAGGATATTCAGAATATGCAAAAAAATTTAATTTAAAGAAAAGTGCCATAAACTCTATAATGAAGACAATAACAGCAACAGCTGCATATCAGAGAAGTTCTCAAAAGTCAATGATGGCAACAAAGTCTAGCACAATTATACCACCAGACAGTGCAGAAGAATTAAAACAAATTTTCAAAGATTCAGAAGCTTTAGTGCAAACCAGACAGACTCATATGAGAGAGGTAGCGGATATTTCAAGAAGTATTTCAGATGGACTAGGATTAAATGCTGATTTTGCCTATTTAACAGGGTTGCTACATGATATAGGACATACCTGGAATGGACATACAGGAGAAAGAATATTATCTGCAATAGGAAGATTAAAAAATTGCGGATACATAGTTCACAATGCTATGGGAGCATATATAGCAGAAAGAGAGAACATTATAGACATAGCCATAGAAGAAGCTAAACAATTTAGCCCTAAAACGAATGAAGAAGAAATAAAAGAATTTATGAGATATATAATTGATGGTGTAGTATCGCATAATGGTGAGGGTGTTATTGGTAAAATTGTTCCAAAAGAAAAAACAGCTGAAGATATGGCGGAAGAAATAAGAAAATGCTTTACAGAAAAGGGGTTTGATAGAACAATAATGCCAGCAACAATGGAAGGAGCTGTCATAAGATATGCAGATATTATTGCATATACTCGTTCAGACATATTAGATGGACTTAGATTAAAAGATACAAGTGGTAATAAGATAATTAGTGAATTTGATGACGATTATTTGGCTATAATAGGAACAGCATTAGCAAGGAAAAATAATTTTAATGAAATGTTAGTACTAGAAAATAAGTTTTTATTAGAAATGTATGGATTATCTAATAGAATAAATGAATTAACTCCTTCAGAAAATAAAGTCACAACATTAGAAGATAAAGTAGAATTAGAAAGGACGAAAAAAGAAAGAGCAATTCTTGAAGCAAAATATAGGGAGTTTGAACAAATTAAAGTGAAATATGCAAGAGAATATATTAAGAGAATAAAACCAGAAAGTGAAGTGAAAACAAAGGCTACTCTTATGATGCAAGATGTATTCATAAAAGATTTAGTTGAAGCAAGTAAAGACAAAGGATATATTACAATGACTCCGCTGATGAGAAAAACACTTTTTTCATTAAGAGAGTTAAATGTTAGAAAAATAGTTCCATATGCTAGAAGAATTTTTGAAGCAGAAGGATTACCTATTGCTGCAGAAGAACTTGTTGATATATTTGCAGATGTTTTAGTAGAAACAGGAATAGCATATAATTCGATTCCTGAGGAGGTAAGAAAAAATATCAAGTCTTATAATACAGGAAAAGAACAAAAAGAGAGAGAAGAATATATAAACAAAGATGAAAAAATGACATATGAAAGAAAAATTTGTCACTATTATAGAAAGCAAAAACCACATAAAATAGACTTTATGTACAGGAATGTTTTAGATGCTATGAGAGACATTACAAAGCATGATATAGCTATTGCTATAGGAGAAGAAAAATATGATGGAGAACTAAAAGAAGTATATGAAAAAACAAAAATAAATCCAATAAAAAGAAAAATTGGTGAAATGGGAAAAAACTCAGAGACAATGATAGAAGAGGATAGAGATAAACTTTTGGAAAAATTATTAAAAGAAAAGAATATAGAAAGAGCAATTGCAAGCAAAATGGCAATAGAATATATTGGAGGAATGACTGATAATACAATTCTAGCTGTGTTAATAGAGAAAAATCTTATATCAAGACAGGAATTGATTGAAGGGTATGGAAGAGCTGAACCAGGAAAGCAATTATCAGATTCAGGAGTAAAAAAGCTACAAAAAGCTTTTAAAAATAATGAAGATATGATATATCCAGATGAGAAGAATGATGATGAGATTTGCTTATAAAGTTTAAAAGAATATGGTATTATTTTAGCCATATTCTTTTAAATTGTATAAATACTTGATTTTTTCCATAAAATATAATAAAATATAAAAGATTTAAATATTATATAAATGAGAAAATAAAATAGAAAAGGGGTAATAAATATGGCAGAAGTTTATATGGCAGGAGATGTAAGAAATGGAACAACATTTGAACTAGATGGTTCAGTATTTAAAGTTGTTGAATTTCAACATGTAAAACCAGGTAAAGGAGCAGCATTTGTTAGAACAAAATTAAAAAATGTAATAACAGGAGCAGTTTTAGAAAAAACATTTAATCCATCTGAAAAATTACAAGGAGCAGAAATAGAAAAGAAAGAGATGCAATATCTATATAATGATGGAGAACTATACTATTTCATGGATAATGAAACATATGATCAAATACCACTTAATAAATCAGATTTAGGTGATACATTAAAATATTTAAAAGAAAATATGACAGTAAAAATATTATCTTTCAAAGGAAGTGTGTTTGCAGTAGAACCACCTATGTTTGTAGAACTTGAAATTACATATACAGAACCAGGATTTGCTGGAAACACAGCAGGAGCTGGACAAACAAAGCCAGCAGAATTAGAAACAGGATGCTCAATAAATGTACCTTTATTCGTAAATACAGGCGATGTAATAAGAATTGATACAAGAACTGGCGAATATATGGAAAGAATTTAATAGTAAAAGGGGTTTTAGTTTAATGTCTAATTTAAATGTTAAATTTAAAAAAATATTAGAAGATTTAGAACAGAATATACAAAACAAAGAAGATCTAGAATATATAAAAGTTCAAATATTTAATTTATACAACTTATTCTTTGATGAAATAAACAGAATAGAAGATATGACAGCAGCAAGAATGGAAACAATTGCAGGAGCTCAAGCAGCATTACAAGAAAAGGTAGAAAATCTTGAAAATGAAATGAAATCAATGGAAAAAGAACTATACATTGATGAAGATAGTGATTTTTCTATAACATGTCCATATTGTAACTATGAACTAATTGTTGAGTGTGAGGATCTAAAAGATGAAATAGAATGTCCAGAATGTAATAATATTATAGAGCTAGATTGGGGAGACGAATGTGATGGACATGATGGATGTGGACATGATTGCTCACATTGTAATCATGATGAAGATGACGATATGTAAAACTAATTAAAAAAATCCAAAGGATTGACGGCTTTGCCGTCTTTTTTTATACTTAAATGTAAATGAGGTCCAGTTGTAGAACCGGTTTGTAGGATTACCATTTGAATCTTTATATGGATTGTTAGGAACACCATATACATTTTTAGGTCCTACTTTGGCAATTATTTCACCTTTATTTATGTACTGACCATTATATACTAAAAATAAAGGAGATACATGTGAGTATGAAGAGGATACATTTCCATTAGTAATAGTTACAGTGAACCCATTTGCACCATTAAAGCCAGTAAAAGTGACCGTTCCTGAAAAGATTGCTATAATATTTGTTCCAAGGGGTGCTCCAATATCAGTACCATAATGAAAGGAAGAACGACCAGTTGTAGGAGACCTTCTTTGACCAAATTGGGAAGTTATTGTTGTATAGCCAGGCGTTGGCCAGACAAAGTTAGAAGAAAGGATATCAATGCGAGAATAATCATTATTAGGTGTATATGATGATATATAACCATATTTAGATAAATTTGGAATAAAAATGCATAAAGAAATAATTAATATAGCAAAAGTAAATATAAATAAAAAACTAAAATAATTAATAGAACTAAAATTCATAAAACCTCCAAGAATAAAAAATATAAGAATTAAATACAATGAAAATTTTAACATTGAGATAGATAACTGTCAAGAACATTTTAATAATATAAAAAAGAACAGTTATTGTGAACTGTTCTTTTTGAGAGTTACTTGAGAGAAAAACAATTCCCAAATGGTAAATAAAATGGAAATACTTCAATAGTAGAGCAAAAATGATCTAATTCTTCTTTAAGTTCTTCTTCACTAATATATTTTTCAATTATATTAGTAGGTCTAAGACAATTACATATACTTTGTAATAAAAAGTAATATTGGTGGTTGTCAGCCTTTTTGAATTGAACCTTCATTTTATTTCTTCGAGTTGAAGGGATTAGTGTAGTGATTACAAACTCTTCATTTGGAACAACGATAACTTCTTCAATTAAGCTTTCATTTGCTAATCCATAGAAATTATCCTTTAGAATTAAATGAAGAGCTTTTGGTAGTAAAATACTACAATCCTGTTTTTCTTCTCCAATTAGTTCGGCAAAAAATTCACTATGTGAAAAAGAGCCTGAATAATTAGAAGTTTTTTTGTGACAAAGTCGCCACTCTTTAGTCCATTCTATGTTTTCCATATCTGAACTACTCTCCTTTGTAAAGTTATAAAATTTTGCACAAATGATTATAGCACTGCCTTATGTTAATGTCAAATATTGAAGAAGAGTAGAAGTTAATAAAAAAAGTGAAGAATAAATATTCTTCACTTTTGATGGCAGGGGTAGAAGGATTCGAACCCTCACAGGCGGTTTTGGAGACCGATGTGCTACCATTGACACTATACCCCTAAATGAGTTACTTAATTATATTAGCATATATCATAAATTTATGCAAGAAAAATAAAAAATATTATACAAAAAATTTAAAAATTAAAATAGTTGATAAATTATGAAAAATATTGTATAATACGTTAAATTAGCGCTGGTTGTGCTAAAATATTGAAGGGATGATGATATTATGAAACGGAGAGAATTCTCTATAACAAGGGGAAGATCAACTGTAAAAAAATTAATAGAGGTTGATTCCCAAGTTGGACTTGCTGAAAGAGTGATTTTAAGTAAAAAATGCTATGATAACATATGGAAGTTATCAAATAATTTTAAATTACGAAATGGCTCTATTCAGTTTTATTATAAGCCTAATAAAACAAGAGATAGAATCGTGATAATTCTTGAAGGTCCTATTCAAGAGGGGAATTTTGCAAATTGTTACAGATTAAATAGGCTAAAACATGATAATATTAACTATTCAGCAGGAGATAATTCTTCAGAGCAGTTTTTCTCATATGAAGGAGAAAAAGAACAGTAATACCAATATTCTAATACAACAGATACTGTGAGACTACAATAGTTTCACAGTATCTGTTGTATTGTATAAAAAGAAATTTTTAATATTGTATAAAGTATTAAAATATAGTATAATAAAATATGTATATGGGGATGTAATTGGTTTCGACAGTAATTTAGAAGTATAAATTGCGAGTAGTGGATGGTTGCTTTGGCCACTTAAAAAAAGCAAGATTAAATATAAACGCTGATAAAGAATTAGCATACGCTGCCTAATTAATGGCACGTCGTTTTACCATAAAGCCTACTGTTATGGATAAAGCGTCGACTAAAGTAGGGAACAAAGTTATTCTTTGCCTTAGGAATAATGGGTAACTAAAAGGCTACTTAATATTATCGTTTGTTTGTTAATGATAATATTAAGGAATTTTAATAACAAACTACACTCGTAGATGTTTATGTGGAAAAGTTATTGGACGAGGGTTCAACTCCCTCCATCTCCACCAAAAAAAGAATACAGCAAAATGCTGTATTCTTTTTTAAAATATTCTCATTATTTCATTATATTTAGGAATCAAGCCTTCCTTTTTATTAACTAAACTTGGTTTTACTTGAAAAACACCAGGAAAACAATTTCCTTCAACAATTACAGGACCATTTTCTGATATTGCTACATCCCAACCTACATAAGCAACTTCTTGAATTACTTTAGCACATTCTTTGACTAACTCTACAGCTTCATTGAACATTGGAACTTTAAAACCTACTATTTTATGATTTGAAACAGGATGAGTACTATATATATTATCATCTCGATCAATTGCTTCTACATAAACATCACCTGTATCACTTACATAAGTATACATTCCACCGACTTGAGAAGTTATCTACAACACCACCATTACCAATTTTTAGAACAGCTTGTAAAAAATAAGATTCTCCATTTTTATAAAAAGTAAACATCCTCATGGTATTTACAGACTTATCATAAAGAACATTCATATCTTTATGTTGCTTTATGCACTGTTCAATTAATAATTGATCGTTAGATAATAATTTATTATATAGTTCTTTAATATTTAAATCATCTGAATATTCGAATTTTTCAATGCCATGTCCACCTTCATCATTGATTGGCTTTACAATAATTGCTTTATTGTTCTTTAAGAAAGCTTCAAATTCTGAGAAGTTTTTATTACTTAAAACCATCCAGTTACGTTTCAAATACTTGTTAAATATTGAATTGAATTCTGCTTTATCTTCGAATTTATGAAAGCTATTTCTATCATTAAACTTTTTTACGATCTCATTATTTTTTCCTCTAGTTAAATATGTTTTTCTTTCTTCTGTGTTTAAGTTATAAAACTCAAATTCTTGGTAATCATAATAACCAGCCTGATATTTAAGACCACATTTAATCATATCAATAACTATCATCAAAGTGTTCTTCTTAGTTTTTTTTGAAATTGCTTTTGCAATTTTAAACATATTTTTGTAATCCATTTTAATAATACGTTTAAATAAATATTTTATTTTTCCCATTAATATCACCAAAAATAGTATACCATAAAATTATAAAAAGTACACATAATTAATAAAAAATTAAGATAAAATGAAAGAAAATATCGAAATTAATTTATTGAATAAAAAAATCTTTAATAGTATAATACAAAACAAGGAGGAGTAATATGTTAGAAAAAATATATTTTAATTTAGAAGATGATGTAGAGTTAGTAGGGTTATTACAAAAACCAGATAACAATTTAAATACAGATGAAGTAGTAATATCTGTGCATGGTATGCAAAGTAATTGTTTCAAAAAAAGAGAAGATATATTAGCAAATACAATTAATAAAGCAGGAATTGCATATTTTGCATTTAATAATAGAGGAACAGAAATTATGTGTTATACAAAAAGAACAGATGGTAGCAAAACTTTAAATGGAGGATGTGCATATGAAGATGTTTTGGAGAGCTATTATGATATAAAAGGTGCAATAAAGAAAATGTTAGAACTAGGATTTACAAAAATACATCTTCAAGGTCATAGTTTAGGATGCACAAAAATAGTATACACATATAACAGATTAAAAGAAGAAAAAGATGATATTGTAAACAATATAAAATCAGTAATCCTATTATCATTAGTAGATTTAATAGATTTACAAAAATATGATTTAGGAATAGATAAATACAATGAAATGTTAGAGTTAGCAATCAAGAAAGAAAATGATAACGAGGAAATGGATTTAATGCCAAGAGATGCATTTGATCATCCAATAAGTGTTAAGTCATATTTAAGATATTATAGAGATAATCAAGATATAGACTTTGCAAGATTTAGTGATAAAGAATATAATTTTAAAGAGTTGAATAATATAACAGTTCCACTATTTTTGAGATGGGGTGAAAAAGATTTAGTAATTCAAGATTTAAATGAATTATCAGATTTTCTAAAGTCAAAAATAAATAATGATAGTTTAGATATTAGCTATATAAAAGGAACTGACCACGGTTATACAGATAAAGAAGAAGTTTTAGGAGAAGAAATAGTAGAATTCCTTGCAAAATAAAATGAATAGTGATAAAATAATTTCAGTTTGAAAGGGAGTAGCTTGAAACTTACTAATCAACAAACTCGTTATTAACTGGTTAGTAAACCTATATGGTAAGCAAGACTTTTAAAGAAACATATGTGTTAATGGTTTCTTTGAAAGTCTTTATTGATATAATAGGAAAATAAGGAGTGAATATGGAATATATAAATAACAAAGAAAAAGTAGAAGAATTTAAAAAATCACAAGACTTTTTTGTAATAATAGATTTTGACAGAACTCTTACTACAGGTGCAAGTGATGCTTCAATGGGAATAATACCTAAGTTTTTAGGGGGAGAATGTTTAAAAGAAAGACTAAGAATTTATGAATATTATAGACCTATGGAGTTAGACTATACTATAGAAGAAAATAAGAAAAAAGCTATTATGAAAGAGTGGGCTAATAATAGTTTTACACTTTTATCTAAGTATTTAACATCAGAAGAAATAATAGAGAATGCTTTGAAAGATGCAAATTTGCATTTAAGAGCAGGAGCTAAAGAATTCTTAAAAGATATGTACGATAAAAACATTCCAGTAGTTATAATGTCTGCTGGTGTTGGAAATATAATTAAAAGATTTTTAGAAAAACAAGAAGTTCTATATGATAATATAACATTAGTTAGTAATTTTTTCGAGTTTAATGATAATGGAGCATATATAGATACTGAAAAAATAATGGCAGTATCAGATAAATATTATTCAAGAGTGCCAGAAGATATAAGAAAAGTATTAGATAAGAAACAGAATATTCTATTAGCTGGAGATATTATAGAAGATATAAATATGATAGAGAAAGAAAAACTACATAGAACGTTAACAATTGGTTTTCTTGACTATAATGTAGATACAAATTTAGATATATATAATGAAAAATTTGACATAGTACTTGCAAAAGGCGAGTCATTTGACACAGTCAGAAGAATATTAAATTAGGAGGAAAATATGAAAGTAAATTGGTTTAATCAAACAGTAGATGAAACAATATCTAATTTAAAAACAGATATAGAAAATGGTATCTCTACTGAAGAAGTTAAAAAGAGACAGGAAAAGTATGGGCTAAATGAACTAAAAGCAAAAAAGAAGAAGAGTTTATTTGTTAAATTCTTAGAGCAATTTAAGGACTTTATGATAATAGTTCTAATTATTTCTGCAATTGTTTCAGGAGTAGTTGGAGTAGCAGAAGGTGAAGGTATTACAGATACAATAATAATTCTAGTAGTTGTTCTTGTAAATGCGATAATAGGTGTGGCACAAGAAAACAAAGCGGAGAAATCACTAGAAGCTCTTCAAAAATTAAGTAGTCATGTTGCTAAAGTAATGAGAAATGGAAAGCTAGAGGTTATTCCATCAAGAGAATTGGTACCAGGTGATATTGTAATATTAGAAACAGGAGACTATGTACCAGCAGATTTAAGAATAATAGAAGCAGTAAACTTAAAATCACAAGAAGCAGCTTTAACTGGTGAATCTGTGCCAGTAGAAAAAATGTCAGCTAAAATAGATGATGAAAAAATAGGGATTGGTGACAGAATAAATATGTTATTTTCTTCTAGCTTAATAACATATGGTAGAGGAAAAGCAGTAGTTGTTGAAACAGGTATGAACACAGAAGTAGGAAAAATTGCAGATATAATAAATACTGCAGAAGACCAAGGAACACCACTTCAACAAAAACTAAATAAATTAGGTAAGACACTCGGAATTGTAGCGTTAGTAATCTGTGCATTAATATTTGGAGTAGGACTTCTTTATGGAAAAGAACCTATACACATGTTTATGACAGCTGTTAGTTTAGCTGTTGCAGCAATACCAGAAGGACTTCCAGCAGTATTTACAATAGTACTTGCGATAGGTGTACAAAGAATGGTAAAGAAAAATGCTATTGTAAAAAAACTTCCAGCAGTTGAGACATTAGGAAGTGCATCAGTTATATGTTCAGATAAAACAGGAACATTAACACAAAATAAAATGACAGTAGAAAAAGTATTTTGTGATGGAAATTTAGTAGATTTAAATAATGCAAAAGATATGATAGATATCAAAAAACTTGTATATGCAAGTATGCTTTGTAATGATACAAAAATATCTGATAATAAAGAACTTACAGGAGACCCAACAGAAACAGCATTAGTTGATATGGCTTTTAAATTGGATTTTGATCCATCTGTATATGGAATGTTTCCAAGAGTAGCAGAAATACCATTTGATTCAGATAGAAAATTAATGACAACAGTTCATGAAGAAAATGGAAAATATGTAGTATATACAAAAGGTGGAGTAGATGAGCTTTTATCAATTTCTAATTCATATTTATTACAAGGAGATATAAAAGAAGATTTAGATGAATACAAAGAGATAATTAGAAAATATAATATGGAAATGGCTAAAGGTGCTTTAAGAGTTTTAGCAATGGGATATAAAGTGTTAGACCATAAACCAACAGGAGAAGAAATAAAAGATTTAGAGTCTAATTTAACATACATTGGTATGGTTGGGATGATAGACCCACCAAGGTTAGAAGTCAAAGATGCAGTTTCAAAATGTAAATCAGCTGGAATAAAAACAGTAATGATTACAGGAGACCACAAAATCACAGCAATGGCTATAGCAAAGAGCTTAGGTATACTAGAAAATGAAGATGAAGCAATAACAGGAACAGAATTAGAAGAAATGTCTGATGAAGATTTGATTAAGAATGTAAGAAAATATTCTGTTTATGCAAGAGTTTCACCAGAACATAAAGTAAGAATAGTAAAGGCATGGCAAGCTAATGGAGAAATAGTTGCTATGACTGGAGATGGAGTAAATGATGCACCATCACTTAAAATAGCAGACATTGGTTGTGCAATGGGTGTAGTTGGAACAGATGTTGCAAAAGAAGCGGCAGATGTTATATTAACAGATGATAACTTTGCAACTGTAGTATCAGCAGTAGAAGAGGGAAGAAGAATATATGATAATATATTAAAAGCAATTCAATTCCTATTATCTAGTAATATAGGGGAAATAGTAGTATTATTTGTGGCTATATTAATAACACCTCTTTTATCAAAAATATTTAATATAGATATAACACTAATAGAAACATTACTTCCAATCCACATATTATGGATTAATTTAGTAACAGATTCACTTCCAGCACTTGCACTTGCAGTAGATCCTGCAGCAAAAGATGTAATGGAAAGGAAACCACAAAAGAATAAAAAAGGAATATTCACAAAAGGAATGACTTGGAGAATTATATATCAAGGAATAATGATTGGATTGCTTACACTTACTGCATTTATAATAGGACTTACAACACCAGATGTAAGTGGCGAAGAAAAAGTTAAGATTGGTCAAACAATGGCATTCTATGTTCTAGCACTTTCAGAGTTAGTTCATGTATACAATATAAGAGATAATAAAAAATCAATATTTAAAACAGGAATATTTAATAACAGTAAATTAATACTAGCTACAATAGTATCTGCAGGACTTATGTTCATAATCTTAGCATCACAAGGATTAAGAGATATATTCAGCCTAGCAGTACTTCCAACAATGCATATTGTAGAAATTGTACTTTTAGTATTTGCACCAGTATTAATAGTAGAGATATTAAAGCTATTTAAAATAAATACTACAAAGGATGAAGAATAGAAGAAAAAAACTAACAAAAGGGGATAGCACATAGTGTATGGCAGTCCTCTTTTGTTGAATTCATTAAAATTTTATAAAAACTACTTGACAGTAATACTTGAAAATGCTAAAATAAATCTTGTCAATTAAATATGCGGATGTGGCGGAACTGGCAGACGCGCTGGTCTTAGGAACCAGTGCCAA
>CAOJKK010000007.1 GCA_948437895.1 uncultured Clostridium sp.
ACTAATAATGGATCATTGTTGTCTCCAAATTTTTTACCTTGCATTTCTTCTAATTTAGTTAATGCTTCAAAAATTTGTCCTTGAATTTCTTCGTTGATTTTTTTACCGTCATTATAATATTCTGTACAAGCTTCTGTTGAAACAGTAAATCCTTGTGGAATTGGTAAACCTAAGTTTGTCATTTCTGCTAGGTTAGCACCTTTACCACCTAATAATTCACGCATGTCTGCATTTCCTTCTTTAAAAAGGTATACGTACTTTTTGCTCATAAATTAAAACCTTCTTTCTTCTATATTTTCAAAATCCTGTATTATTATATATCATGACTTTTTAAAATGCAATCACTTTTTGTAATATTTTTGTAATATTTAATCCAAAAGTTAATTTTCCCTATGGTTAGCGATTATGTATAAATGTAATCACTTTTAAAAACTATTTATATTGTAATATAAATTTGTATATGATAAACTTTATACATATTAAGATATTTATATGGAGGTATAAAAATGAAAACAAAAAAGATTATCGATTTTAGCATAATGCTATTCTTAATTACTGTTTTATTTCTTGTAAGTTTAACTGGATGTGGACAAAATACAAATAACAGCAACAACGTCTCATCTCAAGAAAATCAAGTAGTTTCTTCACCAGATAACTCAAATGAAATACAAGTAAACTTAGGAAGTTATGTTGTACAACCAGATGAGAAAATATTAGGTGATATTACTGATATAATGGGAGATGAAGATATTACATTTTCAGAAAACAATAAATTTGATGCATACATAGGATTTGGAAATGGCATATCTGGTACTTATACTATTTCTGATAATAAAATTAATTGTACAGCAGATACATTTTACAGCGAATATGGCCCAACTCAAAAAATAAGTGCATCAATTTCTTTTAAGATAAATAGTGATTCTGAAATAGAAGTAATTGACACCACAGAATCATTCAAAATAAACTTAGTAGATATACCTAACAATTCATTGATGGATGAGACTAAAGATATGTTTTTTAGACCTTTTGAAAAAGGAATTAAATTTGTTTTATCTAAATAGGAAGATCCTATATACGCAAGAAATGAGGTACTGAATAAGTACCTCATTTTGTAGTTTTTATACTTTGGATAATATTTTATAATATTTAAATCCCTTTACATACTCAATAATAGCACCATTTTCAAAAAATAAATCAGTCTTTACATAAGCTTACGATTCTTTTATTTACATATTTATGTAAATATGGTATAATATTATATGTAATTTGGATTTTTTCCACTTTATACTCTTCGTTTTACAGCTTTGAGGTCAGCATCGCAATTGCAATATATATTGTAATTAAGTAAAACAAATTTGTTTTAGGAGGTAAATGTTATGAAAAAAATTTCTGTAAGAATAAGGAAAAAGACTGATGTACAAGAATATCGTTCGTCTTGGAATGGACTCGGTGGTAGTGTTACTATAACAGATGGAAAAGTCTCATGTGTATCATTTTATCAAGATGGTGGAGGTGGCGGTGGTTATGCTGCATCCCCTGGTGATTCATCATTTTCTAACTGTCGTTATGATATATTTGGTTTAATGTGCAGACATGATACAGAAAATTTCAAGTCCATGTTGAGATTTATTGAGAATACGGATCCTGAAAATTATAACTATGGGTGTTCATTGCTTGAGGCAGAAAAAGCAAAAGCTATTAGACAGGCTCAGTCTGCATCTTCAAAATTTGATTTGTAACATAAAAAAAGGTAGATGGATTTAATTCGTCTACCTTTCTCTTTTTTATTCTATGAATTCATTTGTTTTGCTACTTCTTCAGCAAAGTTCTCTTCTCTTTTTTGAAGTCCTTCACCTTTTTCAAATCTTGCAAATCTTGCTATCTCTGCATTGTTATTATCTAATAATTTTTGTACTTTTATATCAGGATCTTTAACGAATGGTTGCTCTATTAAACAAATTTCTGA
This sequence comes from uncultured Clostridium sp., assembly GCA_948437895.1. GTDB lineage: Bacteria > Bacillota > Clostridia > TANB77 > CAG-508 > CAG-452. Next base: position 1,970 of record CAOJKK010000007.1, read on the forward strand.
ATAGAATTTTCCAATTCTTCCTTGCACCATTTTTTCAGCGATTTCAGCTGGTTTTCCTTCATTCATAGCTTGTGCTTTTAGTATTCCCATTTCATGGTCAACTATATCTTGTGGTACAGATTCTCTATTTAAGTACTCTGGTTTTGCTGCTGCAATTTGCATACATACATCTTTTGCAACATTTTCATCTCCCCTAGGGAAATCTACAAGAACACCGATTTTTCCATCACCATGAATATAGCTTTCAACTATTCCTGTACTTTCAAATCTTTCGAATCTTCTTATTGACATATTTTCACCTATTGTAGCAATTTTGTCTGTTAATATGTCTTTTACTGTTTTTGTTTCATCAGATATAGATGCTTGTTCTAGTAATTCTTCAACATCAGCTGGAGCTTTTACAGCTATTTGTTTTGCTGTATCTGCAACAAATGCTCTGAATTCTTCATTTTTCGCAACAAAGTCAGTTTCTGCATTTACTTCTAATACAACACCAACTTTTTTGTCGTCTGTTACATAGCAATATACTAATCCTTCTGCTGCTATTCTATCTGATTTTTTAGCTGCTTTTGCTATTCCTCTTTCTCTTAATAGCTCAGCTGCTTTTTCCATATCTCCATCTGTTTCTGTTAAAACTTTTTTGCAGTCCATCATTCCTGCACCTGTTTTTTCTCTTAATTCTTTTACTAAGGCTGCTGATATCATAATATTACCTCCTATATATAATTTTGGACGAACGCGGTTCGTCCATTTATTTTTTTGAATTATTCAGCTACTGTTTCAGCTGTTTCTTCAGCTACTACTTCTTCAATATCTTTTGCTTCTTCTGTAGCAACTTCTGCAACTTCTGTCATTTCAGCTTCTGCTTCTAATATTTCTCCTTGTCTTCCTTCTATGATAGCATTAGCCATAACATCTGTAATTAATTTTACAGCTCTTATTGCATCATCATTTCCTGGAATTGGATAATCTACATCTTCTGGATTACAGTTTGTGTCTACTAATCCAATAGTTGGAATATTTAATTTTTTAGCTTCTAATATAGCTATTCTTTCATTTTTTGGATCAACTACAAACATTGCACCAGGCATTTTTGTCATGTTTTTGATTCCACCTAGATTTTTTTCTAGTTTTTCCATTTCATTTTTAAGTCCTGCAACTTCTTTTTTAGGTAATACATCAAATGTACCATCTTCTTGCATTTCTTCTAATTTGTTTAATCTTTCTATTCTTCTTCTAATTGTTTTGAAGTTTGTAAGCATTCCACCTAACCATCTTTGGTCAACATAGAACATGTTACTTTTTATAGCTGCATCTTTAATACATTCTTGTGCTTGTTTCTTTGTTCCTACAAATAGAATGTCCTTTCCTTCCTCAGCTACTTCTTTCATAAATGCATATGCTTCGTCAATCTTCTTTGATGTCTTTTGTAAATCGATAATATGGATACCGTTTCTAGCTTGATAGATATATTCAGCCATTTTAGGGTCCCATCTTTTTGTTTGGTGTCCGAAATGTACACCTGCTTCTAGTAATTGTTTCATTGCAACTACTGCCATTTGTATCTCCTCCTTATTTGTTTTACCTCCACATAGTTTTTTACATTTAAGAACACTTAAGTATTTATAAGCACAATCTCAAACTCTAACTATATGTGCGTATTTTTCAACTTGTATATTATACCAAAGGTTTATTTGTTTTGTCAACCTCTAAATAAATATTTTTCATGTAATAAAAATAGAGATACTCTATTGTATCTCTATTTATTCTTATGCTGTTTCTCCTTGTTTCTGAGGAGCAATCTGTTTTTTCTTTATCTTTACTCTTTTAGCTTCTTTTTTCTCATTTATAACTAATTCTGGACCTGTTTTCTTATTTACAGTATCTTTAGTTATTATACATTTTTCTATTTTAGGATTTGTTGGTACATCAAACATGATATCTCTCATTATATCCTCTATAATAGAACGAAGCCCTCTTGCTCCTGTATTTCTTTCTATTGCTTTTTTTACTATTGCTTCCAATGCTTCTCTTTGGAATTCTAGTTCTACTCCATCTAATTCTAATAACTTCTTATATTGTTTTGTTAATGCATTTTTAGGTTCTGTTACAATATTTATTAAAGCATCTTTGTCTAGCTCTCTTAGAGTTGCAATTATTGGAAGTCTTCCAACAAATTCTGGAATCAATCCAAATTTCAATAAATCTTGTGGCAATAGTTCTTCAAATATTTTATATCTTTCTAGTTCTTTTTTGCTTTCGATTTGAGCCCCAAATCCCATTGCCTTTTTACCAACTCTATCTTTTATAATTCTCTCTAAACCTTCAAATGCTCCACCACATATAAATAATATATTAGATGTATCGATTTGTAAGAATTCTTGATGAGGATGTTTTCTTCCTCCTTGTGGTGGTACTGATGCAACAGTTCCCTCTACTATTTTTAATAATGCTTGTTGAACGCCCTCACCACTAACATCTCTTGTGATAGATGGATTCTCTGATTTTCTTGTTATTTTATCTATTTCGTCTATATATATAATACCTTTTTGCGCTCTTGAAATATCATATTCCGCTGCTTGTATTAATTTAAGTAAAATATTTTCTACATCTTCTCCAACATACCCTGCTTCTGTAAGTGTTGTAGCATCTGCTATTGCAAATGGCACATTTAGAATTCTTGCAAGTGTTTGAGCAAGTAATGTTTTTCCACATCCAGTTGGTCCAAGAAGTAATACATTGCTTTTTTGTATTTCTACATCATCTATAATTTCTTCACATGATATACGTTTATAATGATTATATACAGCAACTGATAATGTCTTTTTTGCATCATCTTGACCTATTACATATTCATCTAGTATCTTTTTTATCTCTGCTGGTGTTGGTATATCTTCAGATTTTACATCTTCATATCCTAAATCATCTTCATAATGTTCATCTTCAATTATATTATTACAAATACCTATACATTCATCACATATATATGCATTGGGTCCTGCTACAATTCTTTTTACCATTTCTTGTGCCTTACCACAAAATGAACATCTTACATTTTGATTATTATTTTTATTTGCCATTAAATCCTCCTTGGGAATATATTCCCTATATTATATTATCTTTTGAGTTTATTGTTAATCTTATTTTCTTACGTCTATTATTTCATCTATTAATCCATATTTTAAAGCTTCTTCTGCTGTCATGTAATGATCTCTTTCTGTATCTTTCTCAATTTGTTCTAAACTTTGACCTGTTCTATCACTTAATAATTTGTTTAATTTTTCTCTTGTTTTTACCATATGGTCAGCATGTATTTTAATTTCTGTTGTTTGACCAGAAAGTCCTCCAGAAATTAGAGGCTGATGTATTAATATTTCTGAATTTGGTGTAGCAAATCTTTTTCCTTTTTCTCCTGATGCTAAAAGTACTGATCCCATACTTGCTGCTAAGCCTATACATATTGTAGAAACTGGGCATTTTATATAATTCATTGTATCTACAATTGCCATACCATCTGTTATTGACCCACCTGGGCTATTTATATAGAATGATATTTCTTTATCAGGATCTTCTGACTCTAAGAATAACATTTGAGCAATTACTAAGCTTGCTGTTACATGATTTACATCTTCACTTAAGAATATTATTCTATCTTTTAATAGTCTTGAAAATATATCGTAAGATCTTTCTCCTCTTCCTGTTTGTTCAATTACATAAGGTACTAAACTATTTTTTAAATTATCCATTATAATTCCTCCTTGGTTTGTTTATCATCTTAAAAAATTAAGGTAATAACTATTTATATTATTCTATAAACAAGCTATTACCTCCTTTATTTTCTATTAATTATCTTATTTAATCTTTGCGTTTTCTACTAAGAAATTAATTGTTTTTTCTACTTTTAAGTTATCTTTTACATATTTAACTAATTCTGGATTGTCTTTTACTTCATCTTCTTTTTTACCATAGTTTTCTGCCATTTCTTTTATTTTGCTTGATACTTCTTCATCTGTTACTTCAATAGCAGCATCTTTTCCTACAGCTTCTAAAACTAATCTAGATTTTACTGATCTTTCAGCTTGTTCTTTGTTTTCATTTCTGAAATCTTCCATAGTTTTGTTCATCATTTGAAGATATTGTTCTAATCTCATTCCTTGATAGCTAAGTCTTGTTTCAATATCTTGAGCCATATGATCTATTTCCATTTCAATCATTCCTGCTGGAATATCTACTTTTGCTTCTTCACATACTGCTTTTATAACTTCATCTTCTGTTTCATATTTAGCTCTTGATTTGTTTTGCTCTTCTTGTTTTTCTTTTATGCTATTTTTTAATTCTTCAATAGTATCAAATTCACTAATGTCTTTTGCTAGTTCATCATTTATTTCTGGCATTTCTTTTTTCTTTATTTCATGTAATTTAACTTTGAACATTGCATCTTTTCCAGCTAAGTTTGCTGAGAAGTATTCTTCTGGGAATTTTACATTTATTTCTTTTTCTTCTTCTAATTTCATTCCTATAATTTGATCTTCAAATCCTGGGATAAATGTATTACTTCCTATTGTTAATTCATGATTTTCTGCTTTTCCACCTTCAAAAGCTTCTCCATCTACAAATCCTTCGAAGTCTATTATTGTGATATCTCCAGATTCTACTGGTCTATCTTCTACAGAAACTAATCTTGCATTTTTCTCTGCCATATGTCCTAATTCATGTTCAACATCTTCGTCAGATACATTATACTCTATTTTTTTGATTTGTATACCTTTATATTTTCCTAAAGTTACTTCTGGTTTTGTTGCAACTACTGCTGTAAATATTAAATCTTTTCCTTTTTCGATTTGAACTAAATCGATTTCTGGTCTGCTTACAGCTTCTACCTCTTTTTCTTTTAATGCTTCTTCATAAGCTTCTCCTGCTATTTCATTAAAAGCATCTTCATAGAATATTTGTGCTCCATATGTCTTTTCTACTATTTGATATGGTGCTTTTCCTTTTCTAAATCCTGGAATATTAAAGTATTTAGCATTTTTATTGAAAACTGTTTTTATAGCGTTATCAAATTTTTCTGCTTCTACTGTTATCTCTAGTTTTACTTCATTATTGTTTTCTGTTTTTTCTACTTTTACGTTCATTTTTATCTTCCTTCCGTTTTATTATAATCAACTGTAGTATTATATCACAATTATTTAATTTTGCAAGTAGTAAAATAAAAAACATTATACGTTGCCAGTTTACGTATAATGTTTTCTTCTACACCATGGCTAAGCACAGCCATACATCATCAGTTTTATTATAATATATATAAATATATGAATCATATTTATCCTTTTTTGATAATTTTTTATATTTTCTTATTATACCTTTTACATTTTTACTAAATTTAACTTTAGCTGAATTCACACTAGAAGATCCATTCCGCAAATAGAACCCATACTCTATTTCACTAATTCCTCTAAAATCCACTTTTAGATTATTAATTATTTTTGCATCTTCATCTTTGTAAGAAATGTTTGTAGGTAACCTTGAGTTTAATTCTTTGAATGTCATAGTTGATTCTCCTATCAAAATTATTTGAATTTCGTATAGCTCTTTTCTAATTTTATATCTTAATAAATTAGCAACTGGCAATGCTATGTATATAGATGTTCTCTATATTATATCATTGTTTTATGTTAATTTCAATCTTTTCTCACTTTATACAAACTAAAAAAGAGCTTACGCCCTCTTTTATCACATTTTTATCAAATCGAATTCTGTATAATCACAACTTACCATTTTAAAGTCTATCCCGTAAATACTTTCCTTCTTTTGCCTCTTTATGTGCTGTTTCTCCATGTAGATGTCCATATATACAAGTCTTTACATTATATTTCTTCATTGTTTTAATATAATTCATATCTAGGTCTTCATAGCTATTAAATGGTGGATAGTGCATACATACTATAATTTCTTTATCATTACCATATTTTTTTATTCCATCTTTTATTGATAGTTCTAATCTAAAGTTTTCTCTTTTAATTAATCTCTTGTCTTCAGAAGTCTTTCCATCTTGCCATCCTCTTGTTCCAACTATTATTTTGTTATCATATTCATAGCTGTTATTGTATATAAAATCAATATTATTGAAATTATTTTCTTCTAAATATTCTCTCATCTTTTTAATAGTAGTCCACCAATAATCATGATTTCCCTTTAATAAGAGTTTTTTGCCTGGCAAGCTATTTAAGTATTCAAAGTCTTTATATGTATCTTTTAGGTACATTGCCCATGAAAAGTCTCCTGGAATTAATACTAAATCGTCTTCTTTAACTTTGTTTATCCAATTCTCTTTTATTTTCTCAGTATGGTTTTCCCAGCTCACTCCGAATATATCCATTGGCTTATTATCCCCAAAAGATAAATGTAAATCTGAAATTGCATATATTGCCATTTCTATTCTCCCTTTCATTTTGCTCCGTCCCAAACATAAAATTATTTTCATTTTGCTCCGTCCCAAACGTAAGTTAGGTACTGCATTTAATGTAAGGTCAGAAGTTTTCCCTTCTAAATAATTATAGTATCCTGCTGATGCTATCATTGCTGCATTATCTGTACATAGTTTTAATTCTGGATAATATATTTTTACATCTTGCTCTTCTTCTAATTTTGCAAATTCACTTCTTATATATGAATTTGCAGAGACTCCACCTGCTAATGCTAAAGTTTTTATACCTGTTTGCTTTATCGCTTTATTAACGTTATTTAATAACATTTCTGTAACTGTTTTTTGAAAACTTGCACACAAATCTGCTTTATCAATATTTGGATCTTTATGATTCAAGTTTATTACTGCTGTTTTTATTCCACTAAAGCTGAAATCCAAATTATCAAAATGAGTTTTTGGAAGTTCTATACAAGGCTTCCCTTCCTTTGCTAGATTATCCACTTTAGGTCCTCCTGGATATCCGAAGCCCAACTACTCTTGCTACTTTGTCAAAGGCTTCGCCAATTGCATCATCTCTAGTTTTTCCTAAAACTTCAAACTCGCAATAATCTTTTACATGAACGATTTGTGTATTTCCACCTGACATCATTAAGCATAAGAATGGCGGTTTTAGTTCTTTATATGTAATATAGTTTGCAGCAATATGTCCTTCTAAGTGGTTTACACCAACTAATGGTTTGTTATTTGCATATGCTAATCCTTTAGCATATGATACACCAACTAGAAGCGCTCCAACTAGTCCTGGTCCATATGTTGGACAAACTGCATCTATATCATCTATTTTTACATTAGCCTCTTCCAAAGCTTGTCTAGTTATTTGATTAATAACTTCTGTATGGCATCTTGATGCAATTTCAGGTACTACTCCACCATACTCTGTATGTATATCTATTTGTGAGTTTATAACATTAGAAAGAACTTCCCTACCGTTTTTTACAACGGATACGGAAGTTTCGTCACAACTTGATTCAATTCCTAGTACTAATAAATCTTTCATTATTTCTCCTAAATCAATGTTAATAGTTTAAATATATTGTATACTACCCATTCCATGCCACTAAACACGCTACTGAATATTGGTGTTAGTATTACAGATGATAAGTTTGTTACAAAAAGTATTAAAAATACTATATAAAATATTTGCCCGTTTTTATAGAACCACTCTTTTGCTTTGTATGGCAAAAAGTGCATTAATATTTTTGATCCATCAAGTGGTGGGAGTGGTATTAAGTTAAATACTCCTAGTCCTATATTAATTGATACTGTGTATGTTATTAATGCAAATACTATTTGTTGCCATTGTATTGTTAGTCCAGCTATAACATCTGTAACTATGAATAATACATAGTAAAGTATCAAAAATACAAATGCCACTATAAAGTTCATTATAGGTCCTGCTGCTGATACAATTGCTTCTGCTTTAGATAATGAGTGTTTTCCATTAAAATTTCTTGGGTCAATTTGTACAGGTTTACCCCATCCAAATCCAGCAACAATTAAGAATACAAAACCTACTGGATCTATATGGCTTAATGGATTTAGATTAAGTCTTCCTTGAAGTCTTGGTGTTTCATCTCCTAATTTGTTTGCTGCCCATGCATGAGCGAACTCATGAAATGTAAGAGCTATCAAAACACCTGGTATTGTTAATAGTAAGTTTAATATACCATTAGTTCCAGATGTTATTAGCCATAATCCTAAGATTACGACTAATACTATAGTAATTGTTTTTTTATCAAATGCAAAATTAAACATTATTTTCCTCTTTTCTCATTCCCTATTTTTCATTTGTTTTAGTTTAACGGTTTCATTGTTGGGAATAATAATACATCTCTTATTGAAGCGCTATCTGTTAGAAGCATTATTAATCTATCTACACCTATTCCTAGACCACCTGTTGGAGGCATTCCGTATTCTAGAGCTTGAATGAAGTCATCATCCATATCATTTGCTTCTTCATTTCCTGCTGCTTTTTGCTTTGCTTGATCTAAAAATCTTTCATATTGATCTATTGGATCATTTAATTCTGAATATGCATTTCCATATTCTCTTCCGCCTATAAATATCTCAAATCTTTCAACTAATCTTGGATCAGATGGTTTTCTCTTTGTAAGTGGTGATACTTCAACTGGATAATCATATATAAATGTTGGTTGTACTAAAGTTTCTTCAACTTTTTCTTCAAATACTAAGTTGATTACATTTCCTCTTGAAAGTATTCCCTCTATTTCTATTCCTAATCCTTTAGCAGCCTCAGTTGCTTCTTCATCAGATTCAATTGAATTAAAGTCTACACCTGTTACTTCTTTTATAGCATCTATCATAGTTATTCTCTTCCATCCTGGTGTTAGGTCTATTGGTGTTCCTTGATATGTTATTTCAGTTGTTCCAAGAACGTTTTTTGCTACTGTAGAAACTATTTCTTCAGTTATATCCATCATATCATTATAATCTTCATATGCTGAGTATAATTCTATGTTTGTAAACTCAGGATTATGTTTTATTGATATTCCTTCATTTCTAAACATTCTACCAAGTTCATATACTTTATCAAATCCACCAACTATTAATCTTTTTAGATATAACTCATTTGCAATTCTTAAATACATATCCATATCTAATGTATTGTGGTGTGTTATAAATGGTCTTGCAGCAGCTCCTCCTGCTATTGTATTTAGTATTGGAGTATCCACTTCTACATAACCTTTTTTATCTAATACATTTTTTATTTCTTTTATAATTTTACTTCTAATCATGAATGTTTCTTTTACTTCTGGATTCATTATTAAATCAACATATCTTTGTCTGTATCTTAATTCTGTATCTTTTAAGCCATGGAATTTCTCTGGAAGTGGTCTTAAAGATTTTGTAAGAAGAACTACTTCTTTTGCATGTACAGATATTTCCTCTGTTCTTGTTTTAAATACAAAACCTTTTATTCCGATAATATCTCCTATATCATATGTTTTAAAAGCTAAATAACTTTCTTCTCCTAAATCATTTATACTAACATAACTTTGAATTCTTCCTGCCCCATCTTGAATAGTACAAAATGATGCTTTTCCCATTATTCTTTTTGCCATTATTCTTCCTGCTACTGCTACATCTTTACCTTCTAATTCTTCATAATTATCTTTTACTTCTTTACTTAAATGTGTTCTATTATATTTTGTTATTTCAAAAGGATCTTTTCCTTGTTCTTGTAATTCTTTTAATTTTTCTTTTCTAACTGATATTAAATGATTTTCATCTAATTGTTCTTGATTATCAACATTATTCTCTGCCATATTTTTCATCTCCTTAAAAATTTACCTTAATATTATATAACAGAAAGTGGAGATTGTAAATATTTATACTTGCAAAATAAAAAACTCTCATATTTTAACAAATGAAAGTTTTTTATTTTTTAGAAAACATTAATCGACTTTTTCAAACTCAATAATGTTTTCATAAGATGATAAGAATCCTATACGAAATCCTACTACCGTAAACTTGTAAGTTTCACCAACTTCAATTTGATTCTGAAAAGAAGATGAGTTGAATTTTCCTCTGAGTAAATTATCTTCATTTTTAAACTCATAATAGTTACCCTCATCATCTTTTGTAAAAATCAGGTAATAAGAATCTTCATCTTTTACAATACGCTCTTGTTTTGTGACAGTCGCTGTATAGGTGTGGTCATTAAACGAAGTTACCACAGTAGCCCCTACAGCTAATGCAATAACAATTATAACTACTACAAAAGACAAAATTCTTTTTCCTAGATTCCGTGTTCTCATTTTAACCTCCAAAATTATTTGTGAGAAGTTTCACAAATTGCCTATTATTGCTCCTGGCAAGGATATGATAATATTATTATACTATAATTTACAATAAAAATCAAGTTATGTAAATTTTAATCTTTATTAACTCTACTTCTATTTAACAGGATATATAGAATATAGTGATATTACATGATACTTCGTTTAATTTTACAAAAATGCAAGTTATAAAAGTACCTCAAATCCTACTGCATTACTATTGCATTACTTTGCAAACAACAAAAACCTAGAAAGGCTTATATTTCAAGCTTTCTAGGTTTTATTTATTTGGTGACCCCTACGGGAATCGAACCCATGATTCAGCCTTGAGAGGGCTGCGTCTTAACCGCTTGACCAAGGGGCCATATATTCACATGCAAATATATTTATAACATTATTTGCATGTTTTTGTCAAGATATATTCATGATTTACTATTATTTACTTATCAACTCTTTTGCATATTGAATAGAAACCTTTGTTACTTCTCCACTAGCTATTCTTGCAATTTCTTCTACTAATCTATTATCTGTCAATAAAGATACATTAGTCTTTGTCTTTCCCTCTTTCACCTCTTTATTTATATAATAATTACTATCGCCTTTTGCAGCTATTGTTGCTAAATGTGTTACGCATATTATTTGATGAGTCTTAGATATTTTCTTCATCATATCCGCTACTTTACTTGCAGCAACTCCACTAATTCCTGTATCTATTTCATCAAATACAAGTGTTTCTACTTCATCTACATCTGCTAATACTCTTTTTATTGCAAGCATTATTCTTGACATTTCTCCACCTGATGCAATTTTTGTAAGAGGTTTATAGTCTTCTCCAACATTAGTCATTATTAAAAACTCTACTGCATCTTGTCCATTATCATTAAACTCATTAGAATTATCATAATTAATATTTACTTTAAATTTTGTATTTTTCATTTCTAAATCAACTAAGTCTTTTTGTACTTCCTCTGATAAGATATTACTAATTTTTTCTCTAATATCATGCATTTTTTTACAAATGCCTTTCATTTCACCCTCTAATGATTTTAAATCTGATTTTAATTTATTAGTATACTCTTCTAAATTTTCTATTTCATATACTTCTTTTTCTACTTCTTCTTTATATTTAAGTATTTCTTCAATGTTATTTCCATATTTTCTCTTCATTGAAGATATAAGGTTTAGCCTACTTTCTACTTCTTCTATTTCTCTATCATCAAAATATATATCTTGTGAATATCTTGATATGTTTCTTCCACAATCCTCTAACTCATAATATATGCTTCTTATTGTTTCTGATGATTCTTTATATTCATCATTTATATCTTCTATTTTTTCTAATGCTTTCATTGCAGATTGTACTGAATCAAGTGCTACATTTAAAATTTGGTTTTCTGCAATTCCTAAGTTTTTAGAAATTTTCTCACTATTTAATATTCTTTTCTTTTTTTCTTCTAGCTCCTCTTCTTCTCCCTTTATTAACCCCGCTTCTTCAATTTCATTTGATTGATATTTTAATAAATCTAATTTTCTTTGTCTTTCTTTATCATCTCCATAGTTTTTCGCAATCTCTTCTTTTAGTCTTTTGTATTCACTATACTTTTCTAAATAATCTAATTTTAGAGTCTTTAGCTCATTTCCTGCAAACTTATCTAAAAGTTTAATATGTACACCTGAATTCAATAACGATTGATTATCATGTTGTCCATGGATGTCTAATAACTTAGCCATAAAATTTTTAAGTTCTGCAACTGTTACCATTCTCCCATTTATCTTACATAAGTTTTTACCATTCATATTTATCTCTCTTGATAAGATTATATCTTCTTTGCTACTATTAGTAGATACACTCATCTCAACAAATGAATATTCTTCACCTTTTCTTATCATTTCTTTTGAAAATCTTCCGCCTGCTAAGATTTCTAAAGAATCTATAATAAGAGTTTTACCTGCTCCTGTCTCACCTGTTAATACATTAAATCCACTATTTAAATCTATACTTATCTCATCTATAATTCCAATATTTTTTATATGTAATGTGTTTATCAAAACTATCACCTTTTTCTTTCTTCTCTACTTTTAGGTATTATATTGCAAACATTTGTTTTTGTCAATACTATTTTTCGCATAATATTATATATAAAGAAAGAGGCTTAAATATATAATTAATTTAATAATTATATGTCTAAACCTCTTTCTAATATGCCCCCTGAAAATTCTAAGAAATTAATTTCCTTAATCGCTCCTCGTGATTTCTTACTGTCTCATATAAATGTGCAATTTGAATTGAATTTTTATTTGTAGTTTCAACTACAGAATCAAGTTTTCTCTCGTTTTCTTTTTGGATCTGATAATTTAATGTATGAGCTTCATATATAGCTGGAAGTTCTGTTGTTACTTTGTATTCTAATACTGCTACATTTTCACTTAAGCCATCAATTCTATCTGTTAGTTCTTTTTTTACATTATCTATTTTTTGACCTAGTTCTGCCTCAACGTTGTCTATTTTTTCCTCCATCTTATCAAATCTCTCATCCATTTTGTTAAATTTTTCAATAACTATTTTCTCGAATTCTTGTGACATATTTTCACCTCCAATCTCTATGTTTCATATATTATCATTTTGTTGTTTTTTTGTCAACATATTTCTTGGAAGTTTTTTACATTTTTATAAGTCTCTAAAATTGCAATTCATTCAACTACTATTTTTCTGATTCCATCTCTTCTCTTTCTTCTCTATTAGTATTTTGATTATCATCATGATCTTCTAAATTTGGAACGAAATGTTCTACTTTTTCTTGTGCTTTAAGTTTCTTCATTTTTATTTTTAAGTCTCTACTTTTCTTTTCTAGCTCTACTATCCTACTATCAATTTCTTCTGTTTTAGCATTTCCTTCTTTGTTAAATAATTTTGATTTTATTCTATATATTATTCCTTTTCTTATATATGCAATTTGTTCTTCTAATTCTTCCTTTTCTAAATTCACATGGTTCAATTCAATTTCAGCGTTAGCTAATCCTCTTGTTATTTCTACTTTTCTATTCCTAGCTTCTTCCAACTTTTTATTATTTGACATTTTAAAATCCTGTACTCTTCTCTCTATCTCTTCATTATATCTTTCCATCAACTTTTCCGCTGCTATTAAATACTTATCTTCATCAAATATAGTGTCTTCTGTTAAGCTAAGACTTTGTAATTTTTCTTTGACAGTATTCAAATCACCTTTTAATTGTAAAAACTCTTCTACTATACTCCTATCAGGTACATAATTCACATCGTCTTTTTGAGCTCGTTGTATACAATCAGCTATGATATTATTTTTTTCACTATTTATATAACTGATTATTCTTCCTAATTCTACTATTCTCTCATTTAGACTTTCAACCAATTGATTTCTATTTTCATTAGCATTTTCCATTAGTGGACTTCCTATATTATCTTCCAATCTCATTACTCCTTTCAATTTATATACACATATTTAATATCTCTTCTAATCTTTCTTTCTGTTCGCTTAGATATAAATATCCTATTAATCCTTCAAATGCTGTAGCATGCATATAGTCTGCTGGATCTGCATTTTTAGGCAAATGATGATTCTCTGCATTTCTTGCTCTTCTAACAATTTCCTTTTCTTTATCTGTTAAACCCTCTTGCAATCTTTCCAAAATATCAGCTTGTGCTTTTGCCTTCACATATTTAATTGTTTCTATATGTAATTTATGTGGTTTCAATTTTGTTGTTTCTACTAAATGAGTGCGTATAAATAACTCGTACACACTATCTCCAACATATGCCCACACTAATGGTGACATTAAATTTACTTCAGTTTCATTTTTCATATACTTTCTCCAATGTTATTCTTCCTAATTTTCCAGATCTAAAATCATTTAATAATATATTTGCAGTTTTTTCATCATCTACTTCTCCACCAGATACAACTGCACCTCTTCTTTTTCCAATTAATTTCATAAGATTATATATCTCTTCATTTTCATCTTCTGATTTAATATCTTCAATATCATTCTCTGTTATTTTATATCTTTCCATTAAATTTAATTTATAGTTGTTATATAGATATGTTAGTAAACTAAAAGCTACTTCTACTGTTTCTAGTATTTCATCTTTTATTGATCCAGTAAAAGATAGGTTTAAAGCCACTTTTTCATCTTCAAATTTAGGCCAAAGTACACCTGGTGTATCTAATAACTCTATATTATTTGATATCCTTACCCATTGTTTCTGTCTTGTAACACCTGGTCTATTTCCTACTATTGTTGTTTTTTTATTGCATAATCTATTTATAAATGAAGACTTACCTACATTTGGAATCCCAAGTATCATAACTCTAATATTCTTCTTTATCCTTCCTTTTGCCGCTGCTTTTTGCATATCTTCTTCCATTATTTTTTCTATTTGCTTTAAAGTTTCTTTAATACCTTTTCCTATATTTGCATCTGCAATAATAGCTTTAATATTATTCTTCTTATAATACTCTACCCATTTAGTTGTTTCTTTTTCTTCTGCTAAATCACTTTTATTTAGTATTACTAATCTCTTTTTATTCTGTATTATTTTTTGCATATCAGGATTTCTACTAGATACAGGTATTCTAGCATCTAATATTTCTATAACTATATCTATTAATTTTAAATCTTCCATTATCTGCTTTTTTGTTTTAAGCATATGTCCTGGATACCAATTTATATTCATACTCTTCTCCCCATTTCAGATATTTTATTTTAAAACTTATATTGATTCTTGTCTGCTCTATCATCTAATTTTCTAGTATATTCTTCATTAGTGTAAAACCAATCTGTCTTCTTGTCTTTTGTGCTTCCTTTTCCCTCTTTATTTAAAAATATATCCATAACAATTAGAAATGGGATTAATACTCCTAAGAAAGAAATGAATAATGATAAATAATCTGTTACAATTGCTTGTCCATTTATTATATTTGTAACGTTGTTATATAAGTCTGTTCCAAAATACAATCCATATCCTACAAAATATACTAGTGCTCCTATGATATTTCTTTTTACTATAAATACCATACAAATTAGTGTAACAAATAGTAAAATTATTTCTGTAGTAAAATTCAATGGAGTTATTGGAAAATCTATACTCATTGAATAAGTAATTGCAACGGCCACTCTAAGTAGCCAAAACATTCCTCCAAACATTGTTATTAACAAACTAAACATACTTGTCATTAGTATTCCTCCTTACATTACTATACGTTGATTTTATCATATCATTACTTAAATTACTATATCTCTTTTTAGCAATTTATCTTTTACAATTCCTAGTCCTATAAAGTTATTGTTATTGTATATTCTATATACACCATCATTTAAATCATGAGTTAATTGTACACCATTTAAAAATAGTTCTAATTTCCTATTATTTAAATCTATTTTTTCATTATTTATAAATAGGTTCTCTATAGATATTATTTTATCCTCGATATTCACATTATCCAAATCTTCTAAGGTAATTGCATCTTTAATATCAAATTCATTCACTTTTGTTCTTTGAAGTTCTTTCATATAACCAACTGTATCTAATCTCTTTGCTATATCCTCACACAAAGTTCTTATATATGTACCTTTTGAGCATGTTACTTTAAACACTATTTCATCTCTATTATTATAGTTTTCTAAAGCTATTTCACTTATTTCTATTTCTCTCGGTTTAATATCAACAGATTTTCCATCTCTTGCATATTCATAAAGTTTTTTTCCATCTACTTTTATCGCTGAATATATTGGAGGTGTTTGATTTTGTTTTCCAATAAAGCTTTTTAGTACGCTTTCTATTTTCTCTTTATTAGAATTAACAAAGTTATTATCTTCCTCTATAATATTTCCTTCTGAATCTCCAGTATCTGTTTTTTTACCTAAAACTAATGTTGCAATATATGTTTTTTCATGTTCTACTAGATATTTTGAAACTTTAGTGCCTGTCCCAATTAAAATTGGCAAAACACCGGTAGCATTAGGGTCTAGCGTACCGGTGTGTCCTACTTTCTTAATATTTAGTTTTTTTCTTACAACATTTACTATGTCATGTGATGTATAACTTTTGGGTTTATTTATTATAATTAATCCATCCATTTATTACTCCTAATTTGTAAGGGGACGCATCTTTCCCCTTTGTCTTTCTATGAGGATAAGATACATCCCCATCCTTATCATCTGGTGATGTCAGTATTCAAATTTACTAACTATCTTAAATGCTTCTTGCATTCTTCTACTATTTTTGCTTTTGCTTGTTCAAATGGTAGGTTTATATTTCCTCCTGCGGCTCTTACATGTCCGCCGCCACCAAACATTAAGCATATGTCTGAAACATTAACATATTCATTAGAACGAAGAGAAATTTTATATCCATTATCAGTTTCTCTTAAGAATATCGAAACTTCTACTCCTTCTATATCTCTGCCTCTTTCTACTATTCCATCATGATCATTAATTCCTGCTCCTAATTTTTGCTCATCTTCTTTAGTTATATATGTAAATGTTATTTTTCCATCCTCTAAAAACTCTAATCTATTAGTAGCTATTCTTGTAAGTTCAAATCTTGTTTTAGATATTGTTTGTAATACCTTTTTATATACATCAGAAACATTTACTCCTCTGTTTAATAATTCTGCTACAAACTCAAAGGTTTCTGCTGTAACACCTTTGTATTTAAATCCACCTGTATCTGTAATTATTCCTGTAAGCAGGCATGTTCCTATTTCTTTATCTATAATTATACCTAATGCTTCTAAAACAATTACTAATATTTGTGCACATGCTGGTGCTGTAGGATTAACGAAGTTATAGTCTGCAAACATTGTATTAGAACTATGGTGATCTATTGATATTTTTGTATTTGCATCTTCAAAATACTTTGCAAATCCATTTAATCTTTTTATATCTCCACAGTCTAAAGCTATTGCTAAATCATAAACTTCATTTCTTCCTTCTTTTTTTATTTCACTACTATTTGGTAAAAACTCAAATGTTTTAGAATATTCAGGTATAACAACATCAGTATCTTTTCCTAACTGTTTAAGTCCTGCATATAAGGCTAAGCTACTTCCAATTGCATCTCCATCGGGCATTTCATGTGTAAGTATTACAATGTTTTTAGCCTTATCTATTTCTTCAATAATATTATCTAAAGTCATATTTATCTCCTTATTTGTAAGGGGACACATCTTTCCCCTTTGTCTTTCTCTAAGGATAAGATACATCCCCATACTTGAATCGCTGGTGATGTCAGTTCTCTTAATCCTCTACTCTTTATTTTTATTAATCTTCTGGTTTAATATCCTTGATTATATCTTTTAGAATTGTATCTATTTTTTCTCCATATTGCATTGAATCATCTAATTCAAATACTAATTCAGGTGTAACTCTCAAATTTATCTTTTCAGCAATTCTACTTCTAATAAATCCAGAAGATGATTTAAGTCCTGCTATTGTATGTTTTATATTCTTAGAGTTAAGAACACTTACATATACTCTAGCATATCTCAAATCTGGAGAAATTTTAACAGATGTTACACTAATTATTCCTGTTACATTTGAATTAGTAACCTCATAATTAATTATATTACTAATTTCTCTTTTTAATTCTTCATTTATTCTATTAAGCCTATTACTTTCACTTTGTCTTTTCATTTTATCTCCTTAAAGTTTTATTGTTTTACTTGTTCCATAACAAATGCTTCAATGATGTCTCCTTCTTTAATATCATTATAGTTTTCAATTTGAATACCACATTCATATCCTGATGCTACTTCTTTTGCATCGTCTTTCATTCTCTTTAATGATACTAATTTACCATCATGTATTACAACATTATCTCTTAATACTCTTACTCCTGCATTTCTTGCAACTTTTCCATTTGTTACATAGCATCCTGCAATTGTACCAACATCAGAAATTTTAAATGTTTGTCTTACTTCTGCATTACCAATTACTACTTCTTTAAATACTGGATCTAGCATTCCTTTCATTGCTGCTTCAACATCTTCAATAGCATTATATATTACAGAATATGTTTTTATTTCTACATCTTCTTTTTCTGCCATATCTTTTGCTATAGGTTGTGGTCTTACGTTAAATCCAATGATTATTGCATTTGAAACATTTGCAAGTGTAACGTCACTTTCAGTTATAGCACCAACATTTGCATGTATTACTTTAACTTTTACTTCATCATTAGATAATTTTTCTAAAGATTGTT
This sequence comes from uncultured Clostridium sp., assembly GCA_948437895.1. Classification (GTDB taxonomy): domain Bacteria; phylum Bacillota; class Clostridia; order TANB77; family CAG-508; genus CAG-452. The sequence continues at coordinate 20,496 of CAOJKK010000007.1, forward strand.
TTACAGCTTCTACAGAACCTTGAACATCTGCTTTTACTATAAGATTTAATTGTTTCAAGCTTCCTTTTTCTATTTGGCTAAATAAATCATCTAATGTAACTTTTGTAGTTGCATTTAATGCTTTATCTCTTGCTTGACGTTTTCTTCTTTCCATTAAGTGTTTAGCAGTTTTTTCATCTTTTACTTCATAGAATGTTTCTCCTGCTTCTGGAACTTCTGCAAGTCCTGTTATCTCTACTGGTGTTGATGGACCTGCTTTTTTAACTTTCTTACCTTTATCATTTGTCATTGTTCTTATTCTACCGATAACTGAACCAACTAATATTGTATCACCAACATCTAAAGTACCACGTTGTACAAGCATTGTAGCTACTGGTCCTTTTGCTTTATCTAGTTTTGCTTCTATAACTACACCTTTAGATTGTTTATTAGGGTTAGCTTTTAATTCTTTCATATCAGCCACTAACAATACCATTTCTAGTAAGTTATCTATATTAATTCTTTTCTTTGCTGAGATTGGCACAAATATTGTGTCTCCTCCCCATTCTTCAGAAACTAATTCATATTCAGCAAGTTCTTGTTTTACTTTGTCTGGGTTTGCACCTTCTACATCAATTTTGTTAATTGCAACAATTATAGGTATTCCTGCAGCTTTAGCATGGTTTATAGCTTCTACTGTTTGAGGCATTACTCCATCATTTGCAGCAACTACAAGTATTGCTATGTCAGTTATTTGTGCTCCTCTTGCTCTCATTGCAGTAAATGCTTCATGTCCTGGTGTATCTAAGAAAGTAATTTCTCTTCCATTTACATCAACTTTATATGCACCAATATGTTGTGTAATTCCTCCTGCTTCACCTTCTATTACATTTGTTTCTCTTACTGCATCTAGAAGTGATGTTTTACCATGATCTACGTGTCCCATAACAACAATTACTGGTGGTCTTGGTTTTAAGTCTTCTTCTCTATCTTCGCTATCATCAAATAGGATATCTTCATCTGTAACTACTTCTTTTTTATGCGCAGTTACACCAAATTCTTCTGCAATTAAAAATGCTGTATCAAAATCAACTTCATTATTTATTGTTGCCAAAATTCCATATCCTAATAATTTTTTTATGATTTCGCTACTTGTCTTTTTAAGTTCTGCACTTAAATCTTTAACACTTATAGTTTCTGGTATTGTAATATCTGTTAAATCAAATATTTTCTGTTTTACTCTGTTTTCATTTTGTTGTAGTCTCTTTTTACTTCTTCTTCCTCTTGTTGTAGTTAAATCATAATAATCAAGCATTGAACCCTCATCGAACATATTTGATAATCTATTTTCTTGTTTTAAATCTTTTAATTTATGGCTACTTATTTCCTCATAACCGTTTTTTCTTGATCTTGAAGTTTTCTTATTTGCTTTTTCTTCATATCTATTATTTTTTTGTTTATCTATAGCTTTATTTGAATATTCTCTTACATTTTCTTTCTCAACAACATCTGCTGACATAATGTTTTTAATGTTCTTTTCAATTCCTCTTTCATCAAGAGGTCTTCTTCCAAAGTTTGATTGTCCTTGTCCGTTTCTATTAAATGGTCTATTTCCATTGTTTTGATTATTATATGGTCTTCCACCGTTTTGTCCGTTTCTGTTAAATGGTCTATTTTCACCATTACCATTTTGGAAATTTCTATTATTGTTATATGGTCTATTTCCATTTTGGTTATTATATGGTCTATGATTATTATTGTATCCATCTCTATTAAATGGTCTATTTCCACCATTGTTATTTTGATAATCTCTATTATTGTTGTTATATGGTCTTGTTTGGGCAAAATTATTGCTTCTTCTTTCTGTTTGAACTTGTGGTTTTTCTTCTACTACAGCTATTTCCTCTGCACTTTCTTTTACTTCTTCTTGTGCTTTTGGCTCTTGTTTTGCTTCAGCTTTAGGTTTTTCTGGAGTATTAGTTTTTGTACCAAATAATTCACTTACTGTAAGAGGTTTATTAGGTTTATTTCTATAAACAATGTTATAGTCTGTTTTTCTTTCTCTTTCAATAAAACCTACATCTCTATTTTGTTTCTTTTCTTGTGCCTTTTTTTCTTCTTTTACTTTTTCATTCTCATCATCTGATACAATCACTGCTCTTCTTATGATAACAGGTCCTTCTTTTTTATCTTTTACTTCTTTTTTTACTCCTGTGAATTTTGCTTCTAGTTTTTTCGCATCTGATTCATCAATGCTACTCATATGTGATTTTACATCAAGCCCTAATTCTATTGCTTTTTCTAAAACCTCTTTACTATTTACTCCTATTTTTTTTGCTATTTCATGTATTTTCATTTTACCCAATAGTATCACCCCCACAAATTGCTTTACATTTAAGTATTTTTTTGTTTTTACTTATCAATAATTACACCCCTTAAATTTTTATAAATTTCTTCATCTATTTTAGTTTCAAAAACTCTTTCTAATCTTTTTGATTTTATAACTTTCTCTAGACAATCTGTATTATCACATATATATGCTCCTCTACCTGATAACTTTCCGGTTTTGTCTATTGAAATGTTTCCTTCTTTGTTCATAACAATTCTAATAAGATCTGATTTATCTTTTTTAGTATTGCATCCCATGCACATTCTTTGTACAACTTTTTTCATATTACTCATTTCCTTCTACAGTTTCTTCCTCTACAGTATCTATAACTTCTGCATCTTCTACTTCTTCATTTTGTTGTTTTTCCAGTAATTCTCTGAATTGAGATTCACTTTTTATATCTATTTTCCAATTTGTTAATTTGGCAGCAAGTCTTGCATTTTGTCCTGATTTTCCAATTGCTAAAGATAATTGATCATCTGGAACTATAACTTGTGCAAATCTTTCTTCTTCTCTTACATCTACTGCCATTACTTGTGCTGGAAGTAGTGCTGCTGAAATAAATATTGCTGGATCTTCATTCCATTCTATAACATCTATTTTTTCACCTTTTAATTCGTTTATTATATTTTGAATTCTTATACCTTTTTGTCCTACACATGAGCCAACTGGGTCAATATTTTCATTTGTAGAATATACTGCAACTTTACTTCTTGATCCTGCATCTCTTGATACACTTTTTATTTCTATTAATCCTTCATATATTTCTGGTATTTCAAATTCAAATAATTTTCTTACAAAGTCTGGATGACTTCTTGAAACTAATACTTGTGGTGCACCTTTAATTCCTTTTTCTACACTTACAACATAAGCTCTTACTTTATCATTTACTCTATATACTTCAGTAGGTATTTGATCTTTTACAAGCATTATTCCTTCTAATCTTCCTAAATCTAATACTACTGTTCCACCATCTGCTTTTTGTACTATTCCAGAAACTATTTCTCCTTTTCTGTCATTATATTCAGTAAATACCATGTTTCTTTCTGCTTCTCTTATTTTTTGTACTATAACCTGTTTTGCTGTTTGAGCCGCTATTCTACCAAAGTCTCTAGGAATAATTTCAAATTCTACTGTATCTCCAACTTTAACATCTTTATCTTCCTCTTTAGCTTCTTCTAAACTAATTTGTAACATTTCGTCTTCTACAACTTCAACAACTTCTTTTACAGAATATACTTTTATATCACCTGTTTTTTCATCCATTGTTACTTTTACATTTTCAGCAGAATCAAAGTTTCTTTTATATGCTGTTACTAATGCTGTTTCTAATGATTCTAATAAATATTCTTTGTTTATTCCTCTTTCTTTTTCTAATTCTTCGATTGCAGTTATTAATTCTTTAGTTTCAATTGATTTCATTTTTAATCATCCTTTCTATTACCAGTTATATACTGTTTTTATTTGTGATATATTTTTTCTATCTATCTTTATTTCTCGCTCATTAAAGATAGTTATATAGTCATTACTAAAATCTTTTAGTATTCCTTTGTATTGTTTTTGTCCATCTAATTGCTTGAATAATTTTATTTGAACTTCATTATCTATATTATCTTTTAAATGTTTTTCTTTTTTTAAGACTCTTTCTATTCCTGGAGATGATACTTCTAAAAAGTATTGTTCTTTAATGTAGTCTTCTTTGTCTAAAATTTCAGTTATTCCATTGCTTACTTTTTCGCAATCATCTAAGTCTATTCCTTTCTCAGAATCAATATATATTCTTAAGAAATAATCTTTTCCTTCTTTTACATATTCAACATCATACAATTCATAACCTAAATTATTAATTGCTTTAGATATTAAAGTTTCAACTTTCTCTTCAATCTTTGCCAAGCTAATTTTCTCCTTTTCAAAATTTAAGAGTGGGATTTGTTCCCACCCTTCTAGTTATTTTTTCATTTGCTTTAATATTATATACTGATTTTTCAAAAAAATCAAGTTTTTTCCAATAAAAACTTATATTTTCCATATGTATATTTATTTTTTATTTATATAAAATAATATATTATGAATCAAATTTTATTTAATAATGATGATAATAGCAATTGTATTAAAAAAGATAACTCAAAAAAATTCAGACTATTACTTTATTTTTCGTTAATTTTAGTTATCTGTTTAGTATCATATTGTATGTATAGTTATTATAGAAAAAATAAAAATGAAGACCTTTCCGAAATCATATTAAGTAGTTTTAATATTCAGCGTTTATACTCATATGAAGATAATTATACAACTATTTCTTTGAATGATAAGGAAAGATATTTTGTAATTGGTAGTATAGAAATTCCATCTATAAAAATAACATACCCAATACTTTCTGATGCAAATGATGAACTATTAAAAATTGCCCCATGCAGATTTTATGGACCATATCCAAATAAAGTAGGTAATCTTTGTATAGCTGGTCATAACTATGATGATGAGCGTTTTTTCAGTAATTTATATAAATTAAATGTTGGGGATAAAATAAATATATATGATTCTAGAAGTTCATTAATTAGTTACTATATTTATGATAAATATGAAATTAATAAAGAAGATACCTCATGTACTTCACAAGACACTAATGGAAACATGGAGATTACTTTAGTTACATGCAACAATCTAAATGGTAACAGATTAATAATTAAAGCAAAACAATAGAGACTATTTTTTAAATAGTCTCTAACATTTTAATTATTATACATTATATTCTCTTATTTTTTTGTATGCATATACTGCTGATATTCCGCAAATTGCAATTATTAATATAACTGAATAATCTACTCCTGTATATGGTATAGTTGCTGTTGTGTTATTTGTATTATTTGTTGTTGCAACTATATTACTTGTTGTGTTGTTGTTTGTTGCTGTATTATTTGTATTGTTTTGTGTATTATTATCAGGAATTGCTTCAAATGAATTGTTTCCTGCATTATTTCCTAATAATTCATTAATTGAGCTTGCATCTGATGCAAATACTGTTGTTGTAATCGCTAAAATTAGTGCGATAATTGATATTATACATATTATTAATTCTTTTGTTTTTGACATTTTACCTATCTCCTCTTTAATTTTATAATATTATTATAAATTATTCTTCTATATTTATACAACATTTTTCAAAATATTGCAATACTTTTTTTAATTTTTTTATATTTTATTTTATACATTAAATTTAAATAATACTATGTCTCCTTCTTGCATAATGTATTCTTTTCCTTCTGATCTAACTAATCCTTTCTCTCTAGCAGCATTCATTGATCCTTCTCTTATTAAATCATCATATGATACTATTTCTGCTTTTATAAATCCTCTTTGAATATCTGAGTGTATTTTACCTGCTGCCACTGGTGCTTTTGTTCCTTTTTTTATTGTCCATGCCCTAACTTCTGGTTCTCCAGCTGTTAAAAAAGACATTAGTCCTAATAGAGAATAGCTTTCTTTTATAACCCTATCTAATCCTGATTCTTCTAAACCTAAGGCTTCTAACATTTCTTTTTTATCTTCTTCCTCTAGTCCCGTTAATTCTTCTTCAATTTTTGCACAAAGTGGAATTGCTATAGTATCTTCAGATTTAGCATATTCTTTTACTTTGATAACATTTTCGTCATTTTCACTATTCTCTAGTTGTTCCTCCGAAACATTACATATGTACAAAATTGGTTTTGCTGTAAGAAACATTATCTCTTTTAACATTTCTATTTCATCTTCATTAAATTCCATTGTTCTAACTGGTTTTTCTTCTTCTAAATGATTCTTTATTCTTTCTAAACAGTCTATTTCTGATTGATATTTTTTGTCTGATTTTAACATCTTTTTAGCTTTATCTAATCTTTTTTCTACTGTCTCTATATCTGCAAATATTAATTCTAAATTTATTGTCTCTATATCTCTTAATGGATCTATACTACCATCAACATGTACAATATTAGGATTTTCAAAACATCTCACAACTTGTGCAATTGCATCAACTTCTCTTATATGTGCCAAAAATTTATTACCAAGTCCTTCTCCTTTACTTGCGCCTTTAACTAAACCTGCAATATCTACAAACTCCACAATTGCATGTGTTGTTTTTTCAGCATTATACATTTTAGTTAATACATCTAATCTTTCATCTGGTACTGGTACAACTCCTACATTTGGTTCAATTGTACAAAATGGATAATTTGCACATTCTGCTCCTGCGTTTGTTATGCTATTAAACATTGTACTTTTTCCTACATTTGGTAATCCAACAATTCCTATTTTCATATTCTACTCCTCTGCTTATTTGTTTTTATTGTTAATTTGTGATATAATATTATTAATTTCTTTATGGAAGGAGGGTGTTTATGCCAGAGCATTATCAGCCTGAATATGTTGAAACGCCTTTTTGGGCATCGGCTAATTCATGGGCAATTCGCAAAAAGGAAAATATATCTACTTCTGAAAGTAGTATGCCTGACTATTTTTCAATGCAGTCTTTTCCTTTGAGCAAATAAGGCAATACCCTTAATTGAGGCACATATAACTTCTGATATTTCGTTAGTTATATGTGTTCTCTTTTTCATTATATCATTTTATGGAGCTTCCAGCCGGAATTGAACCGGCGACCCCTGCCTTACCATGGCAGTGCTCTACCTACTGAGCTATAGAAGCATTTAAATTTTTGCAAGGTTTGAGGGACAAACCTCGATTATGTGTATTTCTCATAGATCGAGGAATGTCCCTCATTTTTATTCCTCATTCATTATATTTTTACTTGCTTTTTTTCTTATTCTTTGTATTGCATTATCTATAGATTTAACTGGTGCATCTAATCTTTCTGCTATTTTTACATAGCTATCTCCAGCTGCAAATCTAGTTAATACTTGTTTTTCAAAATCACTTAAATGTTCATCTATCTTATTTCCAACTAATTTATAATATTCTTTTTTAGTTATTGTATCTAATGGATCTTCTGCAATTTTTGAATTAAACATTTCCATTAAAGATATATCGTCTTCATTTTCATATACCGGTGTGTTAAGTGACAATGATGAATTTAAAGGCATATGTTTTTGTCTATTTGAAGTTTTTATGGCAGTGATTAATTGTCTTTCAATACATAAATTAGCAAATGATTTAAAAGAATTCTGCTTGTCCTCTTCATAATTTTTTACAGCTTTATATAATCCTATCATTCCTTCTTGTACTATATCTTCTCTTTCTGCACCTATTATAAAGTATTTGCTAACTTTCATGTTTACAAGTTCTTTATATTTATCAAATAGGCATTCTAAAGCTTCCTCATTGCCATTTTTTGCTGAAGTTACTAATTCACTATCTGTTTTATTAATTAAGTCATCATTTGTGTAATAAGCTATTTTTCTTTCTGCCATATGCGTTTTGCCTCCGCCTTAATCCGATTTTGACCTTATTATATTCGCTAAGTCCACTAATGTCAATACTTTCATATCATTTTCCAATTATTTTTCTAGTATTATTGTAACAGGTCCATCATTTAATAAACTTACCTTCATATCTGCTCCAAATATACCCTTTTGAACATTTTTAACTAGTTTTTTACATTTATCCATAAAATACTCGTATAATTCATTTGCTTCTTCAGGTAGCGCAGCATTTACAAAGCTTGGCCTGTTACCCTTTTTGCAATCTGCATATAACGTAAATTGAGAAACTACTAATAACTCTCCATCAATATCTTTTATAGATAAGTTCATTTTATCATTTTCGTCGCTAAACACCCTTAAGTTACAAAGTTTTTCTACTAAAAAATCTGCTTGTTCTTTAGTGTCTCCTACTCCCGCTCCAAATAAAACTAAAAATCCTTGTCCTATTTTTCCAACTATTTCACTATCTACTTCTACTTTTGCGTTAGCTACTCTTTGTATTACTAATTTCATTTATTGCCTCCAAATTTTTATTATATAATTCTATTGCTTTTTTAGCACCTTCTAAATCTTTTATTGGTGCAAACTCTTCTTCCCTTTCTACTCTTAACAAGAGCATATCGTCAAAATAGCTGAATGCATCAAATATGAATTTTTCAAATTTAAAAGAATTCTCTGTAGAATAAATAGGTTTTCTTGAGTCTACATCTAAATATGTATTTTTTCTAAATGCTCTATGATATTTAAGTTGTACTCCTGCTACTCTTTCTACAGCATCCAATGTCATTATATGTTCCAATATATTTTCGTCTCTATATAAGTATTTTCCATCTTCTCTTTTTGAATTTGATATTTCTTCAGTTATATATTGATATCCCAAAATATTAGGTCTTCCATCAACTTTGCAAAACACTGCTGATCTACTTAATGCTTCTTCTTTAAATATAGATTTGGAAGCAATACTATATCCTCTTCCAATCATTAGCCCTAAAAATAGTGGATCTATTGGTTTTGCAAGTATATTATCAACTCCGACCAAAGCCTATGTATTTTACTCCATTTGTCTTTAACTTTTGTATTAGGTTATTATCTTTAAGTGCTTCAAATACATCACCATTTCCATTTGAAGCCTTTTTTATAGTATGTTCATTTTCTAATACTAGTTTTCCTTCTATATTCAAAATTGGTTTTTCATTTTGTGTAAAAAATATTATCTTGTTCTTATCATAATCAAAATAGTCCTTTGACTCAAAAAAATCTTTAGTTTGCTTATCATTTTCTCTACTTGTCATTATAAGCCAAAAAGGCTCTACTTTATATTTTTCTTTTACTCTTTTTATATTCTTATATATTATCTCAAATAGACTAATTTTTCTGTCATCAATATTAACCTCATAAGTTCCTTTAGGCCCATTTATTCCTAATCTGCTTCCTTGTCCGCCAGACATTGTTACAATTGCAACTTCATTATTTAATACTGCCTTTTCTCCAATTTCAGTATGTTTTTTCACTTCTTCTTTATTTAATTCATACTTTATTACATAGTCAATTGGAGAAAATCTACCATCAAGTATTTCATCTTTTTTTGAGTTCTCATATAGGGTTCTCATTTCCTCAAAATTAGTTGATTTAATATCTTTTATTAAATCTAACTTTTCTTCATCAGATAGAATATTATAGAAATTCAATAAATGTTCTTGATTATATTTTTCTAAAGTTTCTTTTGCCTTATGCAATTCATTTACCATATATACTCCTTATATCTATATACTAGTATCAATCTTGTATTCAATGTCTTCCATAAATGGATGAAGTTCTTTAACTGTTTTTAATGTTATTATTTGAGTCTTTGGATGTGGCCCTTTGCCATTAAAATTGACTATTTCTCTTGAATAACAGTTTTTGTTTAATTTGCTAAGTAAATATCTTGTATCCATATAAGTATAATATATCTGATATCCATCTCTTAAATCTTTAAATAATTGTTCAAATGAATAATCTTTATAGTCCATTTGTTAGTTTCTCCTTTAGATTTTTTTATGGGGGGACAGACCCTAGAATTTCCCTTTTGGAAAATTCAGGTCAGTCCCTAATCATTTCTTTAAATTCTTGTTCTGATATTATTTTTATTCCTAAGCTTTCTGCTTTTGTAAGTTTACTTCCCGCTTCTTCTCCTGCTAAAACATAATCTGTCTTTTTTGATACTGAACTTGAAGTTTTTCCTCCATAATTCTCAATTATTTTACTAGCTTCATCACGAGTGAATTCTTCAAGTGAACCTGTAAGCACAAAAATTTTTCCTTCAAATCTGTTGTCAGTATTTTCTTCTTCGTTAAGTTTCATATTAACATTCACATTTTTCAATTTATTTATTAAATCTATTGTTTGTTCTTGTTTAAAAAATTCATATATACTTTCTGCAGTTATATCACCTACATCATCAGTCTCAATCAACTCTTCTAAAGAAGCATTCATTAGTCCATCTATACTTTTAAATCTTTTAGCTAAAGTTTTTGCTGATTTTGTTCCTATATGTCTTATACCAATTGCACAAATTAATCTGTCTAAATCATTGTCTTTGCTTTTTTCTATTGCGTCAATTAAATTTTTAGCAAATTTCTTACCATCTTTTTTTAGGCTTTGTATATCTTCTTGTTTTAAATAATATATATCTGCAATTGTCTCTATTAATCCTTTTTCATATAATTGTTCTACAATCTTTTCCCCTAGTCCTTCAATATTCATTCCTTCTTTTGAAGCAAAGTGAATTATATTTCTCAAATTTCTAGCCTTACATTCTATACCAATACATCTAATTGCAGCTTCACCATCTTCTCTTATTGCAGGTGCTCCACATACAGGACATGTTTTTGGCATTTCAAAGTCTTTTTCTTCACCAGTTCTCTTTTCTTTTAATACTTTTACTACTTCGGGAATTACATCTCCAGCTTTTTGTATTAAAACATGGTCTCCTATTTTTAATTCTTTTTCTTTTATAAAGTCTTCATTATGAAGAGTCGTTTTAGATATTTTAGAGCCCGCTACAACTACTGGCTCTAAAACTGCCATTGGTGTGATAACACCAGTTCTTCCTACATTACATATAATATCTTTTAGGATTGTTTCTTTCTGCTCTGGTGGATATTTATACGCAATAGCCCATTTAGGTGTTTTAAATGTTGTTCCAATTTCTTCTCTTAAACTCAAATTATCAACTTTTATAACTGCTCCATCTATTCCAAAAGGTATTTCCTCTCTTGTATTCCCTATATTCTCTACTTCCTTTATTGCCCCATCAATATTATTACACAGTACTTTTATTGGGTTAACATTAAATCCAAGCTTCTCTAAATATACAAGTGATTCGTAATGTGATTCAAATTTTATTGTATCACTTTTCTGAACATTAAATATATATATGTCTAGTGGCCTTGCCTCTGTAATTTTGCTATCTAACTGACGAAGTGATCCTGCAGCTAAATTTCTAGCATTTGCAAATTTATTATCTTCATCTTGTTTCTCATTCAATTCATCAAAGTCCTTTTTTGATATAAATACTTCTCCTCTAACTATTATATCTATATTTTCTTTTAGTTCTTTAGGTATATTTTTTATAGTCTTTAAATTATCTGTAATATCTTCTCCAACTTGTCCATTTCCTCTAGTAGCTCCTTTTATAAACTCTCCATTTTTATACTCTAAAGCAACTGATAAACCATCTATTTTTGTTTCTACAACGTATTTTATATTATCTCCAAACTTTTTCATTCTTTCATCAAAGCTATATAGCTCATCAAAAGAAAACACATCTTGCAAACTTTGAAGTGGCACAATATGTGTTACTTTTTCAAATCCCTCTTTTACAGTTCCTCCTACTTTTTGTGTTAATGAATCTTTATCTATAAACTCTGGAAATTCTCTTTCTAAATTTTTAAGCTCATTCATTAACATATCGTATTCAAAATCCGATATTTCAGGATTATCATCATCATAGTATTTTTCTGCATAATACTTAGTTAATCTATTTAATTCATCAATACGTTCTTTTGCTTTATTTTTATCCACCTAAGTCCTCCTATAAATTTAAGCAAAATGGGGCTGCCGTACACTCTGGAGCGTCCCCTTTTGCTCAAATCTTAATCTTTTAATAACTCTTTTCCGTTTTTAACATATTCCCAACCTGAGAATATTGTTGCTATAACAGATATTGTCATTATTACTGTTGCTAGAATATTTATAACTAATTGAGCACCTGTTAGATTTCCGTTTATAAATGCTCCGAATACATTAGTTCCGTTTATATTTATAAACATTAAAATTATTGCTATCATTTGTGTAACTGTTTTTAGTTTGCCCCAAATATTTGCTGCTATTACTTCTCCACCTTTTTCTACTGCTACTAATCTATATCCTGATACAACAAATTCTCTAAATAACACTATAATTGGTATCCATGCCGGAAGATTTCCATCCTCTACTAGTATAAGCATTGCTCCTAAAACTAATATCTTATCTGCTAGTGGATCTGCAAATTTTCCAAATGTAGTTATTTGATTGTTTTTTCTAGCTATTTTTCCATCTAAATGGTCTGTATATGACGCAATTATAAATATTAAGTTTATTATCCAATATGTACTAGATACTCCAAATACTTCTCCTTTAATTCCTAATAAAGAAACTATTACCATTATTGGTACTAATACTATTCTAAATATTGTAAGTTTGTTTGGTAAATTCATTTAAACACCTCTAGTTTTTATTTGTTTTATTATATAAGATATGAGCTAATAAAACAATATATTAATATATCTTTTTTAATTTTATTTGCATTATAAAAGGATTAGACTTTTAATTCTAATCCTATAATTATATTATCTATTCCATCTATCATTTATTTATTAAAATTCTCTATTACTCTCTCCAAATAACTTCTACTATATATCTCACCATCTGTAAAATCACTTATTGCTATTGGGCAACTTCCTGTATACTCTGTCAAATTAAGAAGTTGTGCATTTTCTGCTTTATACCATTTCTTTATTTCTAATTTTTCACCAGACATATTTTGTACTGTATTCTCATTCAACATATATACATATGCATAAGAGCCATCAGCTATATATATTAAATCTAGATTCTGTTCTTCACTTTTACCTCTTATAAGTGCCTTTCTCTCATCTTTCGATATAGCTATATCATATCCAAAATTCATAAAACTAGTTTCTTTTACTTCTTCTGCTTCGCCTCCTTGAAATTCCCACCAATCTGCTGTAGATGTTATAGTTTTATTTATTTCTCCATTTTGATTTACTTTATATTCATTTCCTTTTTCACTTGTTACTGTATATGTTCCATCTGTTTCTTCTTTTATATCCCATCCTTCTGGTAACTTGTTTCTTAATACATCCATACTCGTTATTTTTAAATCTCTATCTAATACTCCTAATATAATTTCCTGCAATATTTCTCTATCTGCTTCATATTGGGTATCTTTGGATGCTTTTTTCGCTATGTCAAACAATCCTCCATTTAATGCTACATTTACTGTTACTCCTACTAATATCATCATTACTATTATTGTTATTATTAATGCTATTAGTGTTATACCTTTTTCTTCTCTTCTTCTCATCTTTTGTCTCTCTCCTTCTCATTTTTGCTTTACAAGAAGATGGTATCATATTCATTTTTATTTTTTAATATTTTTTATGTTTATTTATGATTATATTTTAAATTAAAAAGAATTAAAACCCTATAAGTTCTAATTCTTTTTAATATATTTTTAGTTATTGTATTGTTATAGTTCCGCTTTTTGGCATTATTTGTATAAATGTATTACCATCATTTACAGTTATTTCTTCACCATTTTCATATTTATATACTGTTTGACTATCATGTGATGATTTCTCCCAAGTAATTGGAACTGAGTATCCATTTGAAATATAGTATCCTGTTCCACTTCCTATATTTTCTAATTCTTGTCTTCCTTTACCTTCCCCATCATTTAATGTATAGTTGCCTACTTTGTATACAATTATATTTTTTGCTGTATATTGCTTACCTGTCTCTAAGTCTACATTTGCTTTTCCACCCATACTTCTATTGTATACTTTGTTTTCTGCATCATATTCATAACTTGTTGTATGATAATCTGAATATTTTAATCTTACATCATTCGCCAATTTTGCTTGCTCATTTGTACTTAAATCTACTTCTTCAGCGCTATAATTTAATAATAGATCTTTATTAGTATCTCTTGTATATCCTTTTTCCTCAGAATATTTTTTTGATTTCTCCAAATCAACAAATCCTGTATGTTCATATGCTCTATTTAGAGTTTTATCTCTAAAGAACATTGATCCTTCTAATGCAATTCCATCTAGATCATCAATTGATGACATTTTTGAATACGCTTGTGGGCTTCCTCCCCAATGTATATATATAGCATCATTTTCATTAGCATAATCCATAAAATAATGTCTTGCACTTCTAACTGATCCTACTTTTTCAGGATATGTATCTTTAAATACTGCCATCATTCTGCTTACTCCACCCTCAGCAATTATTTCATATACTAAATATGCATCTTGAAGTCCACATTGTGGCCATGCTGCATGATTATTATTTATCATTACTGCATATGGTCTAGTTTTAGAATTTACATTTACTATTTGCACTTGTGGACCTTCTTCTGGTAATTGTTCATTTGCTGTTTCCTCAGTTTGCCCTTTATTAAATACTTTTAATGCCAATAGAACTCCAGCCACTATTATTAATATGGCTAAAATAATTATTAATAGTTTTACTCCACTTTTTTTGCTAGTACCTGTTTTTGATTGTTTTGTTCTTCTTCCGTTTCCCATTTTAAATTTCATCCTTTCTTTACTTTAATATTTTCAATTTCTCAAGTACAACTTCTTCTTTCTGCCTCATTATAATTTTATCTTTTTCATCTATATGGTCATATCCCATTAGATGATAAAAGCCATGTACTGCCATATATGAAAGTTCTCTTTCAAAACTATGTCCATATTCTTTTGCTTGCTCTTTAACTCTTTCTATTGATATTACAATATCTCCCAAAATGTCTTCATTTAAAGCTTCTCTTTCTTCCAGTTCATATTTCTCAAACATTGGAAATGAAAGTACATCTGTTTCCTTATCTATATTTCTATATTCTTTATTCATTTTTCTTATGTTTTCCGGATTAGTAAGAACAATATTTACATATAGTTTTTTATTTTTTAAATTTTCTTCTAAAAAACACTCTTCTAGTACTTTATTTAATATATCTACATATTCTATGTTTTCTTCTATATCCAAAAAATTTATTTCAGCTATTTCCATACTAATACCTCTTATGCTATTTTTTTATAACTTCCTATTACATTTCTGTAACTATTTTTTATTTGTCTAATAGCTCCCAATTCTACTAATTTTTGTTTTATTTCTTTTATTATACTATCATAATCTTTTTTGCTCTTACTCAATTTCTTTATATCATTCTTCAAAAATAAAATTTGTTTTTGTTTTGATTGTTCATTAGAGTCTTCTATTTTCTTTATTTCATTATATTTATTCCAAAACTTCTTGTATTCTTCTCTTTCTGCTGGCTTGTCCCAATATACTTTTGTTGATAATAATCTGATATTGTAGTCTTCAATTAATTCTATCAATAATTCAAATGTTCTTTCTTTTCTAGCTTTGCCTTCAGATTTTAAAAGTAATTTTCTTGTATCTTTTATCAATTTTATATAGCATTGTTCTGCTGCAATTAAAGGCAAACTATGTGTAAACAGAGATCTACTAATACCTAATAAAATCATTTTTCTTCTTATTATATCCCTTTCATCTAGTTTACCAACTAATAGAGTTTCATACTTCTCATAGTCATCAACAGTATTTTTATATTCATCTTTCTCATCTAATCTTAATTTTATTGGTAAAATTTCAGAAATGTAGCCTTCTAGTCCACTAAATATTTTATCATATATACTATCTATAGAATCTATCTTACTACTAATTGTATCTGCTAATTGTATAGAATAGTTTTTTAATAATCCTTTATATAAAGAGTCCATTTTAGATACATAGAATTTATTATATTTCTTTATTATTGATTCTTTCTTTAAACTGGTTACAGATTCATAATCTACTTTTAATAAATATTCTTGTTTTTTATATTTATATTCTATATATTGTTTTTCTTTTAAACTAACTATTAGATAATATTTACTTAAAGCATCTCTTTCGAAATTAGATGCTGTTCCATTTTTTACTTTTTTATAAACAGAATCCATTATATATTTATCTATGGCTTCAAGATATAGACTATAAACATCTTCGTATTTTTTTAGTAAGATTTCTTTCCTTTCTATATCATCTTCTTCAACTGCTGTAATGTAATTATAGTATGCCTTTAGTAAATTACTCCTTTTCATTGAAATCATCATACTGTTTATACCTACTCTTGTAGGTATAAGTATTTTTGTAATAGTGCTAGTTATTTTTGAAAAAAATGTTTTGTTTGTGTCTAAAACCCTTAGGCTCTTTTGTTCCATAATATCACCCTTTTTCTTAATCTTAAAATACTATTTTTTCTTTAACTCCAATGTTTTCAAGCACTTCATATATGACTTCTACTTCTATGTAATTTTCATTTGGATATACATTAACTTGCTTATTCAAAATGTTATCCTTGTTCTCTATTTCTTGTTTCACTTTTTCTTCTAATTCTCTAGTTGCAATTTCCGCAAGTTCTTCTTCCGTATATGTTTTAGGCTGTTTTTCATATTCATAATTTGTTGTTTTTACAATTTCAATTGGTAAATAGAAATTTGAAAATAGCATTAATTTTTTACTTTCATTTATTGTATCATAATTTTCAAATTTTGAAAGGGTTTTATATAAATTTATTTTAAAATTATTTAAATTCAATGTATACTTTGCCTCCGTAGCTCCTGTGGGAACTTGGATTTCTTGATTTAAATAAAATTTTTCTTTTTTTGAATACCATACTTTTGCTTCTATATCTGCTGAAGAATGTACATATCTAATTCCTGTATACTTTCCTTCTAGATATCCATTAACTAACACATCACCTTCTTTTACAATAGCTCCAACACTTACGGCTGCAGTTCCATTCTGCGCATTTATTTTAGTTATACATGCATTTTTGTTTGATATGATATTACAATATTCGCTTTCGTTTATAATTTCAGGTGCCTTTTCTGATTCTTTTACTTCTACTATTGCATTTGTTCCTCTCATGCTTATTCCAATCCAAGCAATATCATCCCTTTGTAGTCTTATTTTATTAATAACTAAATTACTATCTATTTTATTTTTATTCATTCCTATTTTTAATCCATTCTCATTTAAAGCATTAACTATTTCTTCTTTGCTTATGCTAATATTACCTTTAACTTCAATATTCCAAATAAAGTTAGATGTTGCAATTAAACTAACTATTATTAGTATAAAAAATGCAATAAATATTTTTCTTTTTCTATATTTGTGGAATATAAATGGTAATCCTTTTTTATTTTCAATTTTTACTTTAGATTTAGTTTTCTTTACGATTTCTTTTAATCTTCTATAATCTTTTATACTAATATTTGCATATAGAATTGTAGACTTTTTTCTTTTCATATTCCATAGGAATATTTTCTTGCTAACACATATATTTATAAATCTTTCTAAAAAATAGCTTTCTACTTTTATATTAACATATCCAGTTATGTAGTTTAACCAAATCTTCAAAAACAAGAGTATTTCCTCCATTCATATGTTTATTCTTCGTCTTCGTCATCTACTATTCTATCTATATCAAAACTCTCTATAGTTCCTTTTATAGATATATCGTCTTCAGTTACTTGCTCTAATTCTAAATTAAAACCATTAATATTAATAGTTCCTATACTTGTTATCACTTTAATATAGAATTCTTCATATTCTAATATCCCTTTATAGTTTTCAATTAACATTTCGTCAAATCCTATTATAGTCACTTTAGGATTACTATCTGAAATTTCTCTAGGTACTTCTAAAGCTTGATTTATTTTATTTGATAATCTGCCACCTCTTTTATTTTTCATTTTAACCCCTCTTTATTGTTTAAATTCATCTAAAGTCTTAAATTCATATCCCATTTCTCTTATTTCTTTTATACAATCCTCTAATATATTTGAATTGTCTATTGAGTTTGCATGTAATAATATGATAGCTCCATTATGAATATTTGATATAACTTTATCCTTTGCATAAGCTTCTCTTCCTTGCTTCTTCTCATCCCAATCATCATAAGCTAAACTCCACATTGTTGTTTTATACCCAAGTCCTTTTATCAAACTTAAAGTTCTTTCACTAAATTCCCCCATAGGTGGTCTAATATATTTCATTTCATAACCATATTTTTCATATACTGACTTATGCAAATTCATTACTTCTTCTTTTATCTTTTCATCATTAATATCCGGCATACTTTTATGATTAACTGTATGGTTTCCTACAATATGACCTTCATCTATCATTCTTTGTACTAATTCTGGCTGACTGTTTAAATAATGTCCTGTTATAAAGAATGCAGCTTTAACATCATTCTTATTTAATACATCTAATAATTTTGAAGTATATCCTGCTTCATATCCTTCATCAAAAGTTAAATATACATATTTATCCTGATTATTTCCCATTGCAATTCCATCATAATTGTTTAGCAGTTTTATATTACTGTTTCCCAAATCTGGTTGTTCATGATTGTCATTTCTTTTTATTCCCCATCCAATTTTTTTGTTAGATAGCACTGATGCAGAACTTGTTGTTACTGTATTTTCATTAATGTTATTGTTTAAAGTCATAATGCTAAATGTAAATAGACAAACTACTACTCCTAACAATATATACATCATATTCCTTTTCTTCATGCATAGCCTCCATTTCTTTTACTAATATGTTAATAAATACCTTTAAATTCCAAATTTGTCTTTTTATTCTTTTTATATTGACATTATTTTCTTTTTAGATTATATTAAATATGTTCTGGAAAATTAAGGAATTTTTTTCATTTTAAAATAAATGAAATTTTTAATTATTTTTTATATTTTAATTATATTACAGGTAGGTGGCATATATGTTAAATTTTGTTATATGTGATGATAACCCAGCTGTATTAAATCGCCTTTCGAAAATGCTAGAAGCCATTTTTATTACTAATGACATTGATGCAGAAATTGGTCTGAAAGCGTTAAGTGCGTCAGATGTAATCAACTACCTCGAAAGTAATAAAGTGGATGTTTTAATTCTAGATATAAATTTAAAATCTGAAACAACTGGTTGCGATATAGCAGAAATGGTAAGAAAGAAAAACAAGGATGTATATATAATTTTCACTACAGGTCATTTAGAATATGCTTTAATCGCTTACAAGTATAAAACGTTTGATTATTTACCCAAACCTATTGTAGATGAAAGATTAGAAGAAACAATATTAAGATTGATGGATGACATGAAGTCTACTCCATCAAAATTTATTAGATTGAATAACAATAGAACTATAATAAACCAAGATGAAGTTAACTATATTAAAAAAGATGGTATGAAACTTGTATTTTGCACTAATAATCGTACATATGAAACTTATAGTTCTTTTAATAAAATACAAAATTGTCTGCCTGACAACTTCGTGAGATGTCATAAGTCTTTTATAGTAAATGTAAAAAACATATCAGATATAAATTCTAATAAAAATACTATACTTTTTGCTCCAAATGAGTCTTGCTCTATTGGTGCAAAATACAAAAATGAAATAATGGAGGTTTTAAAAAATGGAAATTCTACAAACAATATGGAGTGCATTAACAATGGAGAATGTGATGTTAGTTAAATTTATTAGTATTCCACTAGCAATAATCGAAGCTTCTATAACAATGCTTCTTTTTATAACAGTTTTAAAGATTGATTGTTCTAATAAGCAAAAGGTATTATATACATCATTATTTTCATTAACATCAATATTATCTATAACAATCATACCTACACCTTTTAATACTTTTCTTAATTTATTAGCTTGCCCTATATTAGTTTATTTTATCTTCAAAACTAATATATTAAAAGCTATACTTGCAGAAGTTATACCTTATGTTATATTTGTATTATTAGGATCAATTATACTTAACTTATACACAATACTATCTGGAATTCCAACAAATAGTTTTGTTAATATACCTATTCATAAAATTGTTTTTTCACTTATCATGTATGCTTGTGCATATTTTATATATTTATTCTTTAATCACTGTAATATAAATATTAAATTGGTTGATAAATTTGGTAAAACAAGTGCACGTATTTTATTTTTAAACTTCTTCATTGGTATAATTGCAGTTTGCATTCAATCTTACCTTGCAACATTTTATAACGATTACTCACCTTTTTATATAACATTTTCTTCTGTACTTGTTCTTTTAATATACTTCTTTATTAGTATACACACATTATCAAGAACAAATAAATTAGAAATAACTACTGAAAGTTTAGAAGAAGAAAGACTATATAATAAAACTTTGACTATTCTTTATGATAATATTAGAGGTTTTAAACATGATTTCAATAATATTGTGCAAGCAATTGGTGGATATATTTCAACAAATAATATGGAAGGATTAAAAGATTACTATTCTGATTTAAGGGCTGATTGTACTAAAGTAAATAATCTTGCAATATTAAATCCTGAACTTATTAATAATCCTGCTATATACAGTTTACTTACTGCTAAATATCACCAAGCTGAAGAATTGGGAATAGCAATGAATTTTGATATATTTATGGATTTGAAAACATTAAATATAAAAACATATGATTTAACTAGAATTCTTGGAATACTTTTAGATAATGCAATAGATGCATGTAATAAATGTAATGAAAAAGATATTTACATTACAATTAGAAAAGATAACAAAGCAAATAGGCAATTAATTATGGTTGAAAATACATATTCAAATAAAAATGTAGATACAAATAGAATATTTGAAAAAGGATATACTTCTAAAATAGGTGATAATGGCAAAAATCATGGACTTGGATTGTGGGAAGTTCGTGAAATTCTTAAAAAGAACAACAACTTAAATTTATTCACAACAAAAAGTATGAGGCTATTTACACAACAACTAGAAATATATTTTTAAATAGTAAAAGAAGCTGCAAGTCGAAAACAGCTTCTTTTTATATGAAATCAACTTTTTGAATTAGTCTTCTTTTATTAAAGATGTTGGCATTTTTGGTTGATGTGCAAAAAACCATATTACACATGCTGTGTTTGTAGATTTTGCATATTTTTCTGCAACCTTTGCTAATAATTTTAACATTAATATCCCCCCTTTTTCTTCTGCTTTGCTCTATATGTAAATTTAAGTTAAGCCAAATTTGTACTTTCTTTATTTTTCATATATTCCTCATATCCATATTTGCTATTTGTTAATTTATATATTAATCTTGTTATTGATATCGTTTGAATTAATGTTCCAAATATCAATAAATTTGATATTATCGGATTTTTAATAAAAGTTGCCACAACTAATGTTAATGTCATTGTTATATATGATAATCTTCTTTTTAAATCCCTATCTTTTTTTCTTAATATTGGAACAGCTTCTGTATCTGCTGGAGCATATAACTTTATCATTATCATACTAAAAATCCATGTTGCTAATATAAAAACATATTTAATATATATAGGTTCTATAATAATACTTTTACTTAAAATGGCATTTCCTATATAAAATAAACTTGTTGCCACTATACAACCAACATGTGTTTTTAAATGTACTCCTCCTGAAAAAGTTTTATATGGCATTATAACTAGTAGTGCTAATATTGAAAGTTCTAATACTCCAAATACATATGCAATAGCAAGTAACACAAATGCCTTTGGAACTTCTCCTATTACTAGCTGAAGCCCATAATTTATAACTTCTGCTCTTTCATTATCAATCTCTGGCATTTTATTTTGAATCTTTTTTGTCAATTTATTACATAACTTTTCTATCAAATAAAATCACCTCATTTGTTTGTCTGTAGTAATCTTATATTTTTTTTGAAGGTAATTTTACTTTTCTTTATGAAAGCAAAAAAATCATATATGAAAATTCTTGTTTTTTATTTTCATATATGATTTTTCAGTTTTATAAAATTCACATAAATTAATTATTGTTTACTTGTTTTCCCATCTTCCGTAGATTCCACAAGGAAGTACTAGCTCTGAATTGCTCATTGGAAGTCCTATTTCTCCTGCTGATATTGTTCCTTTATATTTCTTTAAATTTAGTTTTAACAAGTTACCTAAAACTTCTGATGATATTCCTGTTGTATATGAGTTAATTAAGAAAAATAACGGGTTATCACTTAATACATTTGTACAAAGTTCTATTAAATCAGATATATTGTTTTCAAATTGCCATACTTCTCCAGATGCTCCTCTTCCGTATGATGGAGGATCCATTATTATTGCATCATATTTATTTCCTCTCCTTATTTCTCTATTTACAAATTTTACTACATCATCAACTATATATCTAATTGGTCTGTCTTGAAGTCCAGAGGATACAACATTTTCTTTTGCCCATGATACCATTCCTTTAGAACTATCTACATGACAAACAGAAGCTCCTGCATATAGGCATGCAACAGATGCTCCTCCTGTATATGCAAAAAGATTTAATACTTTTATTGGTCTCTTTGCATTTTTTATTTTACTTATCATCCAATCCCAATTTACAGCTTGTTCTGGGAAAAGTCCTGTGTGCTTAAATCCCATTGGTTTTATATTAAATGTAAGCTCTTTATATTTAACTTGCCAGCTTTCTGGAAGTTTAGATTTATAGCTCCAACCTCCTCCACCTTTGTTGCTTCTTCTATATATTGCATTTGCTTTATCCCATTCCTTAGGAAATGACTTGTCCTTCCATATTATTTGTGGGTCTGGTCTTACTAGTTTTATATTTTTCCATCTTTCTAACTTTTCTCCATTTGCCATGTCTATTATTTCATAATCTTTCCATTCTTTTGCTATGTTCATTTTATACCTCTCTTATTATATTTATTACTATAATGTAATTAAATTGTTTCTAATATTTTAAAAAAATTATATATTAAAATTGTATTTGCTGTTATTAATAATCCTAATGATGCCAAAAGTACTGTTATAACTTTGTGTTTAGTTATGAACTCAGATACTCTATTAGTCCTTTTTTCTATTTTAGATACTTCCTCGTATTTATTATCCCAAAACTCTTCTTTTGTAATATCAATCATATTTATACACTCCTTGTCCTTTTTCTTCTTGTAATATAATATTCAGGTGGAGCTATAAATATTACAACTTTCATAGGAGTTCTTTCTTGATTTTTCTTGCTAATTCTTCTGTTATTCCTTTTACCTCTGAAATTTCTAAAATATCAGCCTTTTTTATACCTTCAACACTTCCAAATTTCTTAAGTAATTCTTGTTTCTTTTTCTCTCCTATTCCCTTTATTCCATCTAGTTTAGATTTAGTAGTATCTTTATCTCTTAATTTTCTGTTATATTCTATTGCTATTCTATGAACTTCGTCTTGCATATTTGTTATGAAATTCATTAAATTCTCATCTAGTTCAATTTCATTCTTGTTTTTATCTATTAGTTTTTTAGTACTATGCTTATCATCTTTTACCATACCAAATATCGGGATGTAGACATCATATTTATCTATTGCTCTTTGTATTGCTCTCATCTGAGTGATACCACCATCTGCGAAAATTACATCTGGCAATGTTCCAAATGCTCCTTTTGGATTTTCTACTGAATGTTTAATTCTTCTTGTTACAACTTCTTCCATACACTTTGGATCATCTTGAGTAAATACTGTTTTTATTTTAAATCTTCTTGCTAAGTTTTTATTAATTACTCCATCTTTTGCAACACACATACCAGCAACCATATACTCTCCTGATATGTTAGATATATCGAATGACTCTATTTTCCTTGGAAGTTTCTCAAGATTTAATACTTCTTTCAATTTCAGTACTATATCTTCTTTCTCTTTTGTTCTATTATTTAAAGTAATTTTAGCATTGTTATTTGCCATTTCTATAAATCTTAACTTTTCGCCTTTTTGTGGTATTTTAAATTCTATCTTTTTATCAGCTTTATCAGATAGTAGACTTTGTATTAATTGGATGTCTTCAATTTCTTCTGGTAGCATTATTTTATTTGGTAAATCTATTTTATTTATATAGTATTGTTTTATAAATTCAGATAAAGTTTCGTTTTCTGTTAATTCATTTGAGTTTTCAAAAAAGTAATGTTCTCTTCCTATCATTTTGCTATTTCTAACAAAAAACATTTCTATGCAAATTGATAATTCATTTTTAGCAATTCCTATTACATCTATCGCTTTTTCATTTATATTAGATACTTTTTGTTTTTCTGAAATTCTTTCAATAGCTATTTTCTTATCTCTTAATATTGCTGCTTTTTCATATTCTTGTTTCTCGGCAAGTTCTACAATCTCTTTATCTAACTCTCTTATTATCTCTTTTGTCTTTCCTTCTAAAAGCATTATTATTTGGTCTATCTGTTTTCTATATTCATCTTTACTAACATATCCCACACATGGTGCTAAACATTTCTTTATATGATAATTTAAACATGGTCTTTGATTGCTTTTAAATTTCTTACATTGTCTTATTTGAAAACGTGATTTTATAAAGTCTAGCATCTCTTTTGCTGCTCCTGAATTGGCATATGGGCCAAAATATTTTGCTCCATCATTTTGAAATCTTCTTGTTATAAATACATTTGGATAATCTGATTTAATATCTATTTTTATATATGGATATGTTTTATCATCTTTTAAAAGCACATTAAATTTAGGCATATTCTTTTTTATAAGGTTACACTCTAATATTAATGCCTCTGCTTCATTATCTGTAACTATGTATTCAAAATGGTCAATTAATGAAACCATCTTTTCTATTCTTGCAGTTTTATTATTCTTTCTAAAATATTGTCTTACTCTATTTTTTAATATAACTGCTTTCCCTACATATAAGATATTATCATCTTTATCTCTCATTATATAAACTCCCGGTTTGTTTGGAAGTTTTTTAAGTTCTTCGTTTATATTAAACATATTTACCTCTTTTAAAACAAAAAGGGGACACTTCCCCTTTTACATTCTATTGTTCTATATACCCTATATATGGAAGATTCCTATATTTTTCAGCAACATCTAATCCATACCCAACAACAAATTCATCTGGTATTTGGAATCCAGTATAATCGACTTTAACTTCTTTTTTTACTCTTCTTTCTGGCTTGTCCAATAATGCACATAGTTTTAAACTGTTTGGTTTTTTCATTTTTAAATACTCAATTAAATATGAAAGAGTTCTTCCTGTGTCTATTATGTCCTCTATAACTATTACATCTTTTCCTTGAATACTATCTTTTAAATCTAGCTTCATTTTAATTTCTCCGCAGCTCTCTGTTCCCTCATTATAACTAGATACTCTTATAAATTCTAGTTTTACATCTCCATTTATTCTTTTAGCTAAATCAACTGTAAAAAATATTGAACCTTTTAAAATACAAACAAATATAATTTCTTTTCCTTTATATTCATCTTCTATTTGTTTAGCTATCTCATCAACTCTTTTATGTAATTTTTCTTCATCAATTAATACTTTTATTTCTTCCATAAATATTACTCCTTATATAAATAGTATAATATATATTATACTATTTATATTGCCATTTTTCAATATTTTCAATAGACTTTTTCTAATCTATATGATAGACTTTAATTATTAAAATTAATAATTTGCTGGGGGATATTATGAAAAAATTATTTAAAAGTTCTTTTCTATTCTTTATATTTCTCTTTTTTGTTTTAATCCGGAAATGTAGAGGCAAATACTCTTAATTCAGTAAACATGGATATCTATATTGATAAAAATGGTAATGCTCATGTTAGTGAAATTTGGGATTATACAGTAAATGATGGGACCGAAAACTATCATTCATATAAAAATATAGGTAACTCTAAATTTACTGATTTCACTGTTAAAGATGAATTAAAAGTTTATACTACTCTTTCGTCGTGGAATGTGAATTCTTCTTTTAATAATAAAGCATATAAATGTGGAATAAATAAGGTTTCAGATGGAGTTGAACTATGCTGGGGAATTAGTTCATATGGAAGACATACATATACACTAAGTTATACTATAACCAATTTTGTGTCTGAGCTTAAAGATTCTCAAATGCTTTACTGGGAGTTAATACCTAGTGGTAATTCAAAAGGAAAAGCATATATTAAAATTCATAGTGATTTTGATTATTCTTCTGATACTCCTGTTTGGGGCTATGGAAACTATGGTGGTACCTGCTATGTATATGATGGATATATTGAAATGGAATCAGATGGTAAGCTAAATAGTAATGAATATATGACTATCTTAGTTAAGTTTCCATCAGGAACTTTCAATACTTCTAATATACTAAATAATGATTTTGAGTATTATCACAATATGGCAGAAAAAGGTGCTACTCATTATTCAAATAGTGTCGATTTTGTTGATATTATAGCTCCAGTATTATTAATTTTTGTATTTGTTATAGTATTTATTACTTCAATTTTTGGAGTTATAAGTTCAAATAATAGCAAATTATTCTTTGGAGAAACTGGTAATAAAGTTCCAAAGGATGTTCCTTTATTTAGAGATATACCATGTAACGGTGATATATTTAGAGGCTATTTTATAGCATACAATTATAACTTAATGAAAAAGAAAACTGACTTTTTAGGTGCTATTCTTTTAAAATGGCTTAAAGAAAACAAGATAAAAATTGAGAAAAAGGAAGTTGGCAAAATATTCAGAAAAGAGGATACATGTATTATTCTAGACCAATCTTCTACCTTTGAAAACAAATTAGAAGAAAGTATACACTCTATGTTCTATACTGCAAGTAGAGATGGAATACTTGAATCAAGAGAATTCGAAAAATGGTGTTCTACTCATTATTCTACAATATTAAATTGGTTTGATAATGTTCTAGACTATGAAAGAGATGTTCTTGTTCATGAAGGAAAAATAACTATACAAGAAGTAGCAAATTTTAAAGTTTTTAAATCTCGCAAATATGTTGTTGATCCTAGTTTAATGGAAGAGGCAAAAGAAATTAAAGGATTAAAAAAATTCTTAGAAGAATTTACACTTATTGATAAAAGAGAAGCAATTGAAGTAACACTTTTTGAGGAATATCTAATGTTTGCTCAAATACTAGGAATTGCAAAAAAGGTGTCTACACAGTTTAAAAAACTGTATCCAGAAATAATTGAAAATTACAATTATGATTATAACGATATTTTCTTAATTTATGCTATTTCAAATTCTGGAATATCTAAAGCAACTACTGCTAAGACAAGAGCTGAAAGTTATAGTAGTGGTGGACGGAGGATTTTCTTCTGGTGGAGGCCGGAGGTGGCTCATTTGGTGGTGGAGGCCGGAATGGGTTCACGTTAACAGAACTATAAAATAAAAATATTTTATATCATTATTAGAATCAATCAATTTATTACTAATATATGAAAAAAGAGGACATCGTCCTCTTTTATTCATGCTAGTTAATATTATTGTTATTTAACAAATTATGCTCACCTATATCTTAGTTAACATGCTCCACAAGCGCTACATGGTCCACTACAGTTAATATTTTCACATATAGATTTATAATCTCCTTCTGGTATTCCGCCATCTTTATTTAATAATTCTAAAACCTTATCGATGTTCATTTCTTCCATAAAGCACCTCCATAATTACCTTAATATTAACTAGCACTAGTACTTTAATTAAAAAATACAAATAAATTATATCACTTAAAAATTACACTTTCAATATATTATCAAGAACATTAACACTGCTATCACAGTATTAATTTAATCAGAGTCAGTAGTATTGCTCCTGGAACACCAAGTATACCGTACAAATATTGCTGTAAATACATTTAGTCCAATATGTAGACTAAATGACGCCCCTATCCAATTTATACCAGCTATTATTAATCCTCCAAGTATTGAATTAATAACTAGTTTAATTATCATTTTTATTGGTAATATCAGCATCTTGCCAAATAGTATTATTGACATTATACATCCTAAAAAAATAATTATAGTATTAGTACTGTTCATAAGCTTATCCCTCCACTTTACTAATACTATAATTATGCTTGTTTTTTCTTAATATTACTAATTAAATAGCTCTTGTCTCTTCTAGTCCGATTTGCAAGTTATTTATCATATCCAGTTCTATGCCTTTTGCTTTTACTTGTTTTATTAGATAATCCAATTTTGCCTTACTTGCTTTTATTTGATATGAATAATAATCAACTAATTCTTCTTCTGCTGATTCAAAATTATTATTTGCTATAACTAACTCTCTTTTAGTATCTATAATTGACTTTAAAAGTTCAATTTCATTTTTTACTTTTTCTTCTTTTATACGATATTGCATAAATTATTCTTCTCCTTGTACACTATTATGTTTGTAGTATATTCCATTTTAAGAATAATTATGTAGTCATAGAAATTATTTGTATAATTCTTCTAAATTAATTCCACTTAAATGTTCTTCACATTCGTTTAGAAAGTATTGATCTGTTTGACCTGATATATAGTCTATTATTGATCTTTTTATATCCGATAAATTATCCTTTTTATTTATAAAGTCATATAGATTTTTTTCGGAATCTGATAAATCACTACAATCAGATTCAAACTTTTCTATTTTATCTAAATAGCAATAATACAATTTATAGAAAAGATCTTCAATTAAATATTGGTGCTTATTAGCCTCTTCTGATGCATATATATACTTATAATTCCAATCTTTCAATTTCATTAAAGCTTCAAATACTTCCTTTGAAAATGTTAAGTATGGTTTATCAAAACTATTTATTATTATATCTTTAATTAATGTATCGACAATCTTAGAATTATTATCACCTAATACATCTGTTATATCTTTAGGTAAGTCTTCTCTTTGGATAATTCCCATTTTTATTGAATCTTCGATATCTCTACCTACATATGCTATTATATCTGATAACCTTACCACAGATGCTTCTAATGTCATTGGAACTATTTTTCTACTATAGTCTTTTTCATGAAATGCACTATTTAAATCTATAACAAAATCATCTTCTGTTTTATTCTCATTGTATTCGTATTTGTTTATAAGTATCTCTCCATTATGTGCAAGTATTCCATCTAATGTTTGAAGACTTATATTTAGTTCTTCTAATTCTTTTAACACCCTAACACTTTGCGCATTATGACAGAAATACCCTATATTCTCTTTTATGCATATATCGTTTAAATATTTTTCTCCCTTATGTCCAAATGGACTATGTCCTATATCATGCCCTAATGCTATTGCTTCAATTAAATCTTCATTCAGTCTTAGACTTCTTCCAATAGTTCTTGCTATCTTAGAAACTAATTGGACATGAAGAACTCTATGTGTAATGTGATCATTCTTTGCAAATGAAAATACTTGAGTTTTATCTATATATCTTGTATACCCAAGTGAGTGTATAATTCTATCTATATCTCTAAAGAATATTGGTCTAATATCTTCTTTGTCTTCTTTTAATAAAATTCCATTTTCAGATTTGCATGCATATTTTGATAAGACACTTTCCCTAAGTATCATATTTTCTCTTGCCTTTTCTAAAGTTTCCATTTATTCACCTCTTTTTATATTATATATTTAAAACTCATAATTGTAAATATTTTATTGTTACCATAAAAGCTGTTTACATTTAACATAAATAATGATATAATTTATATATAAATTTATTTGTATATCTCGTTAAATACACGAACGGTCAGTACTGTGTAGAGATATAAATAGTAAATTTATTAATTTGCTAAAAGGAAGTAATAGTAAAATGAGGTATCCATTTGATATGACTTCTAAAGAGCGTGATGCCAGAAGAGCTTTGGAAAGAGACGGCTATAAAGATGATGGCACTGGACATTACGACAGTGAAAAGTTCCCTCATCATGGCTTTTATGTTGATGAAGAAGGTTTACACTCTGACATGTAGCTCTTGAAAATGGGAGGTGATGCAAATCACCTCTTGTTTTATTGTAATAAAATCTAGTTAAGATCCTTTAAATTTATATTTCTATAAAGTTTTTTTAAAATAGCTTGTGCTTTTTTTCAATTTTGCTTGCAAATTTTATTTTTACATGGTAAAATAGAAAAAGTGAATTTTATTTTGACTTTAAGGAGGTGCAAAAGTATGCCAAATATCAAATCTGCAATAAAAAGAGTTGGTGTTATTGAAAAGAAAACATTAAGAAATAATATGGTTAAATCTGAATACAAAACAGCTACAAAAAAATTCGAGGCTGCAGTTCTTGAAGGAAATAAAGAAAATGCTGAAAAACTTTTCAAAGAAGCTGTTAAAAAAATCGATGGTGCTTGTTCAAAAGGAGTTATCAAAAAGAATACTGCATCTAGAAAAAAATCTAATTTATCAAAAAAACTAAATTCAATTTCAGAATAAAATATTAATTAAAATATATTAAAATTCCTATTATTAAATGGGAATTTTTTTATTATCCTTATTAATTATTCTTCCAATACTTACCTTTGATTTAGTGAATTTTCTATGTTACGATTAATATATGGATGTTAAATTATTAGGAGGTATTTTAGAATGATAAAAAAATTTATAGATAGTGCAAAGAACATAGAAAAAGATATATTAAAAGTAATGATATCTGGATTTAGATTCTCATTTGTTGTATGTATTATATCATGCATAATTTCAGCTCTATACATATTAAATCCTATATCTCACATATTATATGATTCTGGGTTAATCTTATTTAAAACAGGATTAACATTTGGAGTTATGTTTTTTATATGTGCATTTACAATAGATAATATAAAAAAACAGTTAATTTAACAATAGGGACGGAGCAAAATGTAATTTTTTTTACATTTTGCTCCGTCCCTATTGAAATTTATTTATTTAATTCTTCTAAGAACATTTTATTAAGCATTTGAGGATTTGCTTTTCCTTTTGTTTCTTTCATTGCTTGTCCTACTAAAAATCCTACTGCTTTGTCTTTTCCTGCTTTATAATCTGCAATAGATTGTGGATTTGCTTCTAAAATCTTTAGTACTACTTCTTTAATAGCACCTTCATCTGATATTTGGATCCATCCTTTTTCTTCTATTATTTTTTGTGGGTCTTTTGGCTCTTTAAACATTTCATCTAATACTTTTTTTGCAATACTTGAACTGATAGTTCCTTTATCTATTAATATTACTAAATTACCTAATTGATCAGCTGTAAATGGTATATCTGATGGCTCTAATTCTTTATCATTCAGTTCTTTTGTTATATCTGTCATTATCCAGTTACTAACTGCTTTAGGATTGTTACATACTTTAGTTGCACCTTCAAATAAATCAGAGAAATATTTTGATGATATTAATATATTGCTATCATATTCAGGTAATTTATATTCTTCAATATATCTTTTCTTTCTGCTTTCAGGCATTTCAGGAAGACTTTTTCTTATATTCTCTTTCATTTCTTCAGATATTCTAATTGTAACTAGATCTGGATCTGGGAAATATCTATAATCTTGTGCATCTTCTTTGTCTCTCATTGGGAAAGTCTTTCCAGATACATCATCCCATCTTAATGTTTCTTGGTCTATTTTTCCGCCTTCTTCTAGAACTTCTATTTGTCTTTCTGCTTCGTAATCAATTGCTCTTGTAATTGATTTAAATGAGTTCATGTTTTTCATTTCTGTTCTAGTTCCGAATTCTTTAGCACCTTTTTTTCTTACAGATACATTAACATCTGCTCTTAAAGACCCTTCTTGCATTTTACAATCCGATACCTCTATATATTCTAGTATAGATTTTAATTTCTTTAAGTATAAATCTACTTCTTCACTGCTTCTTAAATCAGGTTCTGATACTATCTCAATTAGTGGAACTCCTGCTCTATTTAAATCAACTAAACTTCCTCTTCCATAATCATCATGATTTAATTTACCAGCATCTTCTTCAATGTGTATTCTTGTAAGACCTATTTTTTTCTTCTCTCCGCCTACTTCTATTTCTATATATCCATGTTCGCAAAGTGGCATATCATATTGAGAAATTTGATATGCTTTTGGTAAGTCTGGGTAGAAATAATTTTTTCTATCATTTTTACTTACATCTGCTATTGTACAATTTGTAGCAAGTCCTGCTTTTATAGCATATTCTACTACTTTTTCATTCAAAACTGGAAGTGTTCCTGGCATTGCCATACATACTGGGCAACAATGAGTATTTGGTTCTCCTCCAAATTCAGTAGGACAAGAACAGAATATTTTTGTTTTTGTAGATAACTCACTATGAACTTCTAGCCCTATAACTATTTCATAATCTTCTCTTGACATCTAAAATCTTCTCCTTTTTATTATTTTTTAAATTCTGGTTTATATTTTTCTCTAAAATTAGCTTGTTTTTCAAATGTGTATGCAACTCTTAAAATTGTTTCTTCACCAAAATGTTTCCCTATTAATTGCATACCTATTGGCATACCAGATTTATCTACACCACATGGCACTGATATTCCTGGAAGTCCTGCAATATTAACAGTTACTGTGCAAAGATCTGCTAAGTACATCTCTAATGGATTATTTGATTTTGAACCTATCTCATATGCCACACTTGGTGATGTAGGTGTTAATAACACGTCATATTTTTCAAATAGTTTTTCAAATTCTTTTCTGATCAATGTTCTAACTTTTTGTGCTTTTTTATAATATGCATCATAATATCCTGATGAAAGAACATATGTACCAAGAATTATTCTTCTTTTTACTTCTGCTCCAAACCCTTCACTTCTTGAATTTCTATATATATCTTTCAATGAATTGAAGTTTTCTGTACGGTATCCATATCTTATTCCATCAAATCTTCCTAAGTTTGAACTTGCTTCTGCACAAGCTATGATATAGTAAACGGCTAGTGATTCATCTGCTATGTCTAATGAGCATTCTTCTACTATTGCTCCCATTTCTTCATATTTCTTTATAGCTTCTTTTACAGATTGTTTTACTTCTTCATTTATACCTTCTCCAAAATACTCTTTTGGAACACCTATTCTTAATCCTTTAACATCTTCTCTTAATGCTTTAGTATAATCTTTTTTATCTACATTTACAGATGTAGAATCTTTTTCATCATAACCAGTAATTAAGTTTAATAACATTGCACTATCTGTTACATCTTTTGTAATTGGTCCTATTTGATCAAGTGAAGATGCAAATGCTACTAATCCATATCTTGAAACCAAACCATATGTAGGCTTTAATCCAACAACACCACATAGAGATGCTGGTTGACGTATTGATCCGCCTGTATCTGATCCTAGAGCCCATGGCACTAAATCAGCTGCTACGGCAGCAGCAGATCCGCCGCTTGATCCTCCTGGAACTGTGTTTAAGTTCCAAGGATTTCTTGTTTTCTTAAATGCAGAATATTCTGTTGAAGCTCCCATTGCGAACTCGTCCATATTAAGCTTTCCTAGATATATCATATTTTCTTCATTTAATTTTTCTATAACTGTTGCATTATATGGAGCAACAAAGTTCTCTAACATTTTAGAACTACATGTTGTCTTAGTTCCTTTAATACACATATTATCTTTTATTCCAATTGGAATACCTGCAAATTCTGTTTTTCTTTCTTTAATTTGTTTTGCTTTTTCTAAAGCTTCTTTATCTGAAATAGTAACAAAAGCTTGTACATCTTTTTCTTTATCATTTATTCTATCTACATAGCTTTTTGTTATATCTTCTACACTTATTTCATTATTATCTAATTTTTCTAATAATTCATGAACTGTTAACTCATAAAGTTCCATTATTTACCTCCTTATATAACTTTAGGAATTTTAAACATTCCGTCTTCTTGATCAGGTGCATTTTGTAATAAAATATCTCTATCTCCAAATTCTTTTATTTCATCTTTTCTAAATACATTTGAATTATTCACAGTTCCTATTGACTCTTCAACATTTTCTGTATCTACACTGTTTAACACATCTACAAAATTTAAGATGTCTTGTAAATTTTTTGCATATTCATCAATTTCATTTTCCTTAATATTAAGGTTTGCAAGTTTTGCTATATGCAAAATTTCTTCTTTACCAACAACCATAAATTTACTTCCTTCCTTCCATAATTTAACTAATGTGTTCATTATATAATTTTTCGTAAAAAAAAACAAGACATATATATTGTTTTAGTACAAAATAATTGCATATGCTTGAAATTACATGATATTTATAGTAAACTTGTTTTATTAGTAAATAATAAATAGGGGGTCTTTATGTTAGATATTAAATTTGTAAGAGAAAATCCTGATTTAGTTAAAGAAAATATTAAAAAGAAATTTCAAGATAACAAATTAGAGTTAGTTGATGAAGTCATTGAATTAGATAAAAAATACAGAGAATTTCAATTAGAGGGTGATACTCTTAGAATGGATCGTAATTCTCTTAGTAAGGAAATTGGAAATCTAATGCGTGAAGGAAAAAAAGAAGAAGCAGAAATCACTAAGGCTAAAGTAAATGAAATCAACTCTAAATTAGAGAATATAGAAAAAGAAACTTCTGAATATAATAACAAAATAAAAGAAATTATGATGAGAATACCAAATATTATTCATGAGTCTGTTCCAATAGGAAAAGACGATTCTGAAAATGTTGAAATTCAAAAATATGGTGAACCTGTTGTTCCTGAATATGAAATACCATATCATACAGAAATAATGGAAAACTTAGCTGGTATAGATTTAGAATCTGCTCGTAGAGTAGCTGGTAATGGTTTCTATTATTTAATAGGAGATGTTGCGAGACTTCACTCTGCAGTTATATCTTATGCTAGAGATTTTATGATAAATAAAGGATTTACTTATTGCGTTCCTCCGTTTATGATTCGTAGTGATGTTGTAACAGGTGTTATGAGTTTTGAAGAAATGGATGCAATGATGTATAAAATAGAAGGTGAAGATCTATATCTAATAGGTACAAGCGAGCACTCTATGATAGGTAAATTCAAAGGACAAATTCTACCAAAGCAAGAACTTCCATATACAATGACATCATATTCTCCATGTTTTAGAAAAGAGAAAGGTGCTCATGGTATAGAAGAAAGAGGTGTTTATAGAATACATCAATTTGAGAAACAAGAAATGATTGTTGTTTGTGAACCAGAAGAGAGTTATGAATGGTATAATAAAATGTGGTCATACACAGTAG